>NZ_CP038213.1:2728228-3056456 GCF_004526345.1 Ornithinimicrobium flavum | reverse complement strand
GCCCGCCCCTACTGGACGTGGTACCGCAACTCGCTCATCATCTGCGTCGTCGCCACCGCGGCGACCCTGCTGCTGGGTGCGGCCGCCGCGTACGCCTTCTCGCGGCTGCGCTGGACGGGCCGGCGCTTCGGCCTGCTCTTCATCCTCCTCGTGCAGATGTTCCCCGCGGTGCTGGCCTTCGTCGCCCTCTACATCACCTTCGCCAACGTCGGCAACGTGCTGCCCGGGATCGGCCTCAACACCATCTGGGGCCTGCTGCTCGTCTACCTGGGCGGGGCGATGGGCAGCAACATCTGGCTCTTCAAGGGCTACTTCGACACCATCCCCAAGGAGCTGGACGAGGCGGCGAAGATCGACGGTGCCAGCCACGCGCGGGTCTTCTTCACCATCATCCTGCCGTTGGTCCGTCCGATCCTGGCGACCGTGGGCATCCTGGCTTTCGTGGGCCTGTGGGGCGAGTTCCTGCTGGCCAGCATCTTCCTGAGCAGCTCGGACAACCAGACGCTGGCCGTCGGGCTGTGGGCGACACGCAACGCCGATCAGAACCGCTACTTCGGGCAGTTCGTGGCCGGAGCGCTGCTCGCCTCGCTCCCGGTCGTCCTGGTCTACCTGGCGCTGCAGAAGCAGCTGATCGGCGGACTCACCGGCGGCTCCGTCAAGTGATCTCCGCGGTCGAGCCCCATCACGACGGGTCGCCGCTCTACGTCTCGGACCAGACCCCCACCCCGGGCGCCGTCGTGGGGGTCCGGGTCCGCGTCCCGCACGCGGCCCGGGTCACGGCGGTGCACGTGCGGACGACCCCGGACGGGGAGCAGTTCTTCACCGACGCCCGGGTCGTCCACGAGGACGAGCACGAGCGGTGGTGGCAGGCCGAGGTGCGCTGCCACAACCCGGTCACCAACTACCGCTTCCTGCTCGACTCCGCCGGCGACGCCGAGGGGGACGAGGACCACCCGGAGCGCCCCCCGGCATACCGGTGGCTCACCGCGAGCGGGATGCACCTGCGGGACGTCCCGGACGCCGAGGACTTCCGGATCGTCACCTTCCCCGCGCCGCCCGCGTGGGCGCAGGGGGCCGTGGTCTACCAGGTCTTCCCTGACCGGTTCGCCCGCGACGCCTCGGTCGAGCCCGGGGGCGATCCCGGCGGTCCGCGCACCGACCTGCCCGACTGGGCGATCCCGGCACGCTGGGACGAGCCCGTCACGACCCGCAAGGACGAGGGCCCCCGCCAGGTCTTCGGCGGCACCCTCGACGGCGTGGCCGAGCATCTCGACCACCTCGTCGACCTGGGCGCCACGGTGCTCTACCTGACCCCGGTCTTCCCCCGCCCGCTCCAACCACCGCTACGACGCGTCGACCTTCGACACCGTGGACCCCGTGCTGGGTGGGACGGAGGCGCTGCTGCGCCTGCAGCGGGCCGCGCACGACCGCGGGCTGCGGGTGATGGGCGACATCACCCTCAACCACACCGGCGACGCCCACGAGTGGTATGTCGCAGCCCGGCAGGACCCGGACGGTCCCTACGGCGGGTGGTACGTGCGGGACCCCAGGACGCCGGGGGAGTGGGTCACCTGGCTGGGGGTGGAGAGCCTGCCCAAGCTGGACCACCGCAACCCCGCCCTGCGCGCGGCCCTCACCGAGGGGCCCGACTCGGTCATCGAGCGGTGGCTCGGCCCCGGGAAGGGCCTGGACGCCTGGCGCGTGGACGTGGCCAACATGACGGGGCGCTACAAGGAGACCGACCTGTCGCACGAGGTGGCGCGCGAGACCCGCGCGGCCGTCGACCGCGCGACCGGTGGCGAGGGCCTCCTGGTCGCCGAGCACACCCACGACCACAGCCGGGACGCGCTCGGCGACGGCTGGCACGGGGTGATGAACTACTCCGGCTTCACCCGGCCGCTGTGGACGTGGCTGCGGGCGGTCGGCTTCGCCCCCAAGTTCCTCGGCAGCCCGCTGCGCGCGCCGCGGCTGGGCGCGGACCTGGTGGCGGACACGATCCGGCAGTTCTCGGCGCTGGTGCCGTGGCGCTCGCTGGTCCACAGCATGACCCTCGTCGGCTCGCACGACACGACCCGGGTGCGCACCCTCGTCGGGGACGACCTCGACCACGTCAAGGTGGCCGCCGGCCTGCTGCTCACCGTGCCGGGCATCCCGATGATCACCTACGGGGACGAGATCGGGATGCGCGGTGACTTCGGCGAGCACGGACGCCGGCCGATGCCGTGGGGCAGCACCGACCCCGACCTGTGGGACGAGAACCTCCTGGCGCACTACCGTGCCCTCGTCGCGCTGCGCCGCTCCAGCCCGGCGCTGTCCTCCGGGAGCATGCGGTGGCTCCACGCCGAGGGTGACGCCATGGTCTTCGTGCGGGAGCACCCCGAGCAGTCGGCCCTGGTCCACGTCGCGCGCGCGGCCCACGCCCCGGTCGAGGTCCCGTGGGCCTCGGTCCCCGGTGCGGCAGCCGGGGCCGCGGCCCACGGCGGGGGCGTCACCGTGGGGGAGACCGGGCTGGTGGTCGGCGCAGACGGGCCCGGCGTGCAGGTGTGGACCTGGACGACGGCGGCTCCGGCCTGGCAGCCGGTGCCCGAGGACTTCCGGGGTGGCTGGTGACGACCTCGAACCCGGCGCCCCCACGCCGGTCCCCCCCGCGGCCGGCCGCAGCCGGCTGGCCGACCTGGCCGCCTACGCCGGCGTCAGCGAGGCCACCGTGAGTCGGGTCCTCAACGACCGTCCGGGGGTCGCCGCCGGCACCCGGCAGGCGGTCATCACCGCGCTGGACGTGCTCGGCTACGACCGGCCCAGCAAGCTGCAGCGCTCCAGCGCGGGGCTGGTCGGGCTCGTCGTGCCGGAGCTGACCAACCCGGTCTTCCCCGTCTTCGCCCAGCAGATCGAGACGCCGCTCGCGGCCGCCGGCTACACCCCCGTGCTGTGCACCCAGACGCCCGGCGGGGTGCACGAGGACGAGTACGTGAGGATGCTGCTGGACCGGGGCGTCTCCGCCATCGTCTTCGTCAGCGGGCAGCACGCCGACACCCGGGCGGGGATCGAGCGCTACACCCGCCTGCGCGAGCGCGGACTGCCGATCGTCCTGGTCAACGGCTGGCGCGAGGGGATCGACGCCTCCTTCATCAGCCACGACGACGTCACCGCGATGCACCTGGCGGTGAGGCACCTGCGGGAGCTTGGGCACGAGCGGATCGGCTTCGCGACCGGCCCGGAGCGCTACGTCCCCGTGCAGCGCCGGATCGAGGGCTTCACGGCGGCGATGGCCGACCTGCCCGGTGACCCGGCCGACCTCGTGGCGACCACCATCTTCACGCTTGAGGGCGGCGGCGCGGCCGCCCGGATGCTGGTGGAGCGGGGGGCGACCGCGATCGTGTGCGGCTCGGACGTCATGGCCCTGGGCGCGATCCGGGCGGCTCGTCAGCTGGGGCTGAGCGTGCCGGAGGACCTGTCGGTCGTGGGCAGCGACGACGCGACGTTCATGGGGTTCGTCGACCCGCCGCTGACGACGATCCGGATGGACGTCGACGGCATGGCCGAGGCCGCAGTGGCGGCGGTGCTCGAGGAGGTCGGGGGAGGGACCGGCGAGCACCGGGAGTACCTCTTCGAGCCCGAGCTCATCCTGCGCCGCTCGACGGGGGTCCGGCAGGCCGCGGGGGCGACCGTCTGACCAGCGGGTGGTCTGGTCAGCGGGCCGGCCCGGCCTCGCGCCGGGCCGCCAGCAGCGTCTCCAGGAGCTCGACGACCGCGTGCTCATCCGGTATGCGGTGCTGCGCCACAGTCTGCCCGTCACCCACGCGCACGGTAAGCCGGCGGGCGGCCCGCGCCCGGTCCGGGTCGTCGGCCAGGGCGGCGAAGCCCTGCTCGTCGGTGACGTCGTCGCCGAGGTAGAGGGTCGCGTCCGCGCCCACCTCGTCGGCGAGCGCCACCAGGGCCGGGCCCTTGCCCACGTGGGAGACGGCGAGCTCGACCACCTCCTTGCCCGGCGTCACCACCAAGGAGGGGTGCCGCTGGCCCAGGGCGAGCGCCGCCTCCAGGGCCGGACCACCCACCTCGGGGGCCAGGCCCCGGGTGTGCACCACCCGCGCGGCGGGCTTGACCTCCACGCGCACGCCCGGGTGGCCGGCCGCCAGGGTCTCCAGCTCCCCGGACAGGGTCTCCAGCAGTGCCTTCTGCTCCTCGTCCAGGGCCAAACCGCCCTCCCGCCGCGAGTCCTCCGCGCCGTGGCTGCCGACGAGGACGAGCGGGTCCCGCGCGCCCGAGAGCGTCCGCAGCGGCTCCAGGGCCCGGCCGCTCACGAGCGCCACCGTGACCCCGGGGAGGGCGGCAAGGCCCTCGAGCGCCGGCATACCCCCCTCCACGGGGCGGGAGTCCAGGGGGTCGAGCACGAGCGGGGCCAGGACCCCGTCGAAGTCGGTGGCGACCAGGACGCGGGGGTGGCCGGCGAAGGTGGCCAGCGCGCTCCGCAGGTCGGGGTCGAGCGCGCTCATTCCGTTGCCTCCTCGCGGGAGGGCCGGCCGGGCGCGGCCGCGAGCGCGGCGAGGAAGTCGTCGGCCCACCGCTGCACGTCGTTGCGCTGCACCCGGCGGCGCAGCGCCCGCATGCGGCGCGTCTTCTCCTGCGGGCTGTCCCGGACGGCGCGCAGGATCGTCTCCTTAAGGCCGGCGATGTCGTGCGGGTTGCACAGGTAGGCGTGCCGCAGCTCTTCCGCGGCGCCGGTGAACTCCGAGAGGACGAGGGCCCCGCCTCCGTCGTGCCGGGCGGTGACGTACTCCTTGGCCACGAGGTTCATCCCGTCGCGCAGCGGGGTGACCAGCATGACGTCGGCGACCTGGAAGAGGGCGGCCATGTCCTGCCGGTCGTAGGTCTGGTGGAGGTAGTGGACCGCGATGTCCCCGAGGTGGGAGAAGTCGCCGTTGATCCGGCCGACGGTGGCCTCGATCTGCTCGCGCAGGGTGCGGTAGGCGTCGACGCGCTCGCGGCTGGGGGTGGCGACCTGGACGAAGGTGACGTCCGGGGGCGAGATCTCGCCGTCCTCGAAGAGCTCGCCGATGGCCTGCAGGCGGTGCCGGATGCCCTTGGTGTAGTCGAGCCGGTCCACCCCGAGCAGCACCACCTTGGGGTTGCCGAAGGACGCGCGCATCTCCTTGGCCATCTCCACCACCTCGGGCCGGCGGGCCAGCTCACGCAGCCCGTCGGCGTCGATGGAGATGGGCACGGCGGCGGCGCGGACGGTCCGAGGGGACGCGCCGAGCCGGTCGTCGTCGGCGCCCCGCCAGACGACGCGGTCCCCCACGGTGGTGGTGCCGAGCCGGGCCCGGCAGGCGCGCATGAAGTTGCGGGCGTCGTCGGGGCGCTGGAAGCCCAGGAAGTCCGCACCCAGGAGCCCACGCAGGATCTCGCGGCGCCACGGCAGCTGGGAGAAGAGCTCGACCGGCGGGAAGGGGATGTGGTTGAACCAGCCGATCCGCAGGTCCGGCCGCCGGTCGCGCACGAGCGCGGGGACCAGCTGCAGCTGGTAGTCGTGGATCCAGACGGTCGCGCCCTCGGCGGCCACCTCGCACACCGCCTCGGCGAAGCGCTCGTTGACCTTGCGGTAGCAGTTCCACCACGAGCGGTGGAAGGTCGGGGGGACGATCACGTCGTGGTAGAGCGGCCACAGGGTGTCGTTGGAGAAGCCCTCGTAGTAGTCGCGCAGCTCCTCGGCCGACAGCGGCACCGGGTGGAGCCGCAGCTGGTCGTCGTCGAAGGGCTCGGGCGCCTCCCCGGGGAAGCCGGCCCACCCGACCCAGGCCGCCTCGCGACCGTGCATGACCGACTCCATGGCCGTGACCAGGCCCCCGGGGCTGGTCCGCCACTCCACGCCGCCGTCGTTGTCGACGTGCCGGTCCACGGGCAGCCGGTTGGCGGCGATGACGAAGTCGAACGTGCGCCGATCGGGCGAAACCATGTGTCCCTTCCGTTCGTTGTCGTGCATCGAGCCCCTGCCTTTCCACCCTAGCCGCGGCCCGCCGACGGCGCGCCCGGCACCGACCGCCTCTCACCACCAACTCATCCGGAGCACCTACCGTGGACCTCGTGAAGACCGACCCGCTGCCCCAGGGAGGGCACCCGACCGCACCGGTCGAGGTGGTCGTGCCCCGTTCCCTGGGCGGCTACGAGCTGCTCGACCGGGTGGGAGAGGGCGGGATGGGGGTCGTCTGGCGTGCCCAGGACCGGCACGGCCGCGAGGTCGCGGTCAAGGTGCTCCGCCCGCACATCGCCCATGACGACTCGGCGCGCGAGCGGCTGCGGCGCGAGGTGCACACCCTGGCCCGCGTGCACCACCCGCGGGTCGCGGCCGTGGTCGACGCCGACGTCGACGGGTCCGCGCCCTACATCGTCACCGAGTTCGTCCCCGGGCCGCCGCTGGACCGGGTGGTGGAGCGGGACGGCCCGTTGCGCGGGGAGGACCTGCTGCGGCTCGGCCGGGGGCTCGCGGCGGCGCTGCACGCGATCCACCAGGTCGACATCGTGCACCGCGACCTCAAGCCGGGAAACGTGCTCATGGTCCGGCGCGACGGGGCGCTCGAGCCGATCGTCATCGACTTCGGCATCGCCCAGGTGGCCGACGACGTACGGCTCACCTCGACCGGGCTGGTCATGGGCACCCCCGGCTACCTCTCGCCGGAGGTCGTGGAGGGCGGGGCGGTCAGCGAGGCCACCGACTGGTGGGGCTGGGCCGCGACGCTCGCGTATGCCGCCTCCGGCCACCCGCCCTTCGGCCGGGGGCCGGTGACCGTCGTGCTCGACCGGGTGACCCGGGGCCGGCTGCAGCTCGAGGGGGTGGAGGAGCGGCTGCGCCCGCTGCTGGCCGCCGCCCTGGACCCCGACCCCGCCCGCCGGCCCGACGAGCACGAGGTGCTCGACGCGCTGGAGCGCTACGCCCGGCACGAGGACGTCACGTCGGCGCTGACCCGGGTGCACGGCCTGGTGGACCCGACGCGGAGGGCGCCGCAGCGCCCGCCCGCGCCGCCGAGCGGCCGACCCTGGGCGCCACCCGACCAGGGATCCCGGCAGCAGGACGGGCAGGGGCCGCGAACCGCATACCCAGAGCGGCAGTTTGCGCAGCAGCCCGTGCAGCAGGGCGACCCGGGTGCTCCAGGTGCTCCCGGGGCCCTGCCCGCGCAGGCCGACGCGGGTGCCCCGCCCGCGCCGGGTGGCCTGCCCGCCCAGGGTGTCCCGCCCGCGCCGGACCCGCGCATCGGGCGCAGCTCGCGTGCCGGCACGCTGGCGGCGCTGCTCGTCGCCCTGGTCGGCGTCACGAGCGTCGTCCCGCTGCTCGGCTGGGGGCTCTACGCCCTGTGGGGCCTGATCGCGCGGACCGTCGACCGGTCGCTGACGGGGCTGGTGCTGCGCCGCTACGAGGTCGGGCCGCGGCGGGGAGACATCCCGCTGGCCGTCCTGGCCTCGCCCTGGCACCTGTTGACCGCCGCCCTGTCGACCGTCCTGTCGCTGCTGCTGCCGGTGGCGATCGGCGTCATCGTGCCGCTCGTGCTGTCCGGCCTGGTCACCACGACCGAGGTGATGGCCGGGGTCGGACCCGACCACCCGCTCGCCGTCGGGGCGGGCGCGCTCGTCGGTGGCTGGCTCGGCTGGTGGGGCCTGGGAAGCACGTCGTTGCGCCGGGGGTCACGGACGCTGGTGCGGGGGAGCGTGCCCGCCGGAGCCGCCACCGTGGTGGTGACCACGCTGAGCCTGCTCGGCGGGGCGGGTCTGCTGGCGTGGGCCGTGCTGACGGGGGAGCACGTGTCGTGGTGGCCGCTGACGCCCGGCTCCACCCCGTGGGACCTGCTGCCCTTCAGCTGGCTCTGACGGCGGCTCCCTGCGGGGGAGTCCCCCGGGCCGTGGGCCCGCGGGACGAGCTGCGCGCCCTAGCCCTGCCGACCCTCCTCAGAGGGCACCGCCACGCGTGATGCTTATCACACTGGCTTCCGTCCGCCGTGCGACTGCCCTACCGTGGTGCGGGCGTCTTGTCCCAGGCGTCACACTCGTCCCACCTCCGGAAGGCCTCCGATGCCCAGCCTGCCCCGCTCCGCCCGGCACCGCGCCCCGTCCCGCGTCGGGACGTCCCTGCGCCGCACGGGCCACGTCGCCCTGGCCGGTGCCGCGTCCGTCGCCGCCGTCGGCCTCACCGCCCCGGCCGCCCAGGCCCACGGCCACAACGTGTGGGACCGGGTGGCGCAGTGCGAGTCCAGCGGCAACTGGCACATCAACACCGGCAACGGCTTCTACGGCGGCCTGCAGTTCTGGCACCCGACGTGGGTCGGCTTTGGCGGCCAGGAGTTCGCCGCCTACGCGCACCAGGCCACGAAGATCCAGCAGATCACCGTCGCCCAGCGCGTGCTCCAGGTGCAGGGTCCCGGCGCGTGGCCGGTCTGCTCGGTGCGGGCCGGGCTGACCCTGCAGAACGGGAGCGAGCCCTACCCCGGGGAGGAGCCGCCGCCGGCTCCCACGCCGCCGGGGGAGACCGGCACGTGGTGGGTCTCCTCGTCCGTCGGCGCCAACATCCGCTCGGGCCCGGGCACGCAGTATGCCGTCATCGGCGCCGCGGGCGCCGGCACGAAGATCACCGGCACGGCGAGCAACGGCTGGGTCAAGCTCGCCGACCGGGCCGGGTGGATCAGCCTCACCACGCTCACGACGACCGACCCCGGGACGCCCGCGCCCGAGCCGCCCCCGGCCCCGCAGCCCCCGCCCGCCGACGGCGGCACCTGGTGGGTCTCGGCCTCGGTCGGCGCGAACATCCGCTCCGGTCCCGGGACGCAGTACGCCGTCGTCGGCGGTGCCGCCAAGGGCACCAAGATCACCGGTGCCGCGAGCAACGGCTGGGTGAAGATGGCGGACAACAGATTCATCAGCCTGACCACGCTCACGACGACCGACCCCGGCGGCCCGGCCCCTTCGCCCACCCCGCCGCCGAGCGACTCCGCCACCTGGCGCGTCTCCGCCGGCGTCGGCGCGAACATCCGCTCCGGCCCGGGCACGTCCTACTCCGTCATCGGCGGTGCCGCCCACGGCACCCAGGTCAAGGGCACGCTGGCCAGCAACGGCTGGGTCAAGCTCGACGGCGGCTCCAGCACCGGCTGGATCTACGGCGGCATCCTCACGAAGGTCGGCTGAGGGCCCGCCCCCGGGTTAGCATCGACAGCGCCGCCGGCCTCCGGGCCGGTGGGCTGGCGTGGCGCAATTGGTAGCGCACCTGTCTTGTAAACAGGTGGTTGAGGGTTCGAGTCCCTTCGCCAGCTCTCCTCCTGACCAGCGATTTGACCTCTGACCTGCGAAAACGCCACGATTGCGGCCGCCGTCCATCTGGTCACCCGTTGTCAGAAGTGGTCACGAAGTGGCACCCTTGTTGCACGTATGTTGCACGAAATGGGGACGCGATGGCATCGAGACGAGGCTTCGGGGCACTGCGGCGGCTGCCGTCGAAGCGGTGGCAGGCCAGCTACACCGGTCCGGATCTGGGACGGCACACTGCTCCCCACACCTTCGCTTCGAAGGCTGACGCTGAGGCGTGGCTGGTCCACGAGCGCGCGCTGGCGAGCCGCGACGACTGGGTGGCCCCGAGGCGGCGGGCGGAGCTGGCCGAGCGCCTGGCACCACCGACCTTCACCGAGTTTGCTCGTCAGTGGCTCGCCGACCGGTCCCTCAAGCCGCGGACCCGCGAAGGCTACGAGCACCTGCTGCGCCGTTACCTCGAGCCGGAGTTCGGCGACCTGCTCGTCTCCGACCTCACGCCGGCCCTCGTGCGCCGGTGGTGGGCCGGCTTGTCGCCGGACCACCCGACGGTCAACGCCCGCGCCTACGCGTTGCTGCGGGCCGTCCTGACGACCGCCGTTACGGACGAGCTGTTGACCAGCAACCCGTGCCGCGTCCGAGCCGCCTCCAACCCGCCGACCAAGAAGGAGATCCGCCCGGCGACGCTCGCCGAGCTGGACGTGCTCGTGAAGGAGATGCCGGACCAGCTCGGCGCCCTCGTGCTGCTCTGCGCGTGGTGCGCGCTGCGGGTGGGGAGGTGCTCGAGCTGCGCCGGCGGGACCTCGACCTGAACCGCGGCGTCGTCAAGGTGACCCGGGCCGTGTCATGGGTCAGGGGCCAGCCGATCATCGGCACCCCGAAGTCGGCCGCCGGCACCCGTGAGGTGAGCGTGCCCCCGCACATCGTTCCCGCGCTGGAGCAGCACCTGGAGAAACATGTGCGCTCCGGAGCGGACGCCCTGCTGTTCCCCTCCATGCGGGAGCACCAGCGTCATCTGCAGCCGACGGTGCTGCACACGGCCTGGCGCAAGGCCCGAGCCGCCGCCGGCCGCGAGGACCTGAGGATCCACGACCTCCGGCACACCGGCGCGACCATGGCTGCCATGACCGGCGCCACCCTCGCCGAGCTCCAGGCACGTCTCGGTCACTCGACCGTCGCGGCCGCCCTTCGCTACCAGCACGCCGCCCAAGGCCGCGACGCGGAGATCGCCGCGAAGCTCTCCGAACTCGCCCGCCCCCCGCAAGAGTGAGTGGGGAGCCGGAGGTCCCGACTGGGAGGGGCGTCTCATCACGCCCAGCCGCCAGTAGGCCGTTGAGCGAAACTCCCCGGGCGATCGCTCCCCGATGCGTCACTTCGCCCAGAATGGGGCAGCGTGGCTCCGCACGCTCTGGGCAAGCTGCGGGCAGCTGGGGCGCTCGCGCGCAGTCGGCGGTCGATACATTACGACTCCGCTTGATATGTGGGTGATCTTCGGATCACCGGCGCCTGTACTTTGCAGGTGTCCGTCTCGCTGAGGAGGCGCTGTATGTCAGCTCTGTCGTTGAGGTTCGTGCCGGTCGATGAGCGGTTGCCGGGGTCGCCAGCGGCCAGGTTCGACGAACCGTTGCTGGATGACTTCCTGGACTTCCTCGCGTCCAGGTCGCGGCCGAACTCTGTGCTCGCCGCGATCTATGACCTGAAGGTCTTCTTCACCGTGGTGGACAAGCCGGTCGCGGAGGTCACGAGCCGGGACGTGCTGGCGTTCATCACCGCCCAGCGTGCCGGGCTGAGGAGGCTGCCGAGGATCGGGCCGGTGCTGCCGGTGGTCGGGCTCGACGGCTCGCCCGCCCCGGGCGGGGTGTCCTTGCGGACGGTCCGGCGGCGCCTGTCGACGATCAGCGGGCTGTACGCCTTCCTGAGCGTGCGCGGCGATGTGGCCCGCAACCCGGTGCCACGGGGGCTGCCGACCCGGCGCGAACGCAACCGCCCCCGTCAAGGGGTGCCGCTGGTGCGTGCGCCTCGGACGCTGCCGCGGATCCTGGCACCGGCGGAGGTCGACGCGCTGGTCGCGGCGCTGCGTACCCACCGGGACCGGGCCATGGTCGCGGCGATGCTGCTGGGCGGGCTGCGGCGCTGCGAGGTCCTGGGCCTGCGCCTGGAGGACCTGCGACCCGGTGAGCGGCGTGTGTTCGTCGCTGACGGCAAGGGCGGGCACCAGCGGTACGTGCCGATCGCGCCCGCGTTCTTCGTCCACCTCGCCGCCTACCTGAACACCGAACGGCCCGCCGAGGCCGGCACGGGCCAGGACGACGGCGGCACCGACCGCGTCTTCGTCTGCCTCAAACGGCCCCGGCGCGGACACCCGTTGAGCGCGGACGGCCTGGACGAGGTCCTCGAGGGCGCCCGGCGCCGTGCCGGGCTGGACCGGGCGACCTGTCACCAGCTGCGCCACACCTGCCTGACCCGGCTGCGGACCGCGGGCATGCCGCTGGAAGCGGTGCAGGCACAGGCCGGGCACGCCTCGATCGAGTCCACCCGGATCTACCTGCACCTGGGCGAGGACTGGCTCGCCACCCAGTACCGCACCGCCTCGGAGGTCATCGATGCGCAGGTCTTCGCCATCGACCCACCGCTGTCACCACCACCGACCCCGGCCCGGGTCTTCACCAGCATCTCCGGCCGTCCCGGACCTGCGCTGCCCGGGGGGTCCTCATGAGGCGCGGACGCCGGCGGCTGCGCCCGCCCAACCCGTACGCGGCGATCCCGTTCGCGACCTGGGAGCAGCTGACCGAGGCCGTCCCGGACATCGTCGACGTCATGGTCCGCTACCTCGAGCAGATCGCCTGCATCCTGCGCCCGGGCAGCGTGCACAACACCGACCAGTGCTTGCGGGCCTTCGCGACCTACCTGATCCAGTGCCACCCGCAGGTGCGCACGGTCGCGGCGATCGGCCGTCCCCAGATCGAAGGCTACAAACCCTGGCTGCTGGCCCGCCCGGGACAGAACAAACCGACCCTGGCCCCGGCCACCAGCGCCCAGCGGCTCGGGGTGCTGCGGATGTTCTTCATGCGCATCGACGAGTGGGGATGGCCCGAGGCCCCGTCCCGGGTGCCGATGTTCCACGGCGACATCCCCGTCCAGGACCACGCCCTGCCCAAGGCCCTGGACGACCCCTCCGCCTCCGCGCTGCTGCGCGCCGCCCAGGCCGACAGACGCCAGCTCATCGGCCTGACCGTGGAGGTCCTGCTGCGCACCGGCCTGCGCGTCGGGGAGTACTGCTCCCTGAGGTCCGACGCCGTCGTCCTCATCGGTGACACCTACTGGCTCCACGTGCCGGTCGGCAAGCTGCACGAGGACCGATACCTGCCCCTGCACCCCCACCTGGTCGAGCTCATCGGCGCCTACCGGGCCGCGCACGTCACCCCTGGGCACGAGCTGCTCATCCCCTACGAGAACGGCCGCCAGCTCGACCGGCACGCCGTCACCCGGTTCATCAACAAGGCCGGCGCGGCCGCCGGGCTGGGCCACATCAACCCGCACCGGCTGCGGCACACCCTGGCCACCCAGGCCATCAACCGAGGCATGTCGCTGGAGGCGATCGCCGCGATGCTCGGCCACAAGTCCCTGGACATGACCCTGGTCTACGCCAAGATCGCCAACCGCACCGTCGCCCAGGAGTACTTCGCCGTCGCCGCCAAGGTCGACGCCCTCTACACGGCACCTGCGAAACTGCCCGCCGAGGACCTCGGACCCAACATGGCCCGCCTCAACCGCGAGCACCACCGCCTCCTGGGCAACGGCTACTGCACCAGGCCCAAGGTCATGGACTGCGAGTACGAGAGCATCTGCGAGTCCTGCACCTTCTTCCAGACCACCATCGTGTTCCGTCCAGCGCTGCTCGCCCAGCGCGCCGACGCCTGCGCCAAGGGACAGACCCGCCGCGCGGCGATCTACGACGAGCTCATCACCGGCCTCGACACCACCGAGGCCTCTTGACAACGATCACCCACATAACGCCGATGTCCGGATGCCTGGGGCGGCCCTCGTCGCGGTCGAACACGGCGAATAGCTTATGGCCTGGCAGGGTCGCGACCCGGGTTAAGGGGGGCCCGACGAGAGCCTGCAACTTGGGTGCGAGTATCAATGCAGCAAAGCATCAAAGTCGACAGCCCGGTCGCAATCTCCGTTGCGGATCCGGCGCGCTAAGCTTGCGGCTCGTGCTCTGGAGTGATCACCTAATCGAATGGCCGTCTCGTACTGCCACGCGATATATCCGGCTCTTCCCAGTTGCGGTGGGGGTCATAGGTTGAGCCCTCCGCCGATGAGGAGCATGCGGAGCCTGTAGTTGGATCGGTTCTTGAAGCCTCGAGCCAGGCGACGGTGCAGCTCGACCAGTCCATTGATGGCCTCCGTCCCGCCATTCGTGGCCCCGGTGGTGAAGTAGGCCAGGAACGCCTCTCTCCACTTGCGCAGGGTGCGGCCGAGCCGGGCGACCTCGGGAATCGGGCAGGAGGGGAACGAGGCGATGATGCGCTCGGCGAGCTTGCGGCCCTCGGCCTTCTCGGTCTGCTTGTACGCGGCGCGCAACTGCTGGGCGCACTGCCAGGTCAGGTCGACCACCTCGTGGGCCTCGTTGGCGGCGAACGCCCGCTCGATCCGGGCGCGCTGCTTGTCGGTGAGATTCTCCTCGCCGGCGCGCAGGATGTTCTGGATGCCGTACAGCGGGTCGCCCTTGCGGCCGCGGTGACCGGTGGTCGCCTGCTGCACCCGCCGTCTGACCTCGTCCACGCACTTCGTCCCCAGGGCGACGACATGGAAGACGTCGAGCACAGCGGTCGCCTCGGCCAACTCGTCGTCGATGGCGGCCTTGTACCCGTGGAACGGGTCGAGCGTGGCGACCTTGACGCTGGCGGTGAAGGCGTGGCCCCGTGCGGTGAGCCAGTCGGCGTACGCCTTCTTCGAGCGGCCCGGTACCAGGTCCAGCAGACGTGCCCTGACCTGCCCGTTCTCATCGGTCGTCAGGTCCACCATCCCGGTCAGCTCCTTCGGTCCGCGTCCACCGTCCTCGGGCGCCTTCGTCGAGACGTGGTGCCACACGTGCTCATCCACGCCTAAGGTCTGCACGCCCGCGAAGCGGGTCTCGTCGGCTGCTGCGGCCGTCAGGATCGGCTCGATCCCGGACCAGACGGTGTCCCACCCCAGGCCCAGCTGGCGGGCCAGGCCGTGCACGGTGGCGTGCTCACGGCGCAGCTGCCCGACCGCCCAGGACCTCGCCCTGGTCGTCCACGTCGAGCGTGGTGGAGCCAAGGTCTCGTCGGTCTCGGTGAACGAGCGCCTCGGGCACGACGCCTCCCGGCAGGCCCAGGTCCGCTTCGCCCAGACCAGCCGCACCGGCGTCCCGAACGCCGGGATGTCGACCAACCGGTGCTCGCGCCGACCTCGCGAGGCCGCGCGCACTCCGCAGTCCGGGCACCCGACCGGACCCGGCGGTGACTCCACCCTCACCACCAGCCCGTCCGGGCCGCGCGCCACGTCCAGGACGTGATAGCCGTCCAGGCCCACCAGCAGGTCGCAGTTGTCGCAGTACGCGCTGTGTGCGCCGAGCGCAGCGCAGCACGACGTAGGGTTGTCCATCGTCGAGGTCCTCGAGGTCTTCGGAGTGCTTGGTCGCCTCCGATCTTGAGGGCCTCGACCCTTCTCAGCCCGGCACCTGCCTCGCCCGGCGCGTCACACCCCTACCCCCACCGCAACTGGGAAGAGCCATATATCCACTCAAGGACATCTATACCATTCTCACTGACCTCGGAGGTGGAGACAGACTGGCCACCCTGCAGAGTACGGGTCGACGAGAAACAGAAATCCACGGAGTCGAAGGAGTTCTGCAACTCCGCCGCGAGGGATGTCAATCGCTCTGAAATCCTGTGATCTCCAAGGCGGTCCATCTCGCGGAGAATCTTGGATGAAGGTAATTCCTTCGAATGGAAGACCCGAAACAACTCACTGCTCGTGGATGCAGAAAAGCGATCGGGTATGATCAGGTCAACTTTCGATAAGATAACGAGCAGCGCCCTGCCGTTGTGCCGTTCGACTGACCGGGCGAGTTGGGCAGCCAGACGCAAGTCCTGGACTTCGTGATTCATGCCAGCGGCCACTGCATACGACCTGGCGGCGTCATGCGATTCGGCATAGAGGTCCTCGATCGAGATAATATGCGCAATGCTTCTCGCAGAAACCACATACTCAAGGAATCCCGGGGCGCCATCACTTCCTTCGGTAGCAAGGTCCAGCCAGTGCTCCCCGGCCGTATCGCCTATTTCTAGATCGACGACCGTTCTTTTGCCGAACTGAAGTTCGCCGTCATATTGGATCACATTGCCCAGCCCAGTAGACTGCGGCCACGCGCCTTGATCGATCCCCCGAATTGCTTGGTAAACTGCGATGGCGCTCCGCGAATCTGCAGTGAAGGACACGTAAGGATTCCGGTCGTTCATGCACCGTTCGTACAGGAGGTTGGCGAACACCGTCTTTCCAGATCCGGGTTGCCCGGTGATCGCGAGTCGGAAGTCGAAGTGACGTACGCGACGCAGATGAGTCAGCATCCAGGCTGTGAAGCCGGCATAGGCAAAAACAACCGGGACGGCGGCTATCATCCACCATGGAATAGAAACCCCAACACCAGACCCCTCGAAGGTGTTCGAAGTTGCGGCCAGGACGGCCACCGCAAGAGATGTGACGGCCAGCGCGACGCTAGTGATCGTGAGTAGGCGCTCGCTCCGGGGGTCAGGCGACTTACGCGTCACTGCTCCCTCCTGATGAGTTCGAACGAAGTTATCATGATTCCGATGCGCGTAAGCAAACATATGACCCATTGCAGGAGTACCGGCTGCGTCTGTTCAAAGTCGGTGGCAAGGCCCTGAATCTCCGCGCTGGCGGCACCGACCGAATCGCCCTGACTCAGGATGGTTGTCGCCAGCAGGTTGGCTTGAGATATGTTGTCGCTCGAAATGGCGATTGCGGTCTGTAGGCAAATGACTACTACCGATCCCACGGCGAAGGCCATCCAAGCATCAGACTTCGTAGCGACAGCACGGGCCGTCCCGGCAATAGAGACAGCCACGAAGCCGAAGGCCAAATCAGTTATTGAGAAAGCATCTTGAACCGTGGGTGCCTGATTCAGGCGCGTGAAAACGAGCAAAATCGCGGGGACGACAAACGGGGCCACTACTACAACGATCACATCTCGGACTTTTGTCGCCAAAGTGGCCTGAGTTAGGCCAACTGGTGAGTTCGCGGCTTGGGCAAGAGGAGTGCTTCTCGGTCCGTTCCCGCCCGGAACGCTCCTCACCATATTAGGTCCCGATGGACTTCGGTCGCACCATTCTTCGGAGTTCGGTGTTCGCCCAGGTCGAAACAGGAAGCATCCAGAAGGGGTCTCCGTCGAAACTTCGCATCGGTATGGCGTAAAGCCATCCTAGGACGGTGGTGTCCTTGGCCCGGTACCCGCACCGCTCGGTCGCGAAGCGGTGCAGCGTCCGGTACGGCACCACGCAGCCCTGCCGGGCGAGGAGCTCCTCGATCTTCACGACCGACAGCGGCTTCTGATCCTTGCCATCCCCAGCCACCCACGCCCGGATCTGCTCCTCGCGCGCCAGCAGTGCTTCCCAGGCGGCGCCGTGACCGTTCGGGCGGACCGGACGCACCGCCGCCACGACCGCGCCGACCAGCTGGTCGTCGACCGCCGCCAGCCCCGCCGACCGCTCCAGCCCGGTGGCCTGGGCGGCCTGGACATAACGGCGGGCGGTCTTGCGGTCCACCCCCGCCCGCTCCGCGACCGTCCGCAAGCCTGCTCCGTCGAGCCAGCCCCGCAGCACCTCTCTGACCTCAATCACGCTGACCTCCCTGAACCCCACGCCCGGTGACCTCCGCGTCGACGAAGCTGACACAGCGATCAAACGGGCCATCGAGGAGACCACCAGCAAGACGCGCCGGGTGGTCCCATGACTGGCAATCCAGGTGGTCCCATGAAGCTGGCAGAAAACCGGCTACAGCGGTCCCATGCTCATGGCAGGCGACACGTGGCTTCGTGTCAGGACGCCCCCGGTGTGCGTCGGAGTCGCCGGCGAGGTCCTCACGGTCTGCCCCGGCCAGCACACCTCGAGTTCCCGCTCCAAGCCCACTGACAGGACCCGCTGTATAAGGCAGGTCGATGAAGGAGATGGGACCTTGGACCCGCTCCCCCACCCCAGGTGGGGTGGTACTATTGCGGTGAGTCAGTTTGAGGCGGCGGCGACGTCGACCCCGAGAGGGAGGAACCGATGACCCCCACCAGTGCACTCCTCCGGCCCCCCAGCACGTCAATGTCGGATCCAGCGGCCGTGCTCGAGGCCACTGGAATCGCCAAGGCGTACCGCACCGGGTGGTGGCCCCGCCGGCGCGTGAAGCCGGTGCTGAACGGCGCCGAGCTACGACTGCGGCGCGGCGAGGTGGTCGGGCTCGTCGGGGAGAACGGGTCGGGCAAGTCCACGCTGATGAAGATCCTGGTCGGGGCCCTCGACCGGGACGCCGGCACCGTTCTCCACACCGGGCTCGTGGGCTTCTGCCCCCAAGATCCGGTGCTTTACGAGCGTCTGACCTGCGACGAGCACTTCGAGTTGTTCGGGCGGGCCTATGGGATGGCCGAACCTAATATGAAGGCCTCGCGCGAGGACATCTACGCAACCCTGGGGTTCGCGGAGTGGCGCACCGCCCGCGTCGAGGAACTGTCAGGCGGAACCCGGGCCAAGCTCAACCTCGGACTCGCACTACTACCCGACCCCGAGCTGCTCCTGCTCGACGAGCCCTACGCCGGGTTCGACTGGGACACCTACCAGCGGTTCTGGGAACTCACCCGCGACCGCCGCGACGCCGGTCGCAGCCTGTTGATCATCAGCCACTTCATCACCGACGTCGAACGGTTCGACCGCATCTACGACCTGGTTGACGGTAAGACGGTGCCGCGATGAGCACACCGACAGCAACTCTGACGGGACTCGCGACCTGGCGCTACCTGCTCGAGTACGCCCGGCGACCGCTCAACCTCGTGCTGCTTGCGGCGGTGCCGGTGGTGTTCGTGGCCCTGTCCGCCGGTGCACTGGCCGACTTCGGCCGCATCCTGGGCGCCGAGACGACATTCGGGCAGCTCGAGGCCGCCACCGCGGGCTGGGCAGCCGCCCTCCTCGCGGGCGTCGCCGGCTTCTTCCACGTCGCCGGCTCGCGCGATGCCGACCACCGGATTGCCTCGGCGGGTTCGGCCACCGCCTCGGTGGTCACCGCGCGGCTGGCCTCGTCGTTGCTGCTGGCGGCCGTGGCGGCCGCCGGGGCTCTGCTCGCGCTGGCGGTGCGGACCGACGTCGCCGATCCAGCGCGAGCAGTCCTCGCGACCGGGATGTTCGCTGTCATCTATCTCGGGATCGGCGCCACGATCGGGGCACTGGTGCGCTCGGAGGTGAACGGGTCGCTCCTGCTGATCTTCGTCTGGATGTTCGACGTGTTCCTCGGGCCGGGCATGGGCAACGCGGACTCCCTGGTCAACCGGGTCTTCCCCGCGCACTTCCCCACCCTTGTCATGCTCGACGCCTCCACCGGGCACGCCGGCCCTCTCGGCGACCTCGGGGCCTCGCTGACATGGACGATCGGCGGACTGGCGTTGGCGTTCGTCGCCCTGGTCGCCACCACCCGACCAGCTCGCGCCCGCGCGTCCGCGTCGTCGTGGTCGCGGCTGCGGTACGGGCTGCGATTCGCCTGGCGCGAGTACCGCCGCAACCGCGCACTGTGGGTACTGCTGGTTGGTTTACCGATCTTCTTCATCACACTGTCCATCGCCACCACCCCCGACGATCCCGCCCCCGTGGAGCTGGCCGAGGGTGGTCAGCGGTCGGTCACCGTGCTCTCCATGGTCGACGTCCACGGCGCGATCATGGTCGCGATCACCGTCGCGTTCCTGACCGGGCTGGCGGGCCTTTTCGTGGTGCTCGGATCAGCCGAGGGCGACCGCCGGCTGGTGATCGCCGGCTTCCGTCCCCGCGAGGTGCTCACCGCTCGCCTCGGGGTCGTCACTCTGGCCGCAGCGTTGGTTAGCGCCGTGTCGTTGGCTGTCACCGCCTTCAGCTTCGCTCCCAAGGTCTGGGTGACCTTTGCACTGGCCACCTTCGCGATCGCCCTCACTTACGGGATGATCGGCGTAGTCATCGGCCCACTCGTCGGGCGCCTCGGCGGCCTCTACCTGATGTTCCTGCTTCCGTTCCTGGACGTCGGCCTCGCCCAGAACGTCATGTTCGACGCCGCACCACCCTCCTGGGCGGCGTGGATGCCCGCCTACGGCGCGGTCCGTGTCCTCGTCGATGGCGCGTTCACCCCCAACTTCAACGAGACAGTCGGACTCGTCCTCACGCTGTCCTGGCTGATCGCCATCACCGGTGCTGCCGCGACCGTCTTCCACCGCCTCGCCGCCCCCCGGAACTGACCGTGGCTCCGGTAGTCCTGAGCCAGAGACCCGAACGAGATGGAGTGTCACAGTGAGCCAGAGCCAAGGGCAGCCACCAGGCGCCGGCCTAGTCGACAACAGTCGCGGTGGGCAGGGTTCGGACGTCGACTACCACCGGCGGACGATCAATCGGCTCAAGACCGCGCGCGGCCACCTCGAAGGCATCGTGAAGATGGTCGAAGCCGACGCCTGGTGCCCCGACATCATGAAGCAGCTCGCCGCGGTGCAGGGCATGCTTGAGGGCACCAGTCGCGAGGTGTTCCGCCACCATCTCGAGAGGCACGTCGGGGAAGCCATCCGCGCCGGCCGCGGTGAGCAGATCGTCGATGAACTCATGGAAACCCTGAAGTACGACAAACGGGTGCTTCGTCCCCTCCCAGCGGATGCAGACGACTCACTTGCGGACACTGAAACTGAGACCGGATAGCCATCATCCGGCCGCTCTCCCGCGCCGCACGAAGTGGTGGAAGGCGAGGAGCCGTGGCTGTCTTGCTCACTGCAGTCCGACGAACGAGACATCGGCACCGGAACCCGGACTTGTGCCGATGGCGAGGAGCAGAGCGGCGATGAATGGGAGCGGCGCAGACGAGTGTGCCAGCGGGAGTGCGAGCGCGGCGACGACGCCGATGGCGCCATCGACATCACCACTGGCCGGTGAGCGCCGTGACGGACCGGCTACCGGTAGAGCTCATGCGTCTCGTGAGCCGCTGGCCGCCCGCGGCGTACGGCTACTCCGGTGTGGGGGCTGAACGTCCAGCTCGCCACGCTCTCCACGGTGGTGGCGGCGCCGGTGATCGTCCGGGCGCGGCTGCGGCGGCGCGGGAACGTCGCCTCGCCCGCCGGCGCCGGCCGGCTCCTCGCCCCGGCCATCACGACCGCCCGCGGCGCGGGCGTGAGCGGCCGGGTGCTGTGCCGGGCGGACTCGGCGCACTACGGCCACGCCTTCGTCGGAACCGCCTGGCGCCACGGCGTGTGGTTCTCGGTGACCGTGCGGATGGACCCCACAGGCCAAGGCGGCCACCGCGGCCATCGATGAGGACGCTGGACCCCGATCAAGTACCCCAACGCGGCCTGGGATGAAGGCCGAGCAGCGGTGGGTCTCCGACGCCGAGGTCGCCGAGGTGCCCTTCGTTGCGTTCACCTCCCGCCGCAGGGCCGAGCACGTGCCCTGCCGGTTGATCGTGCGCCGGGTCAGACGGCTCCAGCCCCTGGCCGGGGACGGCAACGCGCAGGGTGAGCTGTTCGCTGCCTAATGCCACCACGCGTTCATCACCAACTCCGACCTGGGCACCATCGAGGCCGATCAACACCACCGGGGGCACGCGGTCGTCGAGCAGGTCGTCGCCGAGCTCAAGGACGGGCCCCTGGCGCAACCTGCCCTCAGGGAAGTACGCGGCGAACGCGGCCTGGGTCGCCATGGCCGCGGTCGCGTTCAACATCGCCGGCGCATCCGCTGTCGCCGCCGACATGGCCACCGCCCGGTGGGCGACCCTGCGCCGGAAGATCATCAACGTACCCGCCCGGATCGCCGCCACCGGCCGCCGGCTGATCCTGCACCTACCCACGCACTGGCCCTGGGCCGGGCGCTGGACCGCGCTCCACACCGCCGCGACCGGACCCCCACCGGCCACCACGATCTGACCACCCAGCCCCGAAACGGGCACGACCCGAGGAACCCGACGTGGAAGAGCCGGCGCAGACCGGCAGGCTCACCACGCCGCCCTCAGCCCGCCCCACCCTCAGCCACCACCGCAACAGCAGACCTCACCCCGGGTCGGTGGATCAAGGCTCACTCCGTCTGGATCACCCCGGCGAGTACGGGGCTGGGTTCGGGGGCTGATAGATAGGCCGTGCGCGGCATTGGCGCAACTTCCTTGAACCTCTCCCCGTACGCACCCTGACCTGCGCTGACGTACTCCGTCGCCGTGCGTACGGGGTGCGTACGGGGTTATGTACCCCGTACGTTCTCGGCAACGCACCTAGAGTGCCTCTCCGTGTATCCATCACTGGTCGGTCTGTGGCCTCTACTCCGCTTCGCCGCATCCTCCGCGAATGGGTTGCTTGGAGACCGCCGAGGGAAAAGGGCGCTGAAGACGTCGACTGAACGCACCAGATCCTGGAGCCGGACAGCCAAACCAAGCGAAGGGCGACGGGCACGCTCATGCCGCGGGTCGCGCGGCCGGAGCGTTTTGCCTGCGCGACCCGTGCGCCAGGCCAACGAGCGTCGGAACGGTGGTCGCCTTCGTTCGCTGGTGGGTCACGAACGCCTTCAGGCCAGGACGGCGCGGACGACGAGCTCGAGGACCGGCCGGATGTCGCTGTCGTCGTGGCGGGCGACGCGATGCAGGATCAGTCCCTCCGCGCACGCCATCATGGCCCGGGTCGCCGCAACCGGGTCCGTGGCGCCCAGCTCTGCAAGTGCCCCCTGCAGGGCGGCCTCAAAGGTTGCCCGACCCCGTCCGAGGCTCTCACGCAAGGCGGGATTGTGGCTCGCCTCCATGAAGAGGACCAGCCGTGCGCTGGTCAGTGTGCGCTGGTCCTCGGTGGTGCGGTCCAGGAGCGCCACCATGGCCTCGAGGAGCTCCTCGGCCGACTGCGGGGCGAACGTGGCTCGCATCCCAGAGATCTCCCGCTCGAGGATGGCGTCCGCCACCCCACGAAGGAGGGCGTCGCGCGTCCGGAAGTAGTTGGACGTGGACCCCGGCGGGAGGTCGGCCCGCTCGTCGATCCGGCGGTGGGTCAAGGCCTTCAGGCCCTGGGTGCCCACCAACTCGATGGCGGCATCGAGGGCACGGTCCCGCAACGATCTCATCTGAGCACTATATGAGTAGTGACGCCGTGCCACTACGTGAGTAGTGTGACGGGTGAGGCGGGGCGCCTGCCGGAAAGGATGTTCCCCATGCCATCGGTCCTGGTCACCGGAGCCGGTCGCGGGATAGGCGAGGCCATCGCGCTGCGACTGGCCTGCGCCGGATGGACCGTGTTCGCCGGCGTGCGCGAGGAAATCACCGGGGAGGGCCTGGGGCGCGAGGACCGCGGCATCACGAGGGTCCTGCTCGACATCACCGACGAGGCGCACGTCGCCGCCCTGGCCGACAACCTGCCCGACCGGCTGGACGCCCTCGTCAACAACGCCGGCATCGGGGTGCTCGGCCCGATCGAGACCGTGTCCGTCCCAGACCTTCGCCGCCAGTTCGAGGTCAACCTCTTTGGCCAGGTCGCCGTCACGCAGGCCGTACTGCCGCAGATCCGTACCGGCGGCGGCCGGATCGTCTTCATCTCCTCCACCGGCGGCCGGGCACCGGTGCCCATGGAGGGCGCCTACTGCGCGTCGAAGTTCGCGGTGGAAGCAGTCGCGGACGTGCTCCGGGTCGAGCTCCGGCCCTGGCACATCGACGTGTCCGTCGTAGAGCCCGGCCCCACCGACACCGGCCCGTGGCAACAGATCCAGCCATTGCTCCATGCCATGGAGCAGGGCATGACGGCCAACCACCGCGAGCTCTACGCACAACACATCAGCGGCATGCTCAAGCTGGTCAGCACGCTCCAGGCCCGCACCGTGCCGCCGGACGTCGTAGCCCGGGTGGTCGAGCAGGCGCTGACCGCGCGCCGCCCTCGTGCTCGCTACGCCGCCGGGGCCCAGGCCCGAGCGATGGTCACCATGAACACAGTCCTGCCCACGCGGCTCAACGACGCCATCGGAGCCCGGCTCCTCGGCCTGCGGTAACCACCCGGTTCAGACAGGCCCGGCAACACGCCCGCTGGGGGCCGAGATGATCACCGCAAGACATCCGGTTCTGCCGCAGACCGCTCGCCGTACCCGTCAGGCAAGGCGCGTCATAACGCCGCCAGGGGGGCTTGCCCGGACGGCGTGGCGTCCTCGGATCGGGGCCTCCTTGCGCTGGCTGGCGCCAGCCGGGCCCATAGCGAGGGCGCCCCTGGAAATGACCATGCCCACCACGACCAGCACCATCCTCGTCGAAGAGCACCGCGCAAGGCTCCTATCCCGTCGGGCTGGCCAGCAACGATCCCGGCGCCCCGGCCACGTCCTTGACGATTAGGTCTGTCAGTGGCCCTCCTTAGGGTCGGCACATGCGCATCGCCGATATGCAGACAGAATCGAACCTTCCAGGTCTCTCGCCATCTCAGTCGAGAGCTCGACGAAGCTTGCCCCGACGGCCGACTCGGGACCTCGGGACTGGCAACCAGGGCGGACTCGCTGTCGACGAGGACTCGCAACATCGGTGGGTTGTCGCAGCCCTCCTACCCGTGACTCCAGCACAAGCCAAGCAAGCCGCTGTCCGGCGGCTCCTGCGGCTCCCAGAGGTGAATATTCAAGCGTTGGACGTCTACTGCCAGGACTGCCGGCTCCCCATCGCCGACGCCTCGGAGAGCCCGTGCGCTGCACGCGCCAGCTACTCGTCTGGTGCCCGGGATCACCTTACAGGGGGACCGCTTCATGAACGTGCGCGCCGAGGCAAAGGCCCCGACGCAGACCGGGCCCTCATTGCCGCCCGTAAGACACGCCGGACTGAGCTCTCCCGTCAGCGAGAACGCGCCAGGCAGCCAGCCCCTACCCCGTCGGCGGTGACCAAACATGTCTGAGAGCCACTTCGTGACGCACCTGCGAGAAGCGCTCGCTAACGACCACGATGACCACCGGTGGACTGTCGCTGAGAACCGGCTGAGGCAGGCACGCATCTCCTACCAACTCACGCTCGGGCGGCATGACGAGCAAGAGCCCGGCGAGCTCAATAGCCTAGTCGTCGAGAGTCTCCTTACCGCCGGTGCCACATCCTTCACGAGCACACTCGATGGCCGAAGCCGCCTCCATGCCACCTATCTGTCGAAGGCGACCTGGCTGGCAGAACGACCGTGCACCACATGTGACTTTGACCCTTCAGGCCTGCCCGTCAGCGTGCAACTCCCCATCGATCCCTTCACCGCACAGACAGATGCTGGGGCCCTCCGCGAGAGGAAATCGCGCATCCGTTCCGGCCTTGCCTCGATGTATCCGTCCAACTGCTCTTGGCCGGCCTGCACGCAAGTGTGCCTGCGTGTGGTCTGTGTCTTGGGCGCGAAGAATCGTGATAAAGACGCCGACAATTTGGTCAAAGGAATCCTGGACTCGCTCCAGTCCGTCATCTACGAAAACGACGCCTCCATCAGCCACATGGAGGTGTTCAAGCTGTCGACCCAAGCACCCCGAGGCTTTTATCTCGTGTCTGCTCGCCCCGTGGAACCACTGACCAACGACGTTCTCGATCCCACGAGAGGGCTGTCCTGGCACCCTTCACCCGGCTGGATCGACCCTCGAGGGGAACTCTAGGAGTTGCTGGATCCGACTCTACCGAGGGCCGGGCGTCCGCGACGAGTGCGTCCTACCGCCGCGAAACGGTCGGCTCACCCGTTGCAGATGCCAACGCTTGACAACGCCGTCGGGCCAGCGCCACCCTGAACAGCACACGCAGCACGGGTGCGCGTGCCAGACACGGGGCCGTGAGTTCATCGCGGTAGCTGCTCGCGAGAACGGGGGAGATCGATGAGTGCGTCTGAAGAGGTCCGTGCCGTCATCCGAGACCTGCAAGCAGCCGTTGCCCAGTCGACTGGTCGGATAGGCGACTTGGGCATGCGCGTCACCAAACTCGGTGTCGACTTGGAGACGGTGCTGGAGAAGAAGGCATCCGGAGAGATCGACTTGAAACTGGTGAAGTTGGGCGGCGGTGGCGGTATCAAGGACACGACCACGATCTCGCTCACGATGGAACCCAGCGATGCGGTCGGTGCCGCGTACGTTGACGATGAACTTACGAACGCGCTTGCTGTCATCGAAGCAGCCATCGCGGTCCTCGATGCCGACTACGTGCTGTCCGAAGCGACCGTCGTGGTCGCGTTCGAGACCACCATGGAAGGCAAGATCAGCTTGGTCCTGGGTGGCGAAGCAAGCCGTGCGAAGGCGCATGCCGCCAAGGTCACGTTCAAGCCTGACGAGTGACGACTCCAGGCTGCCCTATGCGTGCAGCCTCGTGGGGAGAGAGGTGTGCATCATGGCTAAGCACTTCGACGTGCACCTGCTGGCCGAGCCTCCGGTCCCACAAGACGGCGACCCGTACGACATCACCCAAGGTGGGATCGTTTTCCGGGGACTCCCCTTCGTGGCCTGGCCCACCGGCGATCCACCGGGGGCGCGGTTTGAAGTTCTACGGAGCTGGCCGCGGTACCCGCGGGCTAGGCTCAAGATCCTCCACGCACTAGACGCGGCCAAGGCCAACAATGCTCACGTGTATCGCCTCAGCCTGGCCGTCACTCGGTCACGCGATCCCGAGGCGGACGCGCTGGCGTACGCCACCCGGTTCTTGCGCGACAAGAACCGGATCGTGGTGGCCGCCGCGGGGAACTGGGGGCCGGGCCCGGGAACGCTGAGCGACCTCGCATGTGCACGGAGTGTCATCTCAGTCGCCGCGTGCGGCTCGAACGGCCTGCCACTTGATTGCTCCGGCCGCGGTACCGTCGACGGGCCCAAGCCAACCCTTGCCGCGGACGGCACTGATCCCGCCGGGCAGTCGACCCCTGGGACCAGCCTCGCTGCAGCACGCGTGGCCGTTCTGTGTGTCTGGATCCGCTCCCTTCTTCAGAGCCTGACGTCGGAAGCGAGTGCCGCCTACGCCGGAGAGAGCTTGGTTGAGATGCCAAGACCGTCTCGGCTCGCTCACGTCGACAGCGACTTCACACAGAGTCAAGTCGACTCGTTGGTTTCCATGCGAGTGGGCCGGGCGGTCTTCCCATCGGGTTCCATCAGGTATTCGGGGGCGACGGTGCGGCGAATCAAGTGGCTGACTCGCGTCATAGACTACGCCGGTGAGCACCAGGTCTACGTCGCCTTCGATTATGGCCCGGACTGGGTGCTGCGCGTTCTATTGGCCGCGGCCGACACGGGCCCCTGGATCGACCCAATTGCATGCGGTGCCGGCGTTGTCTCCCGCGACTCAGTCCGCGATCTTCTTACCGGCATGACGCCGTCGCGATTCCTACGCTTCTTCGTCAACGACGGCTACTGGGACGAGCGACGAGCTGCTGTCGGTGCGGCGCTAGACGAAGACCTTGAAGAACTCTGGTCGGTCACGGACCTCGAACTGTTCGAGCAACTTTATGCCGCTGAGTACGAAGACCTCTTCATCGAGATTGGGGTCCCAGGGGAGGCGGGTCACGGCAACACGATGCTGCGCGTAAGCGGTACACCCACGACGTTCACCAATCAGCCTGTCTACGCGCACATCGACGTGCACGGCAATCTGACGATCGATGACCCGGAAGCCCCGACCAACACATCGTGTAACGAGCAGTAGCCCGCACTCCAGCACAGTGTTGCGGACATGCGTCATTCCGCCGCGACCAGGAGGCGGTCCTGGCGGCGTAGCGTCGTGGGCGTCGACAGCCTCGGTCGCGCTGGCGGCGGGCAGTGTAGACACTTGGGCGGCGCGCCCTTGCGACTCTCCGCATGCCATGCATGTACGGCGAGTTTCCGCGGCAGGTATACAGCGGCTCGCCCGACCACTGTTCGCCATGCCTCGTCAACTACGCTCGAACCATGGACACAGGATTGGACGACATTCTCCAGGACCTACGCGTCGAGGTTAATGAATCCATCGCGACTCTGACTTGGGCTCAGAGGGGGCTTGGGTTAGCAGTCGAGGACATCAAGAGACGTCCTGTTCACCCGGCCAATCCCGACCCCCGAATAATCATGGGGAGGGGCGACCCGAATGCCGCAGATGCACGGATATTGGCTGAGTGGCATCGCAAGGAGACGCTTGAAAAACTGACTCGGGGTGGTGATGCCTTCAATCGTTTGGGGCGTGATTGGGTCGTCGCGATTTACCAAGCGTGGGAAGATGACGTCCGGGCCCGCATCGCCAAGGTCGCGGGCGTTGACAAGTCAAATGTCCTCAATACCGTCTTCGGGGATCTACGGCACGTCCGGCACGATATTGTGCATCGACAAGGTATCGCCTCTTCTGAGCACAGCGCCAAGACCGAGGTCCTAAATTGGTTCGCCAAGGGCGAACCAATCGTGATCGACGGGGACCACCTTCTCGATTTCAAAGACAAACTCGCGGCAAGTTCCATTGCAATCAATGATGGTTGAATCGCATTGTCGTGGCGTCTCCGTATGCCCCGCATCACCGACCCGTGTGCTGAGCCGGGGACCTGACTTGAAGGGGTAGCAGCCGCCGTGGACGACGGCTACGCCCGTCCGTCCGTTGCCGCGCACGCGAGCCATACCGCCTCGACCGGCGCGGGTCGCGAAGAGCCGCCGAGCAAGGAGAATGTTGGTCATGAGCGCGCTCAGCTGGGGGCTTGACGTCTCCACGAACAAGGCCAAGACAGCTGCCGTCGCCATCGACTGGTCGATCCCAGATGAGGCGCGCGTCGTCGACGTGCGCCACCCACTCCCCGCAGCAGACATCGCGCCTCTGATCGCCGAGCACAAGACGAACAGGTGGGCGGTAGACGTGCCATTCGGTTGGCCAGACCTCTTCGTCGCCCTCATGGCTGATCGACACCACGCGCCGCTACCCGCCCAGGCCATGCCGGCTGCAGCGGCCTGGGAGAAGTGGCGAACCCGGGAGGGGAGGTAGCGCAGCGGCGCACTGATCGGTTCTTGACTGACGATCCCCGAATCAAGACGCGTCCCCCTTCCAGCGTCGTTCCAATTGCTCGGGGCGACCGCTGCGATGTGGGTGTTGGTCGAGGCCCAGTTGGTTTCCCGCGGTGTCCGGGTCGACCGGGCGGGTCTAGATGGAACGGTGTGCGAGACCTATCCTTCAGCGGCTTTGGCCGCGTGGGGACTCGGGAAGGCAAAACAGACCTGGCCCGAGCTGCGGTCCAACTTCGCGTTCCTCACCGCCGACGACAGCCTGCTCTCCCGGTTCGTCAGTGACGACGTGTGCGACGCCGTCGTGTGCGCCCTGGTTGCCCGGGCCCGCGACCTTGAACTGACCATTGGTCCGCCGGACGACGAAGTCGCGGCGGCACGGCGGGAGGGTTGGATCCACATCAGTTGTGAACCGCGCGAGTTGCTGGTGCAGACCGACTGACCCTGTAACTACCCGGACCGCTTGTGAACGCTTGGCTGTGTCCGCGTCAAAGCGTGTCGGTGAGAGCGTCGTGGTGCCGCGCTCGAACCACGATCTTCTCGATGCGCACCCGGCTTAGGCCTCCTCATGAAGGCCATCCCGCTGACCTGTCTACTGCCCGGGGACTTCGATCCGAAGCAGCACAAGGTCCACTTCGCCGTCTGGAACCAGATCAAGCATCCGATTGACGTTTTGGCGACCAACCACGAGGAGTGGCAGGAGTGGAACTCGTGGCGAAGCGTCAAGAACGACTTCAATCGCGAGTTCATCTTCTCGATGGCCCAGGACAAGCACGACGCGACCCTCTGGCTCTTCGGCGGGATCTAGGAGGTCCTGGAACGAAGGCCCGAGCAGCAGGCACATTCGTACACGGTGGCGCTCCGTGAGGACCTGCTGGGCCCGTTCATCCGCCGCCTCTGGGTCCGCCACAAGAGGTCGGGTCGGAACATTCGCCAGAAGATGGAGTCTGCCCTACCCGCGATGACGGTCTCGTCGATCCTCGAGGAACCGTTCGCCGGTGACCCCTTCCCGGGGCACGATCGGATCAATCACAGCCTTGCCGACCTACAGGCGGTCGTCAGCCAGGCTCGGGCCGACTGGCGGATCGCGCTGGAGAGCATGAAGGGCGTGTACGTCATCCACGACAAGCAGACCGTACAACGGTATGTCGGCTCCGCGTACGGCGACACAGGCATCTGGCAACGCTGGACGACTTATGCGACCACGCTGCACGGTGGCAACGCCGGGCTAAAGGCGCACCTCGAGGAGATGGGCGACGAGTACTACCGCACCAACATGCGGTTTGCACTCCTCGAGTACTGGTCGATGCGTACCGACGACGGCCACATCCTGGAGCGCGAGTCGTACTGGAAGGACGTGCTCCATGCGCGATCGTTGGGACACAACAGAAACTGACTCTGCTCACTCGGCAGCGACTACGAGGGACCTGATTCGTGTCCATGGGCTGGTCGACCAGGCGACCCGCGTCATTCCGCCGCAAGTCACAACCGCTAGCTCAGAGCCCCGAGACGATCGCTGACGCCGGCAGGTAGCAGGAGCCTGTCTCGTTGGCGTGGCGCCGCTTGGTCCGCAGCACATCGTCGAGGCGGACCCGCCCTTCCAGCACCAGGTAGACGTCTACGCCGTCCATCATGATGAATGGGGTGGACTCCCGGTAGGTTGCGCGCGCAGAAGACGACAGTCCGTTGACCGCCACGAAGAGCCCAAGGGCGTTCTTGCCCTTGCGCCTGACCTTCGCCGCGAAGGCGTCAGCTGTCTCCCGCGAGACCGGCTCGGCGATCCATTTCGCCTCCAAAATGTAGTCGTCCGTGTCGAAACTCAGTGAGCCGTCGATCTGTTCGGTCTCAAGGTGGTAAGCCAGCCTCGGCTCCATGTCATAGAGCTTGAAAAGGTCGGAGAGTAGGGACTCGAAGTCGTAGCCACGCTGACGCGGATCTGTGGCTCCCTGAAGCTCGAGAAAGCGGTCCCTGAGCGCGGCCACGTCGTCTTCGAAGCGGCGCAACGCTTCGGCCTGAACCTCGTTCGCCTCGCGCTCGGCCTGCAACCGTTCCTGTTCCTGCAGACGGACGCTGAACTGCTCGGTGAGCCTTTGGAGGTGCGCCACGGCAGCTCGAGCGTCGGCCAGCCGCGTTGCACGATCCGGCTCAGGCAACTGCTCGATGTCCGAGAACTTGGTCATAGCAGCGATCTCCAGCATGAAGCGGATGGCTACGTCCTGGTACCGGCTCTCCTGAGTGACCAGCCGCCGCACAAGCTCATCGGCGACGGCGCGCTTGGTTTCGGAGAAGTTCAGGCCAGCGACCAACTCAGGGCTGTCGCGCAGCGACATGGTCACGAGCGCCTGGAAGGGTCGCTTGTACCAAGTCACTACAGCCAGCGCGTCGCGAAGTGCCTGGTAGGCCTCTGTCGAGATGCGCTTGGTCATGAGCAGATCGTACGAGCCACCGTCAACGAGGCCACGGAAAGGCACGTCGGCCAGTGGCGTGCGCGGTCGTCGACCGCCCTGACAAGTCCGCCGACAACTCTCGACCAGTTGTACCCGGACCGAACCCGGTCTTTCGAGCCTGCGTCCTACCGCCGCGTTAACTCGGATGCCTTGACGGGCGAGCGTGCGTCGTTCGCCGCCCCTATCGCGGTCCCTGAAACTGGTAGTCACCCGCGAGCCACCGTACGAAGATCCGTGAGCGGCCAACGTACGTCCTGAGTTTGGACAGGTAGTGCGTCCTCGCAGGGCCTCGGGCTGCTGACCTGCGGTGTTGTGTTTCGGGTGGTGGTGTTTCACGCACTAATCGGATGCGTCTAGCCTCCTGGTGTGGCGTTCATCAGGCGGGTGCCGACCAAGTCGGGGGCGACGGCCGTGCAGATCGCCGAGTACGCCCAGGGGCGGCAGCGGATCGTCAAGCACCTTGGGTCTGCGCACACCGAGGCCGAGCTTGGGGTGCTGCTGGCCCGGGCCCGGGAGCTACTCGAGAACCCTGCGCAGGGCACTCTGGAGCTGGACGTGGAACCAGCGCCGGTGGCGGCGTCGCTGGTGCGACCGGCTCCTGAACCGGCGCTGTTCGACACGCCCGCCCCAGCGTCGCCGAAGGTCCGGGATGCTTCTGGCCGGGTGGTCGGCACGGACAGCCGGGTGCTCTTCGAGGCTCTGACCGCGGTGTACGCCCAGCTGGGGTTCGACGTGGTCGGTGATGAGGTGTTCGCCGATCTGGTGATCGCCCGGGTGGTGGAGCCGACCTCGCTGCTGGATGTCGCGCGGGTGCTGGGCGACCTGGGCCAAGAAGCGGCGAGCTACAAGACGATGGGGCGCACCCTGGCCCGCGCGCAGGAACGCGGGTACCGCGACCTGGTCGCCGGGGCCTGCTTCGAGCACGCGGTCAGCACCGGGGACGTCTCGCTGATCATGTACGACGTCACGACCCTGTACTTCGAGGCCGAGAAGGAGGACGACCTGCGCAAGGTCGGCTACTCCAAGGAACGCAGGGTGGACCCACAGATCGTGGTCGGCCTGCTGGTCGACCGGGGTGGGTTCCCGCTGGAGATCGGCTGCTTCGAGGGAGACAAGGCAGAAACGGCCACGATCGTGCCGATCGTCAAGGCCTTCCAGGCCCGGCACTCCGTGGCCGACATGGTCGTCGTCGCCGACGCCGGGATGCTCTCTGCGGACAACCTCAAAGAACTGGACGCGGCCAACCTGCGGTTCATCGTCGGCTCGAGGATGACCAAGGCACCGATCGACCTGGCCTCCCACTTCCGCTGGCACGGCGATGCGTTCACCGATGGCCAGGTCATCGACACCATCACCCCGCGGGTGTCCACCACGCGCGCTCGGGCCGTTAACGACGTCAAGAAGCGGGCCGAGCCGGTGTGGGACCCCGCCGAGCACGAGGTCTCCTGGCGGGCCGTGTGGGCCTACTCGGCCAAACGGGCTGCCCGGGATACGAAGACCCTGACCCTCCAGGAGAACAAGGCCAAAGCCGTCGTCGCCGGCGAGAAAGCCGCCCGCACCCCGCGGTTCGTGAAGAAGGGCCAGGGCGCCCCCAGGCTGGACGAGGCGGCCCTGGCCAGGGCCCGCCGCCTGGTCGGTCTGAAGGGCTATGTCACCAACATCCCGGCCAGCATCATGCCCGCCCGCGAGGTCATCTCCTCCTACCACGACCTCTGGCAGGTCGAGACCTCCTTCCGGATGTCCAAGACAGACCTTCGCGCCCGCCCACTGTTCGCCAGAAAACGCGACGCGATCGAGGCCCACCTGACCATCGTCTTCACCGCCCTGGCCATCTCACGCGAGATCCAGAACCGAACCGGCCTGGCCATCCGCAACGTGATCCGCCAGCTCCGGCCGCTGCGCTCGGCCACCATCGCGATCAACGCCAGCCGGCAGACCTTCCCGCCCCAGATCCCCGCCGACAAGCAGGCCCTCCTCGACGCCCTCCATCACCGGTGAGGTCACGCACTAACGAAATGACCAAACTCAGGGCGAGCCACCGTACGAAGATCCGTGAGCGGCCAACGTACGTCCGTACGGAGTCCTCCTTTAGGCCTGCTGCGCGGGCTGCCTGTTCGAACCGCTCGAGCTCGTCTTCGAGTTCGGCGATGGTCCAAGTCGTTTCCATGAAGGCAGTCTGCCTCGGGCCGCGTCAATGCGCCGCGAGAACGTCTGGACGGGAGCGGCCTTGGAGAGGGAGTCCAGCTCGCTGCGCTTCAGTGGTTCCGGCCGGCCCTGGCAGGGAGGTGCTCGACGACGACTCGCCCCGGCTTCCAGGTGATGCCGGAGATCGAGCGCAGCGGCGCAAACGGGTCGGCTGCCCTCTGCCAGGCTACCGCCAGGCTGGCCGAGATCTGCGCTGCCTCGTCCGGGGATGCCTGAACGGCCAACCGGCGCAGCACCTCCACGTCAGTGAGCTTGGCCGTGACGCTCCACGTGGCCGTCCCGTGATCGACAGAGTCGCCGCTGGCCTCGCTCTTCACGGACAGGATCCGCAGGGCGCCGGCCTCGAGCGCCCCCTCCAGCCCATGACTGGGCCAGATCAGCCAAGCAAGTGCATCGAAGACGTCATCGCCGGGCGCCGCATCCGCTGCCTCAGACTCGGCCTCCTCGACGCCGAGGTCACCACCCGAGGCGGCGATCAGGACGCCCTCGTCCGCCCGCGCCGCCTCCTGCAGGGCAGAAGCATCAGTGACGGTGACCTCCGCGGTGGCGGTCAGCTCCCATACCTGTCGGTTCTTACCGCGCCGCGGCGGCTGGGGACGGACCTGCGGCTCGTGGTCCGGCAACTGAAAGAGACCTGGCTGGTCGGCATCCATGCCGACTGACCCTATGCCCCTCAGCCCGCTGGTCCGTCTGACGAGAACGGTCGCCAAGGCTCCGTCACAGGTCTCATCGCCGGGCGGGTCCTGAATTCGGCTTAGCGTCGTTGGGGTGAGTGCCTCGTCGCGCTGGCGGCGGGCGTCGACAGTGGCGCAACGAGGTCGCCGCAGGAGACGACCATGTCCACCACAACCAGCTCCGAGACGATCCTGCCGTTCCAGCCGTCCTCGATGAGCCCCGCACACCTCGCGGCGGTCTCGTTCCTGGCCCGGTACTCCGGAGCCACGCACGCCCTATACCGGGCACAACTGGGCCGCTGGTTCACCTGGTGCGAGTCGAATGATCTTGACCCGTTGGTCGGTGTACAGCGGGCCCACGTCGAGCTCTACATCCGCGAGCTCGCAGAGGCCGGCCTGATGGACTCCTCGGTCAACACGATGATGCACGCCGTCCGGGGGTACTTCCGGTTCGCGCACATCGACGGCACCATCCCGGCCGACCCGGCCGTGTACGCCCGGCTGCCGAAGGTCCACCGGGACGAATCCCGGACCCAGGGCCTGGACCGGCTGGAGTTGATCCGCTTCCTCCAGGTCGCCCAGACCATCACCGTCCACCATGGCGCACTGGCCTACCTCCTGGGCATCAACGCCCTACGGGCCTCCGAAGCGGCAGCCGTGCGGATCGAGGACTACACCGATGTCCTGCGCGGCCATCGGGTGCTGCACCTGGTCGGCAAGGGCAACAAGCCCGCCACCACGCCGCTGACGGTCCCCGTCCTTCGGGTCCTGGAAGCGTGCCGCGGTCAGCGCACCACCGGGCCGCTGATCCTGCGACCGGTCTCCGGCAAACCCATCGACCGGCGTGACGTCTACCGGATGGTGCAGCGCATCGCGAAGATCGCGCGGATCCCTCGGCACATCAGTCCCCACTCGCTACGGCACGCCGCTATCACCAACGCCCTGGACGCCGGCGTGCCACTTCGGGACGCGCAGATCCTCGCCCGGCATGCGGACCCCAGAACCACCGAGCACTACGACAGGGCCCGCGGCAACCTCGACCGCCACGGCGTCCACTTCCTTACCGCCTATGTCGCCGGCGTCTAGCCAGGTGGCGGCTCCAGCAGTTCCGCGCAGATTTGGCTATCTGTCGCAGGTCTCTTCGTAGGGCGTTCCGTCCCGAAAGATCTCTGGGCGGGTTGACCCGTGGGTCGAGGTCGTGCGCCTCAGTGCGAGCGCAAACTAACCAGACACAGGTGATGAGTCCGTCACGCCTCATGAACCGCGACCACGTCGGCAGCCTCCATCGGCCGGGTCTGTCGGACCCGCTTCATATCCTTTAGGAGGATCGCCGGACTCGTGCACGACCGGCTCCAGGCCACCTGCCGGTCAAGAAGGGGACGCGATGTCGGAGAAGCAGTACCGCGACAAGATCGTGGCGATAAAGAAGCAGCAAGCCAGTGACGAGACGAACCGCGGGAAGGCGCGGGCAGCCGCCGGGAAGCATCGCGCCGACGCGGCTAAGGAGCTTCAGAAGATCACGCCGCGAACGAGCGCCAGCATGGCTCGGACCTACCAGCGCAACGCGGACAACCTGGAAAAGAGGGCTCAGGCCGAGGACAAGAAGGTGACCGCCCTGTCGGTCAAGCTCAGCAAATCAGCAGGAGACCTGGCAACGGCTGAAGAGAACCTCGCCCGTGAGATCAAGAGTTCGGCGAAGAAGGAGGAGGACAAGAAGAAGGCCGATGCTCGAACCCGGGAGCAGGCGGATGCCCGGCGTCAGCAGAAGGAGAAGAGTCATGCTCGCGAGATCGCCCGGCTCTCCAGCCCTACGGTGCACTACGTGACGGTTCAGCCGCCGAAGCCGGAGATTCTCCGAGTCCTCTACCTGACCGCCAACCCTGAGATGGACCTCCGAACCGAGGTCGAGGTTCGTGACGTTCAGCAGGCGGTCAAACGTGCGCTACACCGAGATCTCATTGACATCCAGTACCGGCCCGCAGCTACCCCTGAAGACCTACTCGACGGTCTGAACGACATCCGACCCCACGTTGTCCACTTTTCCGGTCACGCCGGCGATGCCGCGATATTGTTCGACAACGCCAGCGTCGACGGCCCCGAGGGGCGGGACGTTCCATTTAAACTGCTGGCTCGTGCCCTTGGCGCCACCGCTGAACCGCCGAAGCTGCTGACCCTGAATGGCTGCGACACCCTTGATGGAGCCGAGGTCTTGCTTGAGGCGACCCCCGTGATCATCGCAATGGCGACCGAGATCAGCGACCTGGCTGCTAGTGCCTTCGCCGCTAGGTTCTACGCTGCGATTGCCTCAGCGCAGCCGATCGGGCCGGCGCTACGCCAAGGTGCGGTCGTACTGGACCTGATGGGGCTGGACGAGGGTTGGAAGCCCACCCTGCTCTCACGCGACGATATTGACGTCGACGACCTGGTCTTGGTGCGAGTCGCGGGCGAGTAGAGAAGCCGCGTACGACACGCAGCCGCGTCATTCGGGGATCCCCTCTCTCGGGACGTCGAAGCTGCGTCCTACCGCCGCGAAGCGCGTCGGCCTGGTGCTGACCCGAGTGAGGTGACTAGCCGGTCGCTTCCACGTCGGACACAGATAGGTACGTCGCCGCATCTCGATCAAGAATCTTCCGGCCGGGTTCGCCAGGGCGCGCTCGGGTCAGCCAAGGTTTCTAGCATCAACTGACACCAGACCTGTGCCGCCCCAACGACGAGTCGCGCGTGGCGTGGCTTGACCCAGTTCGGAACGCTCTCGGCCCCGTGATCGACCCCAACCCGATTGCGAATTTCCGTAACGCCTTGCGTCAGGGTCACGAGCGATTGGAGAAGCTTGCGCAGCTCCGGTTCCTCCTCGCTCACGCCCTTCGCCGCTAACCCGAGCGATTCTTGGGCGCTAGTGACCAGTGTGGGCACCTTCGCACCCTTCGTGTAGGTCCTGCCGCGTTTGGTCAACACCAGTTTGGCGGTCGACTCGATCAGCGCCCTAGCAGTGCTTACCGCAAGTCGAGGGTCCGAGTCCACTGCGTCGTGGAGGCGTGACAGGTGATCGTGGATCGCGCCAGGATCCGAGATAGCGGCTAGTGCCATCGGCGTGAATGTGATTGCACGCTGAGTAGGCGGCTCGGGGTCGCTCACCACATATGTGACCGGGTCGATATCAAGTCCTGCGGAAGCAAGGGTACGCATCCATGAGTCCCGCAGGTCGAGCCCACCGGTCCAGTTCAGTGAGTCACGGTCTATTGCTTGCATGCGATCAGTGAGCACGCCGAGCAGGCGTTCGTGATCGCTGGGCATCTCCAAGTTTAGCGTGGCCAAGTAGCGACGACCCTGTCGACGACGTTCGCTCGAGTCGTGATCGTCAGGGTTCTCCGGACCAAGCTCAATCCCGTTGTCCTCGAAGAGGCTCGCAATCTGACGAAGGGGGATCGCCGTCAGATCGTCGAGCAACAGGCGCGTAACTTTTGGAGGGATGCGGGTCATGCCACAAAGGTAGCCGTGAAGGACTCGCCTTCTCGGGCGCGGACACCGAGCGGGATGAGGTCGGGGCACTGCAAGCGAGTCTGCCGTCCAGCGATCGATACTGTCGGGGAGCGCGTCCTACCGCCGCGTAGCGTGCGCACACTCGGCCGTTTCCCGGCTCTTCACAATCCAGGGTGTAGTTGGGGTCTGAAGCCGCCGGCTTCCAGGAGAGCTCTGGCGATGTAGTGGGTGATGTTGCGGAACCCGAGGGCCAGTCCGCGCAGGTGCTCGAGCCGTCCATTTACGGCTTCGGTAGGGCCGTTGCTGGTGCGGGGCCGGTCGAAGTAGGCCAGAACGTCGCTGGCTCGTCGGGCCAGGGTGCGGCCGAGCTTGCGCAGCTCGACCAGCGGCCCCGGGACGCCCTCGGTCAGGGCGTCGATCACGGACCTCATCTCGGTCCGGCCGCCGGCGCGGTCGGGGTCGCGGTAGGCGTGGATCATCCGCTGGTAGATGCCCCAGGTCACCTCGACCTGCACGTGCTCATCGCCGGCGAAGAGCCTGTCGAGACGCTCGTGCTGACGGTCGGTGAGCAGGTCGGCGCCGGTGTGCAGAGTCCGACGGGCGGAGTAGAGGGGGTCGCCCTTGCGGCCGCGGTGCCCGTGCAGCTCCTGCTGCACGCGACGGCGGCACTCATCGAGGGCGTCCCCGGCCAACCGGATGACGTGAAATGGGGCTCTTCCCAGTTGCGGTGGGGGTCATAGGTTGAGCCCTCCGCCGATGAGGAGCATGCGGAGCCTGTAGTTGGATCGGTTCTTGAAGCCTCGAGCCAGGCGACGGTGCAGCTCGACCAGTCCATTGATGGCCTCCGTCCCGCCATTCGTGGCCCCGGTGGTGAAGTAGGCCAGGAACGCCTCTCTCCACTTGCGCAGGGTGCGGCCGAGCCGGGCGACCTCGGGAATCGGGCAGGAGGGGAACGAGGCGATGATGCGCTCGGCGAGCTTGCGGCCCTCGGCCTTCTCGGTCTGCTTGTACGCGGCGCGCAACTGCTGGGCGCACTGCCAGGTCAGGTCGACCACCTCGTGGGCCTCGTTGGCGGCGAACGCCCGCTCGATCCGGGCGCGCTGCTTGTCGGTGAGATTCTCCTCGCCGGCGCGCAGGATGTTCTGGATGCCGTACAGCGGGTCGCCCTTGCGGCCGCGGTGACCGGTGGTCGCCTGCTGCACCCGCCGTCTGACCTCGTCCACGCACTTCGTCCCCAGGGCGACGACATGGAAGACGTCGAGCACAGCGGTCGCCTCGGCCAACTCGTCGTCGATGGCGGCCTTGTACCCGTGGAACGGGTCGAGCGTGGCGACCTTGACGCTGGCGGTGAAGGCGTGGCCCCGTGCGGTGAGCCAGTCGGCGTACGCCTTCTTCGAGCGGCCCGGTACCAGGTCCAGCAGACGTGCCCTGACCTGCCCGTTCTCATCGGTCGTCAGGTCCACCATCCCGGTCAGCTCCTTCGGTCCGCGTCCACCGTCCTCGGGCGCCTTCGTCGAGACGTGGTGCCACACGTGCTCATCCACGCCTAAGGTCTGCACGCCCGCGAAGCGGGTCTCGTCGGCTGCTGCGGCCGTCAGGATCGGCTCGATCCCGGACCAGACGGTGTCCCACCCCAGGCCCAGCTGGCGGGCCAGGCCGTGCACGGTGGCGTGCTCACGGCGCAGCTGCCCGACCGCCCAGGACCTCGCCCTGGTCGTCCACGTCGAGCGTGGTGGAGCCAAGGTCTCGTCGGTCTCGGTGAACGAGCGCCTCGGGCACGACGCCTCCCGGCAGGCCCAGGTCCGCTTCGCCCAGACCAGCCGCACCGGCGTCCCGAACGCCGGGATGTCGACCAACCGGTGCTCGCGCCGACCTCGCGAGGCCGCGCGCACTCCGCAGTCCGGGCACCCGACCGGACCCGGCGGTGACTCCACCCTCACCACCAGCCCGTCCGGGCCGCGCGCCACGTCCAGGACGTGATAGCCGTCCAGGCCCACCAGCAGGTCGCAGTTGTCGCAGTACGCGCTGTGTGCGCCGAGCGCAGCGCAGCACGACGTAGGGTTGTCCATCGTCGAGGTCCTCGAGGTCTTCGGAGTGCTTGGTCGCCTCCGATCTTGAGGGCCTCGACCCTTCTCAGCCCGGCACCTGCCTCGCCCGGCGCGTCACACCCCTACCCCCACCGCAACTGGGAAGAGCCTGAAATGGATCCATGACCGTCACAGCCTCGGGCAGCTCCTCGGTGGTGGCGGTTTTGAAGCCGGCGAACCCATCCATGGCCACGGCCTCGATCCCGTCGCGCCAGGCCTGGTCCCGCTGCGCGAGCCAGTCCTTGAACGCTGCCTTGGACCTCCCCTCGACGACGTCCAGCAGGCGGGAGGGGCCGGTGCCGTCGCGGACCGGGGTGAGGTCGATGATCACGGTGACGTACTTGTCACCACGCCGAGTGTGCCGCCAGACGTGCTCATCCACGCCTAAGACACGGACGCCATCCAGCCGGGTCGGGTCGGCGATGAGCAGCCGCTGTCCTTCGGCCAGGACCGCGTCGTTGGCGGTGTTCCACGACACCGCCAGGCCCTCGGCGACCCGGGACATCGACAGGTGGCCGACCACGATCGCGACCAGGCCCCACCGCAGCCCGGCGCGGGAGATCTTCGCCCGTGGCTCGGCCGCGGCCGTGGTGTCCTGACGCCACACGTGGCTGCACTCGGTGCACCGGTAGCGTCGGATGGTGAGCAACAGTGTGGTGGGACGCCACCCGAACGGCTCGTGCGCCAGCTGTCGGGTCACGGTGTCCCGCGGAACGCCATGGCAGCCGCACCGCTTGCACCAGTCGTCCGGCTCGAGGACCCGGCAGGCCAGCACCGCACGGTCAGGCTTGAGCAGCTGGCCGGTGACCACCAGACCCAGGTCGTCCAGGCCGGCGAAGGTAGTCAGGTCGGGGCGCGTGAAGGTAGCGTCGGACATGTCGAGGTCTTTCGGATGGGCGGCGTAGGAACCTCCATCATCGGAAGACCTCGACGTCTACCCCGTGACCGACGCGCCAGCGCCCTCTACACCCTCAACTGTGAAGAGCCCGTTTCCCTCCGCCGCGTTTCGCCATCTGTGGGCCCTGTTGAAGTCCGTCTGTGGGTGTAAGGACTCGCTTGATCGGTCACTGGCGGAGGGGGCTTGGCTACGAGGTCGTCAGCCCCAGAAGATGTGGGTGGGGTCGCGGTCTATCTCGTCGAGGAGGTCCTCGGTGGTGCTTGAGGGCCCGACGCGGTCGTAGAGGTGGAAGCGGAGGTTGCGGTCCCGCCAGTACAGGGTCCAGGCCTTGTCCCTTGCGGTGTATCGCAGGCGCGCGATGGGCAGGCTGGTCCATTCGGGTCCGAAGTCCTCGCGCCAGGGCGCGCGCCGCTCGACGATGGTCAGGTGTCGGTCACCAACGTGACACTCCAGACGGACCTGGTGCTGGGCGCGCTCGGGTACTCGTTGGTCGCACCAGCGATGGACTCGCGCCGCTTCGAGCTCGGGGACGGCCATCGGTCAGGCTCCGTTGCTGCCGGCTGCACCGTTGAGCGCTTCGAAGGCAAGGTCGAGTCGCCGCTGGCGAGCCCGGTCAGATTCGTGGTTGGCTTTGGCTGCGAGGGACCCGATGAGTCCCTCCAGTCCATCTTCGGTGGCAGGCAAGACGACCTTGCCGGTGGCGTGGGGATGGATCCGGAACACCAACCGTTCAGAGTCGACGTCGAGCAGGTGCAGCTCGCGCAGCGTCGCTGCCACGTCGGTGGGGATAAGGATCTGGTGGACTGGCTCGGCGCGAGCGAGCCGTCGACGGCGCAGGTCGAACGGTGAATCGGCCCATTTGCTGATGCGGCCCTGGTCCCCGCAGCCGCTGCACTGCCAGCGGATCGGGACCGAGACGTCGAAGTCGCGGTGCAAAACCATCCGGCCCGAGCAGGCACGATGGCCGGGGCGGCGCCGACATGGCAGCGCGCTCTCCCAGGCGGTACCCGCGTCGCCTGCGGTGGCCGCCCTGACGAGGTCGCCCAGCTGCTTGGCCAGCCGGCGTGCGGGGCCTGGTGCGTCGAGGGGTAGGTGGAGGAAGTGCTGCAGATCGGTGACCATCATTTCGCGGGAACTGTATCTGTCCAGGGCTACGGCGCGGTGGAGATCCACCTCACCGACGCGAGGAGGTGTGGAGTTGCGGTCCCACCAGGAGGGAGGCAGTCCAGCTCTGCCTGGCTCAAGAGTTCCGGCCAGCCCTGGAGGGGAGGTGCTCGACGACGACTCGCCCCGGCTTCCAGGTGATCCCGTCGATTGAGCGCAGCGGCGCAAACGGGTCGGCTGCCCTCTGCCAGGCCATCGCCAGGCTGGCCGAGATCTCCGTTGCCTCGTCCGGGCAGGCCCGGGCGGCCAACCGGCGCAGTGCCTCCACGTCAGTGAGCTTGGCCGTGACGCTCCACGTGGCCGTCCCGTGATCGACAGAGTCGGCCTTGGCCTCGCTCTCCACCGACAGGATCCTCAGGGCGCCGGCCTCGAGCGCCCCCTCCAGTCCGTGACTGGGCCAGATCAGCCAGGCAAGTGCATCGAAGGCGTCATCGCTGGGCGCGGTATGCGGTTCCTCAGGCTGGGCGTCGTCGACGCCGAGGTCAGCGCCGGAGGCGGTGATCACGACGCCCTCGTCCGCCCGGGCCGCCGCCTGCAGGGCAGAAGCATCAGTGATGGTGACCTCCGCGGTCGCGGTCAGCTCCCACACCTGCCGGTTCTTCCCGCGCTGCGGTGGCTGGGCAGGGACCTGTCGTTTATGGTCGGGCAGCTGAAAGAGACCTGGCTGGTCGGTGTCCATGCCGACCGACCCTATGCCCCTCAGCCTGCTGGTCTGTTTGACGAGAACGGTCGCCTGGGGTTCGTGGCATGTCTCATCGCCGGGCGGGTCCTGTCTTCGGCGTAGCGTCGTTGGGGTCAGTGCCTCGTCCGCGCTGGCGGCGGGCGTCGACAGTGGCGCAACGAGGTCGCCGCAGGAGGCGACCATGTCCACCACGACCAGCTCCACGGCGACACTGCCGTTCCAGCCGTCCTCGATGAGCCCCGCACAGCTTGCGGCGGTCTCGTTCTTGGCTCGCTACTCCGGAGCGACTCACGCCCTGTACCGGGCACAGCTGTGCCGCTGGTTCACCTGGTGCGGGGCCAACGGGTTGGACCCACTGGTCGGGATACAGCGTGCGCACGTCGAGCTCTACATCCGCGAGCTCGGGGATGCCGGCCTGATGGATTCCTCGGTCAACACGATGATGCACGCCGTCCGGGGATACTTCCGGTTCGCGCACATCGACGGCACCATCCCCGCCGACCCGGCCGTCTACGCCCGGCTTCCGAAGGTCCACCGGGACGAGTCCCGCACCCAGGGCCTGGACCGGTTGGAGTTGATCCGCTTCCTCCAGGTCGCCCAGACCGTCACCGTCCACCACGGCGCACTGGCCTACCTGCTCGGGATCAACGCGCTGCGCGCCTCCGAGGCGGCAGCCGTGCGGATCGAGGACTACGCCGACGTGCTGCGGGGCCACCGGGTGCTGCACCTGGTCGGCAAGGGCAACAAGCCGGCCACCATGCCGCTGACGGTCCCCGTCCTGCGGGTCCTGGAGGCCTGCCGCGGTGAGCGCACCACCGGGCGACTGGTGCTGCGCCCAGTCTCGGGCAGGCCGATCGACCGTCGTGACGTCTACCGGATGGTGCAGCGCATCGCGAAGACCGCGCGGATCCCTCGGCACATCAGCCCTCACTCGCTTCGGCACGCCGCCATCACCAACGCCCTGGACGCCGGCGTGCCCCTGCGTGACGCCCAGATCCTGGCCCGTCATGCTGACCCCAGGACCACCGAGCATTACGACAGGGCCCGCGGCAACCTCGACCGCCACGGCGTCCACTTCCTCACCGCCTACGTCGCCGGCGTATAGGTCGCCCACTATGTCGGTTCCGCCCAGATGGGACACTGAGCACGGTGAAACGAATGGGCGAGGGCGGCTGCTGATATCATCGGATATCTAGGAGGTGGTGCGCATGGCTGACGTGCTGATTCGCGATGTTCCTGAGGCGGTGCTGGCCGGCGTGGATGCCCATGCGGCCCGACTCGGGCTCTCCAGGGCCGAGTACATCCGCAGACGCTTGGCCTCGGACGCCGCCACCGCGAGCGCGCCCGTCTCCGTCGAGGTTCTCCGTGCCTTCGCGGACAGGTTCGCCGACCTCACCGACCACCAGACGATGGACGAAGCGTGGCGGTGACTGACTGGCTGATTGACAAGTCCGCCTTGGTCCGATTGGGCGCCAGTCCCGACGCCGCCGAGTGGGCTGGGCGGATCGAACGAGGGCTCGTCCGGATCACCACCATGACCAGACTAGAGGTTGGTTACTCGGCGCGGACCGCCGCGGACGCGCGGTCGGTGTTCGGCACCCCGCCGATCTCGATGATGCCGGTCGAGTACCTGACACCCGCGATCGAGGACCGAGCCCTCGAGGTCCAGCTGCTGCTGGCTGACAGGGGCCGTCACCGGGCCCCGTCAATCCCGGACCTGCTCATCGCCGCTACCGCTGAGCTCGCGGGTCTGACGGTGCTGCACCTCGACAAGGACTTCGAGCTCATCGAGGAACTGACCGGTCAGCACACCGAGCGCCTCCGCCCTTGAGGCTAAGCCTGGCCGCGGCATTGCGCCCGTTTGACACACCTGCGCGGCAATCTGTTTGACGGGCTTGCGCCCGGTGGCGAGCGACGTGTGGCTGCACGTCGTAGCTTCGGCAATGACGACGTCGGCGTTGTCCCGTGCTTGAAGGAGTCAGCGACGGCCCCGACGCAGGTGCAGTTTGTCGCTCCGAGCACGGTAGGCGGCGATAACTCGAGCCAGGGCCGGCTCTATCTCGGCCAGGTCGTCGAGTTCCAGACGGTTGGTCTGCAGCGCCCAGTCGAGTCGGTTCAGGACGTCGACCCACTCCCTAGTCGACCGAGGGGACCGGGGAACAGGCACTTGCACGCGACGCTCCTCGACGACCTTCTCGACTCTCACCACCTCGACCACGCGGTCGACGACTTCGACTGCGGCGAGACCAGCGTCGGCCGCACGCCGTTGCTCCCACGCGCGGTGGCGGCAGGAGCTGGAGCACCACTTCGGGACGCGCCCGCGGGGAGGAACGGGCACTTCTGTCCGGCACCATCCGCAGACGACCTTCTGCCCCGATCTGCGAGCCGTTTTGGGCGCGTCTCCAACGCTGGGGACGTTGCTTGCTGTGGTGTCCACGGGCGTCTCCGGTGAGTCGCTACTACACGGGTTTCTATCGTGCCAACGACATACTATACTGGTGGACAGCCCTATCGGAACCAGTCCTTATAGCTGGCCCGAAGCAGGCGACGCCCCGCAGGTCAGGCGCCCGGAATGGGAGGCGTCACGCTCCGTCGTTCGGCGCTTCGTAGGGTCCCGGTTTGTCAGAGTCCGAATGCGCCGCCGCTGACGAGGATGGCTATGCCGAGGCCGATCAGGACGATCGGGAAGAGCACGTGTTCCCATCGCTCGAGCACCTCGGCGATAGGCCTGCGGGTGGCGACATACCTGGCGAGAAGGACCAGCACGCCGACGAGCAGCAGGAACACGACGCAGAAGATGACCACGGTTGCCGTGCTGACGTTCAGGAACACCGGGACGTAGACGCCGATGTTGTCTCCGCCGTTGGCGAAGGTGACCGCGGCGACAGTCAGGATGCCGACCTTCTTGCCCTCGACCTTCTCGTCGTCGTCGTCACCGTCGCCTCGCCATGCCTGCCACGCCGCCCAGATACCGAGCGCCAGGGGGATGAGCCCGAAGTAGGGAATGGCGCTGGACGGCAGGACCAGCCCGGCCCCCCAGGCGACCAGCAGCGCAGCACCGAGGATCCCGACGAACCCCAGGTACTGCCCCAGCGCGATCCGGGTGGTGGTGCCTCGTTGGCCGGCGCCTCGGGCGAAGAACAGAGAAAGAATGATGATGTCATCGATGTTGGTGGCCATGAACAGCCCGATCGCCTGCAGGACCGTGGTGAGGATCACCGGCTGACCTCGCAGCCGGCGACGGGGCACTGCGGATCCAGGCACGGGGCGTCCTCGTTCACGGCGAGGGTCACCTCGACCAGCGCGAGCAGCGCGTTGGTGAGGTGCGGGTCGGCGATCGCGTAGAGGGTCTGTCGTCCCTGCGGTTCGGCCACGACGATGCCGCAGTCGCGCAGACAGGTCAGGTGGTTGGACACGTTGGGCCGCGTCAGGCCGAGGTCCTCGGCAAGTCCAGCGGGATAGGCAGGCCGTTCGAGCAGCGACAGCAGGATCCGAGCCCGCGTCGGATCTGCCAGGGCCCGGCCGATCCGATGCATCGCGTCCAGCCTGGAGGAAGTAGTCAGCACGGGCTGAACTATACAGTTTGTGCTGAACCGTCCGTGAGGTCGGGGGTGCAACGGGAAGTCATCAGCTTCAGCGTCGGAGGTGGGTGTCGCGTTGGGCGGTGTAGGCGCTCCAGTCTCGTGAGGCCAGGGCGGCCCACCGGGTGGCGGTGTTGGGGGCCAGGCCGAGCACCTCTGCCAGGATCGGGGTGGGCATGCTCGCAGCAAGCTGGAACATGGCGGCGTTGCGGGCGGCCATGGGCTGGATGCCGCGTTCGACGAGCTGGGCGCGGACGTTCTCCGTCGCCAGGTGCTTGCCCGGGATGCCGCCGGGGAAGAGCCAGGTGTCGGGACGGCTGACGTAGGAGGCCTGCCCGCGACGGGTCAGGTGGGTGCGGACGAGGCGGTCGAGCGGGCCCGGCAGCTCGACGGGGAAGGTGTCGAACGTGGCCGTGGTGACGCCGACGGCGTCAACGGTGATCTGGTCGGCGCGCATGCGACAAACCCGGGCCAGGGGTTGGGCGTAGAGCAGGACGAAGAGACCGGCGACGCGGGCGTAGAGGCGGATCGTGTCGTCGTGCAGGAGCAGCTGGACGTGCGACCACCTGTCCTCGTCGGAGAGGGTGACGGCGGGCTGCGTGGTGGGGCGGGTGGCCGCGGACAGATCCCCTCCGAGGCCGGTGCGGGCACACCAGGCCAGGAACGGTCGCAGCGCGAGGGCGCGGGCGCGGTGCTCCTCGGCGAACCGGTCCAGGTCACCCTGTTCGATGTCGGCGAGGTCCGTGCCGTGCTCGGTGAGCCAGTTCATGAAGCGGGCGGTGACGACGATGGTCGCTCGGGCTGCGGAGATCGCGCCGTGGGTGAGGGTCCCGTGCTGCTCCTGGCGGCGCAGCCTGCTCAGCACCTGCCAGCGGGCGAACCGGGCCAGTACCTCGGACTGCCCGGCCGGCAGGGTGCCCAGCAGCTCCTCCAGCCACGGGCTGACCCGCTCGAGCTCGGCGTGGAAGGGCGGCAGGACCCCCGTGGCGGTGAGCAGGTCGCGCAGGTAGGTGTTGGTCCTGTCGGCCGGGAGCGTGTCGAAGGTCGCGTGGGAGATGTCGAGCTCGCCGCGGGCCATCGCGCCCAGGGTGGCCGGGCCGGTGGAGCGGGTGAACCAGTACAGGGTGGTCTGCGGTCGTGGCCCCGAGATCAGGGCTTCGTACACCGGCCGCAGTCGCGGGTTGATGCCGCCGTCGGGGCCGGACAGCAGCGCGGTGGTCTTCTCCTTCAGGGCGCAGTGCCCGCACAGCCGGCCCCACGGGGAGTCCTCCCTCCCGCAGGCGGTGCAGGCGTAGACGGCCTCGTTGCCGGTGCAGGGCGCGCACGCCGGCCGGCGGTCGGCGTCGTAGAAGGCCAGCACCCTGATGTTGGCGCAACCGGGGCAGGGTTGGGCGGTCCGGGCGAAGCGCAGGGTGCAGCGCTGGCAGACCGCCTCCTCCAGGACGATCCGGGTGCACCGGTCGTGTCGCCCGCAGTGCGCGCAGTCCTGGCGCGGCAGCCGCGGACGTGGGCTCACCGGCCCTCGGGCGGGCGGCGGACCCGGGCCCGGATCGGGCGCAGGTCACCGATGCCCGGACCGCGGTCCCCGGTGCCGGTCTTGGCGGGTTGGTCCTCGACGACGGTGGGGACCAGCAGGTCGTTGGGTTCGCAGTCCAGGATGTCGCACAGGGCCGCCAGGACGTCCATGTTCAGCCGTTGCGGGGTGCGGGCCACCAGCCGGTAGACGTGCTCTCGGGACAGGTGGACCCCGCGCTCGGCCAGCAGCGGGACGAGCTCGGAGGTCTGGTACATGCCGTGGGTGGCCATCACCTGGCGCAGGTTCCACCCCATCACGGTGCGGACGGTCATCCCTGGTCCTCCTCATCGGTGGGTGCGTAGACGCGGGCCAGCGCGGCCTTGAGGGTCTTGTCCTTGAAGTCGTTGCTGACCGAGGCGTAGATCGCGGTGGTCGAGGCGTAGGCGTGCCCGACCTGCTCCTGGACGAACCGTTCGGGATAGCCGAACTCGACCAGGTGGGTCACGTAGGAGTGGCGCAGGCAGTGCAGCGACAGCACCGGGTCCAGGCCCGCCTGGTTGCGGACCGCCGCGAAGCGGGCGTCGAAGTGGCGCAGCGAGACCCGCGAGAGCCGCTCGGTCACCCACAGGGCCGGGTGGCCAGGCACGCCGAACAGCGGCCTTGCCTGCTCGACCCACTGGCGCATCCCCTCGATGGCCCAGTCGAACTCCGGCACCGCCAGGACCGTGCGGCGGCGCGGGGTTCCACCGCGGACAGCCTTGCCGTAGCGGACGTGGACCGAGCCGTAGGTGCCCCACCGGGGCACGTGCGGGTTGGGTCGCAGGTCGGCCACGTCCAGTCGGCACAGCTCGTTGCGGCGCAGGCCGAACGCGTAGGCGGTCTTGAAGACCTGCGCGTCACGCAGCGCGCTCAACGCTCCCTTGCGGCCCGAGGACGCGGCGCGTTCGACCTGGGCGTCCAGGTGGTCGAAGAGATCCTGCAGCTCGGCGTACGTCAACGGTCGCCGTGCCGGACGGCCCTCGTACTCGTTCAGATGTGCCACCGTGTTCCACTCGTGGCACACCTGTGAGGGCACCGAGCCGAACCGGTCGCGACACTGCCGGGGCCACTCGTACCGCGCGTCGGTGAGGTAATCGCAGAACATCCGCAGTCCCAGGTGGTACCCGCGGATCGTCGAGGGTGACCGCCGACCGTCCCCGCTGGCCAGGGAGACGGTGAAGTCCTCCACGTCCCCAGGACCCCAGGACCACGGGTAGGACTCGGCGAACTCGGTGAACCGACGGACCAACCGGACCCGGTCGCTGATGGTCTTCTCGCCCAGCAGCCGGGACCGCTGCTGACGACCCCAGCCGGTCAGCATCGCCTCGAAGACGGCGCTCTCCTCGTTCAGATGAGCCACCCCGGCGACCAGGACCAGCCCCGCCGAGCCCGGTATGCCGACCATCAGGACCGCCGATCCGTCGTTGCCTCAGAAGCCATATTGTTGCTCCTGACGTTACACCTAGTTAGGCGTCCCTGGTCAACGGGCCCGCGGGGGCCGTCGAAGTCCCTACTAATCCGCAGACCACCCAACGGGTGTGACTTCTGACGCGATAATGCTCGCTTAGGCCGGGAATGCAAGAGGTGTAACGGACTTGGGACCTGGCGGTCCCTGTGCCGGTGGATGAGAATGGGGGGGTGTCGTCCGGCGACGTCGAGACACACTGGTGCGGGTGAGCCCGTAGAGGTGTATGGCGCGAGGTTCTCGGGTGCCGCTGGATTGTTGCTACGAGCACGTGGGTCTGTGTCCTGGCAGAGGACCTTCCGGGCGGCGTGCGGCCGCGAGGGCCGCGGCCGCTGTCCGGGAAGGGACGGGGACGAGATGGAAGTGCTCTTCGAGCGGGTGGCCGGCCTGGACGTCGGCAAGGACTCGGTCACGGTGTGCGTGCGCACGCCTGGTGCGCGTCGGGGCCGGCACACCGAGACGCGCACGTTCAAGACGACGACGGGGTCGCTGCGGCTGATGCGGGACTGGCTGGTCGAGTGCGGGGTCAGGATCGCGGCGATGGAGTCGACCTCGACGTACTGGAAGCCGCCGTTCTACTGCCTGGAGGAGGCGATGGAGGTCTGGCTGCTCAACGCCGCGCACATGAAGGCGGTGCCCGGGCGCAAGACCGACGTGCGGGACGCGGAGTGGATCGCCCAGCTGCTCGAGCACGGGCTGCTGGCGCCCTCGTTCGTGCCGCCGCCGCCGATCCGCTCGCTGCGGATGCTGACCCGCTACCGGGTCCAGCTGATGGGCGACCGGACCCGGGAGTGCATCCGGCTGGAGATGATGCTGGAGGACGCCTCGATCAAGCTGTCCGCCGTCGCCTCGACGCTGACGACCGTCTCGGCCCGGGTGATCCTGGCCGCGATGATCGCCGGCGAACGGGACCCGCTGGTGCTCGCCCAGCTGGCCAAGGGGAAGATGCGGCGCAAGATCCCGGACCTGGCCCAGGCCCTGGAGGGGCACTTCGACGCCCACCACGCCCGGCTGGCCCGCTCGATCCTGGACCGCCTCGACATGGTCGAGCACGACCTGGCCGAGGTCGACGACGCCGTCGCGGCCGCGTGTGCCCCGTGGGCGCACCAGATCGAACTGCTGCAGACCATCCCGGGCGTCGGTGAGCGCGTGGCCCAGGTGATCGTGGCCGAGACCGGGGCGGACATGTCCCGGTTCCCCTCCGCCGCGCACCTGGCCTCCTGGGCCGGGCTGGCCCCCGGCGTGTACCAGTCAGCGGGCCGCAGCCGCCCCTCGGGCACGCGCCACGGGAACAAGTGGCTGTGCGCGATGCTGGTCGAGGCTGCCGGCTCGGTCGGTCGCATGAAGGGCAAGAACTACCTCGCGGCCCAGCACGCCCGGCTGGTCAAGCGCCGCGGGGCGGGCCGGGCCCAGGTCGCGGTCGCCCACTCGATCCTGGTCTGCGCCTACCACATGCTGAGCAGGGACGAGCCCTACCAGGACCTCGGCGCGGACTGGTTGGCACGCCGCAACCACGAGGCCCACACCCGCCGCCTGGTCGCCCAGCTCGAACGGCTCGGCCACACCGTCATCATCGACCCCGCCGCCTGACCCTCCGGTCCGGAACGACGTGCCGGGCTCCGCCCGGCGCGCTCCCGCGCATGCCCTCGGTCGGGTTATTCACGGGTCTGTGTGGGACATGAGCGGGGCGGTTTCGGTCGGGCTCAGGGTGGCTGAGTCGGCGTGGGCGGTGCTGCGCTTGGGATCGGTAAGTCTGCGTGGGCGGTGCCGGGGTTGGGGTCGGTAAGTCTGCGTGGGCGGTGCCGGGGTTGGGGTCGGTAAGTCTGCGTGGGCGGTGCCGGGGTGGGATCGGTGAGCGTGCGTGGGCGGTGCTGCCTCGGTTCTGGTGAGGAGGTGATCGAGCGGGTGAGTCCCTGGGGTGTGCTCGTCCGCTTGGGGTTTCAGCAGTTCTTCCTAGATCGAAGGAGAGTCACGTGGAGCAGACGGTGCGGCAGCCCGCGCGGGCGTGGGCAGGCAGGCGCGGGCCAAGGTGCGCCAGGAGCAGGCGACGCGGGTCCCCGCCGGTCATAGGCAGGCGCATCGGAGGTGTGTCCGATCACCCGGTTCGACGGCAACAGTCACTCACGTCCGCCGCCCTGTCGGTGGTCTCGGACATGCTTCGAGGTCATGGAATGGGCGGATATATCGGTGTCGTTGTCGACCTTGGTTCTGGGCGGGCTGGCAGGCCACTTCTCGGGTGGTCGGCAGGCCAGGCAGAGCGAAGCACGAGCCGCCCGTCGTGGATCGGCCCTGGAGCTGCGCACAGCACTGCGAGAGCTGCGCGACGTGGTACGACGATGGGGCACGAGCCCGGCCGCCACTGACGACGACGTACGGTCGGCGCTGACCGAGTGGAACCGTGTGCTCGACTTTCACCGGCATCGGGTGCCGAACGACCTGATGCGTGCCTTGGCCAGTGTCAAGTTCGCTGCTGGGGAGGTGTTCGGTCCCACGGTCATGGCGTACGTCCTGCCCGAGTTCGAGGAGGCTCGCCTCGCGGAACGGGACGACAGGTGGCAGGACATGCTGGTCGATTACGCGGGGTACCTCATGGCCCAGCTCGGCCGGTGGGAAGACGGGCAGCCCAGGGCAGCGACGGACACTCAAGACTTTGATACTTGGCGTCACCACGGGAGCGAGGCGCTCGGTGACGGCGTGTGACGGACGGTAACAGTCAGCCTGGAAACCATGAGGATCGTGGACGGGCTTCCGACCCTCGACATCCTGCCTGTCCAACACTTGGGCTGACTTGCCCTTCTGCGGCAGTTGGACTTCGGTGCCGTAAGACGTGAGGGTTTCGCATTGCCTCCTGGGTGCCCAGTAGTTCTGACGGAGCTGTCTGGCATCCTTTGCGCATGGGATCGGGAAATGCGCCAAGGTCGACGTTGCCGTTGCGGGGTATGGCCGTGGTGCACCGGGAGAGCAGCAAACTCGCTGTCTGGTGTTTGGCTATGACGGGTCCGTCCAGTGTGGAGGCGGTCAACGCGGTGGTGCTCGATGCTGACGAGTGCGCGAGGGTAGAGGGGATCCTTCATCGACAGGTGGTCGTTGGCCGCGTCGAAGACATGCCGGAGGGACTGCCAGCCAGAAGTGTGCGGTCGGTCGACGACGTGGTGGAGGCCCTGCGTGCGGCCACAGACGAACTGCGGCAAGAGATCGTGGCTGCGATAGCCTCGCACGATAAGCGCAACCGCACCAGGCTCGTGCGGCCCGACTGGGTTTGTCGCCAGCCGGGTGAGCTGGGGGCGCTGCCTACAGATCTTGCTCGGCGGACGCTGGCGCAGGCGAACCTGGTCAAGGCCCGGTGGCAGGAGTGGCTAGACGCCGAGAAGCAGCGGTTGCGCAGGTCGCGGAGCCCGAGGACCGGCGAGTCGCCCTACATCATGCCCGCGGAGCTGTCGATGCTTAACGCACGACCGCTGCCGCCGTCCCTGGGTGTGGACGACTTGGTGGTGCCTACGCAAAAGGTCATCGACGTCGCGGTGGACGAATGAGGTCGAGGTCATGACAGGCGGTCTCGTCCTCACCCAAGAGTTCAAGAATGCCCTTCAACTGCTCCACCAGGGCCGTGACCTGTTCATCACCGGCAAGGCGGGAACCGGAAAGACGACACTGACGCGTCACTTTTTGGCGGGCACCAGCAAGAGCGTCCTGGTCACGGCCCCCACGGGTATAGCCGCGCTCAACCTGGGCGGGTACACGATCCACCATGTTTTTTCCTTCTCCCCGAGGACCACCCTGGAGGAGGTGAGGACTGGGCGCTACTACCCCGGCCGTTTCGCTGCCGCTCTGAAAAAGGTCGAGGTGTTGGTCATGGATGAGGCGTCCATGGTCCGTGCCGACCTGTTCGACAAGATGGCGGCAGCCCTCACCCGCTTTGGACCGCGCCCGGGCGAGCCCTTCGGAGGAGTGCAGATCGTCCTGGTCGGAGACCTCCACCAGCTCGCCCCAGTGGTGGCGGCGGGGGAGGAGGAATTCTTCCGAGAGGTATACGAGGGTCCGTACTTCTTCTCCGCGCAGAACTTCTCTCAGGACCGATTCGCCACGGTCAACCTCACCACGGTCTTTCGTCAGCAGGGCGACCCGCAGATGATCGAGCTCCTCAACGACGTCCGGACGGGAACCCTGAGAGGAGAGTCGTTGGTGAAACTCAACAAGCGGGTCGATGCGGACTTTGAACCACCCACGGACGAGTTCTGGCTGACCCTTGCCGCGACCAACCGGATCGCCGGAGCACGCAACAAGGAACGCCTGCAGTCCCTGCAGACGCCGGAGCACCAGCATCGCGCCAGGACGTCCGGCGACCTGGACGGATTCGACCCACCGGTAGAACCCGACCTCGTCTTCAAGGTGGACGCGCAGGTGATGCTGGTGACCAACGACCCGGCCCGACGCTGGTCCAACGGCTCCCTGGGTCGCCTGGTCCAGTGGGACGAAGCCACCGAGACCGCCCGCGTCCAACTGCAGTCAGGCACAGTGGTGGAGGTCACGCCTCACACGTGGGAGGCCACCAGGCCTGTCGTCAACGGTGGATCGCTGCGGCACGAGGTCGTCGGTACTTACACCCAGCTACCGTTCCGGCTGGCCTGGGCCATCACGATCCACAAGAGTCAGGGCCAGACCGTCGACAGACTTCTTGTCGATCTGAGTGGAGGCATGTTCGCCGACGGGCAGCTCTACGTGGCTCTCAGCCGTTGCACCTCCATGTCCGGCCTCGTACTCAAGCGGCCAATCCGTCCAGCCGACCTGCGCGTCGACCCCCGCGTCCGTCGGTTCACCCTGAGCACCGGCGACGCGACGGCCGACTTCAGACCGGTCTTCGTCGGGATGAGGACAGTCGGGCAGGGCGGGTTCCTGGACTACCCGCGCCCAGTTGAGATCGGAATCGTGACGGACGACGGGCTTGAATTGGAGACGCTCGTCAACCCCGGACGCGACATCGGGGCAGCACGCAACGATTGGGGAATCTCGGCGATGGACGTCTTCCTGGCGCCGACCATGGTCGAGGCCTGGGACGCCCTGATGCCATACCTCCATGGTTCCGTGCCGGTCGGGATCGACATCGACACCAACCTCCGATTGGTCGACGCCGAGCTAAAACGGCTGGGCCATGTCGTCCCGATGCCGATGGGCCACGAGGTGCGTCACACGGTCGACTGCCGCCAGCTGGCGGCATTGACGCGAGGAACGGCGCTCGAACAGGCGAGGTCGATCCGCGACCTCACGACTGGGACAGGTGCCGATGTCGGGACAGGAACTCCCTTCCCCGGCCCGACCGGTGAGCGGCACGGATTCCTCTTCCAGACAAACGGCGAGACACTGCGGTTTTTGGTGCCAGACGAAGACGGATCGGCAGCCGCCATGATTTCCATGCTCACTGCTCGACCGGGTCTCTCCTCCATGCCCGAAACCCGGTCCGTGCTGGCCCAACTCGCAAGAATGACCGGGACGACGGTCCCCGGGCAGGTGGACGACGCAGCAACCCCGACGCATCCGGACGCCGGGTCCCTCCTCGCCCCGGGAGCACGCGTGTGCTTCACCGGCTCGGCGTCCCGGGACGGCGTGCCGCTCGACAGGGAGGATCTTCACCACATCGCCGTCGAGCGAGGCCTTGTACCGGTGGGCAACGTGAGCCAGACACGGTGCGACGTGCTCGTGGCAGCAGAACCCGCCTCGCAATCCGGGAAGGCCAAGAAGGCCCGGGAATGGGGCAAGCCCATCCTCGCCGTCACCGACTTCCTGGCTTGGTCAGACGGCGGCGAATTGGTCGACCACGAGCCCACGCTCCGTCCGAACCACTCTTCCTGGACGACGGTCGAGCCGGTCCTGACCACCCTGCCACCGGCACCGAAGTACAGGTAGGTCCGCACGAGCAGGACCGCACGCCTCACAAGCTGCGGCAGGCTTCTGCTCCTCGACGCAGCGGATCAACCTGGGCCGGGCCGGTACTGTGATCGATACCTAATCCGATCATCAAGTGCTGGAGCGGACCGCAGCAGGTCAACTACTTCCTTGGCACGCTGGGACTGCTTGGTTGACCGACTGGCGGCCCACTGGGGCTCCCGGCAGGCCAGGTGCCGCTTGCGCCACCACAGGTTCACCACCTAGCCGGACACCTTCAGATCCTTCACCGCGATCATCGGCCGCTCATTGATTCGCGAGCTCAGACCCCGCACCCCCCGACAGGCGTCCTCCCGGACGGTGACCGCGATGACCGCCTTGACCCGTGCCGGGTCGACCCGCTCGATCAACACGACGGTGAACGCGTCTTCCAACCCCACAACTACGTGCTCCTGCCGTCATTCCTGCTCCTGCCGTTATCCGGCTCTTCACAATCCAGGGTGTAGTCGTGGCCTGAATCCGCCGGCCTCGAGCAGTGCTCGGGCGATGTAGTTGGTGAGGTTGCGGAAGCCGAGGGCCAGTCCGCGCAGGTGCTCGAGTCGTCCGTTCACGGCTTCGGTGGGGCCGTTGCTGGTGCGGGGCCGTTCGAAGTAGGCCAGGACGTCGCAGACCCGCCGGGCCAGGGTGCGGCCGAGCGTGCGCAGCTCGACCAGCGGCCTGGGCACGTCGTCGGTGAGGGCGTCGATGACCGAGCGCATCTCGACACGGCCGCCCGCGCGGTCGGGGTCCCGGTAGGCGGAGATCATGCGCTGGTAGATGCCCCACGTGCACTCGACCTGCACGTGCCGCTCTCCGGCGAAGAGGGTGTCGAGGCGGTCCTGCTGCTTCTCGGTGAGCAGGTCCGCGCCGGTGTGCAGGGTCCGCCGGGCGGAGTAGAGAGGGTCGCCCTTGCGGCCGCGGTGACCGTGCAGCTCCTGCTGGACCCGGCGGCGACACCCGTCCAGGGCGTCGCCGGCCAACCGGATGACGTGGAACGGATCCATGACCGCGACGGCGTCGGGCAGCTCCTCGGTGGTAGCGGTCTTGAACCCGGCGAACCCGTCCATGGCCACGACCTCGATCCCGTCGCGCCAGGCCTGGTCACGGTCGGCCAGCCAGTCCTTGAACGCCCTCTTGCTGCGGCCCTCGACCACGTCCAGCAGCCGGGAGGGGCCGGTGCGGTCGCGGACCGGGGTGAGGTCGATGACCACGGTGACGTACTTGTCGCCGCGCCTCGAATGCCGCCAGTTGGGTCGGTCCGGGGCGCGGTGGCGGCATTGCTGTCGCTCCGTTTCCCCGGACCGCCCGCCGAACCCGGCGTGCGATTTTCACCGCACCGGGCTCTCCACGAGGTGGTTGTTGCTCAGCCGGTGGTGGCTGTCGGTGTCCACGGGGTCGGGATCCGGTAGCCGCGGTAGCGGTACCGGACGACGGAGACGCTGGCTGCGCCCCGGAACCGTTGCCCGTCGACGCGAGCCGCCAGGTCCGGGCAGGCAGAACCTGCGCCGCAGCTCTGGCCATCCGATCTTGTGCTTGTCCCGCAACCAGGCCGTGATCCGCTCCCACGTGTAGGAGTCGACCGCGGAGAAAGTCGCTTTGGACACGCCGTGCCGGAAGTAGTTGGCCCACCCTCGCAGCACCCGGCCCAGGTACTCGAACAAGTACCCGGGATCGTGGTGCAGGGTCGCTCTGTACGTCATGGTCTTCACCCGGCCCTTGATCGAGGCGATCGCCTTTCTCGAGGGCTTGGTGTACACGAACCACTTGTTGCTCCCTCGCCTCCGCATCCTGCGGACGTTGAAGCCGAGGAAGTCGAACCCGTCCTCGATGTGGACCACACGGGTCTTCTCCGGTGACAGGCGCAGGCCCATCGGGGCCAGCACGCCTGCCACCTCCGTCCGCAACTGCTCGGCGTGCTCCCGCTGCCCGGTGACCAGGACGACGAAGTCGTCGGCGTACCGGACCAGACGGTAGTTGGGCCTGCCTTGTCGCTTGCGGCGCTGCCGCTGGACCTCGGTGCCCATCTGTTGCTCCCACGCGGTGATGAAGTGATCATCCAGCGTGGACAGGGCGATGTTGGCCAGCAACGGGGACAAGATCCCGCCCTGCGGGGTGCCGGTGTGCGTCGCCTCCCGCGAGCCGGTGGTGGTCATCACCCCGGCCTTGAGGAACGACTTGACCAGCCTGGTCACGCGCTTGTCGCCGATCCGCGTTCGGACCCTGTCCAACAGCGCGACGTGATCGATCCTGTCGAAGCACGCCTCGATGTCGGCCTCCAGCACCCAGTGGTACGACTTGGTGGTGAAGTGATGGATCTCGGCGATGGCGTCCTGCGCGCGCCGGTTCGGGCGGAAACCGTACGAGCACGGCGCGAAGTCCGCCTCGAAGATCGGCTCCAGCACCAGCTTCAGAGCCGCCTGCACCACCCGGTCGGTCACGGTCGGGATCCCCAGCCTGCGGACCTTGCCGCTGGCCTTGGGAATCTCCACCTGACGTACCTCGACCGGACAGAACGTCCGCGCCCGTAACTGCGCGCGGACGTCGCTCAGGAACTCCTCGACCCCGATCCGGGAAGCGATCCAGGCCACCGTGGCCCGGTCCACCCCCGGCGTCCGCGACCCCTTGTTCCCCGCGACGCGTTGCCACGCCACCACCAGGAACGCCGGGTCACAGACCAGGTTGTACAGATCGTCGAACCGGCGGCCGGGGTCCCCGACCGCCCAACAATGCAGCTTGGTCTGCATCCTCCGTACCGTCACCTGCGCCCACTCATGCTCGGGCCAGATCACGGCGCCGGTGTTCACCGACGCGTCTTCGGACATCACAGTCCCTCCTTGCTTCCTCTCGCTGCCGTCCTTCCCCATGCGACCGGCTCTCCCGGCCTCGGAGTACTACGACGGCTCCGCCCCACCCGCACCCTTCGGTCGGCATCGGACCTATCCCCGCCACGAGGGCGGGGAACGGACTACGGGCGGTTCCCACGTTCACTGTTGCTCGGTCAACGGGCGAGGCGCCCGGCTTTGCCCCTGCGGTCTCGTCGTGGCTACGCCGTAGACCTTCACCACGACCTGCCAGGCCCGACACATACAACCGTCCCGACAGTTCCCCACCCCCGACGGCCACCTGGCTGGCAGCCACCACAAGGGGCAGGTACGCACCGCACACCAGCCCAGATCCACCGGGTTCGAGCTGGTCGACGATGAAGAGGCTTCACAACACCGGTTCCTTGCGTACACCTTCCCGTCTCGTTCACCAGGCACGGCCCGTCCGGTAGTGCCGAACCGCCCTGACTTCGTCGCGGCTGCTCCCACCCTCCCCGGCGATCCCCGGTTCAGGCTGCCGCCAACTTCACCCAGCCGCTACGACGACCAGGCGATGCAGGTCTCTCACCTCCATCCGAAACAACAGCGCCTCGTGGCGCACCACGTGCTCGTCGACCCCGACCACGCGGACGCCGTCCAGGCGTGCCGGGTCGGCGATGAGCAGCCGTTGGCCCTCGGCCAGGACCGCGTCGTTGGCGGTGTTCCACGACACCGCGAGCCCTTCGGCGACACGGGACATCGACAGGTGCTGGACCACGACGGCGACCAGGCCCCAGCGCAGCCCGGCGCGGGAGATCTTCGCCCGCGGCTCGGCGGCGGCGGTGGTGTCCTGACGCCACACGTGCGAGCACTCTGCGCACCGGTAGCGGCGGACCGTCACCAGCAGGGTCGTGGGGCGCCACCCGAACGGCTCGTGCGCCAGCTCCCGGGTCACGGTGTCGCGCGGAGTGCCCTGGCAGCCGCACCGCTTGCACCAGTCGTCCGGGTCCACGACCCGACACGCGAGCACAGCCCGGTCAGGTTCGAGGCGCTGGCCGGTGACTTCCAGCCCCAGGTCGTCCAGGCCGGTGAAGGTGGTCAGGTCAGGGCGCGTGAAGGTAGCGTCGGGCACGTCGAGGTCTTCCGGATGGGCAGTGTGAGAACTTCCATCTTCGGAGGACCTCGACACCTACCCCTGGATCGACGCGCCAGCGCCCGCTACACCCTCATCTGCGAAGAGCCCGTTATCCCTGCTCGTGGCCTCGTCGTTTGGGGGTGAGAGACCAACAGCATGTCGGGCCCACGATCCCGATCACCTACCGGGTGCCCCGCTCAACTGCGAAGAGCCGGCCAACGCGCCTTGACTAGAAGAAGTCCGGGGCGTGATCCACGCGGATGGGGTCATCACTGGTGAGTTCGACGTCGCGCCTATGCGTTGCGACTATCCGCTCCACGATTGAGTTCGAGATACCTAGACGGCGTGAAACCTCCGCGCGTGTCATCCCGCTCGCCTGTAGGTGCCGGGCTGCTGTGGCGTAGCGCTCCTCGCGGGGCAGCCCGAAGCGTTCCTGCTCAAGGCGAGCTACCTCCTTGGCCAGACGGTCGGCTTTGCTATTCGACTCTCCTTCGAGATGAGGCGCGAGCACCTGTAGCTTGGCCGCATTTCTCGAGGCGAAGCCGAGCCGGTCGCGCTCCGCCGGGGTGAGTGCGAGAAGGATGGCCTCGGCGCGTCGGGCGAGCTCGCGTTCAGCTTTGGTGCGAGCACCGGACTCGTGGGCATAGGTGGCAAGCGCGCGCTCAAGGCGCTCGAGAAGCCGGAGGTCTTCGTTCTCGACGCGCTCCTCAATGAACGCGCGGTTCTCCGGGCCCCATGCCAGAGGGTCGTACGCCGGGTCCTTCACCAGCGTCTGAACGAGCTGGGTAGCTTGGTGGTCGAGTTGCTTTCCGACAGTCTCTTCGAAGACTCGTCTGGCGACCCGTTCGACTGCGTCAGCGTCCTTGGCCTCGAGCTCGGCGACGTACTCTGCGACAACATGGCCACTGCGGTAACCGTTGAAGCGGCCGTCGGCAACCAATGCATCGACTGCCTCGCGGACCCGGCCAGAAACCTTCCTGCCGCTCTGCCAGTCGTAGTAGGGATCGTTGTAGTCATGCGACCCGCCCACCCGGATTGTGACGCTCCCAGAGCGTTGGTCCTCGTCCTCATTGAGGAGCAGGTCTTCGTCATCCGCTGAGTCGCCTCCCGTAAGGCGGAGCCTTTCGGCCGGTGTAGCGAACACGTGGACAACGCCGTTGGCCGCGAAGGCCGCCGCGGATCCGTCCGGATCGAGATACAAGATCGGAGCGCCAACCGCTCGAGCAACCGCCAAGAAATCTGCGAGTGTCTGCGACTCCGGGGTCAGCGTCGTGGCTCCCCCCCAAGGGATCCCTTCCCAAACGAAGAGGTTGGTCTGGGTCGCGAACTGTCGAACCTCAGCCTCGACGGTCTCCATGCTTAGGGCGCCTCCTCGTGCTTGTTCTTTGACATGTTCGACAGTTCCGCCACAAGCCCGACCAGGTGTTGGACTTCCGGGTACGTCGGTGCGAGTTCATATGCGTGTTGATGGCAGGCATCGCTGAGGCGACTCCAGGCGTACTCCGCTCGGTGCGCCAAGGCGCGATCATCGATGTAGACGCCTTCCAAGCAGGATAGTTTCGCGCGTGCAGATGCTCGATCGGCCGCGACGCCCTTGATCTTCAGGAGCTCTGTGATGACGCCCTCAAGTGCTGTCCGGGCGAGCCAGCATGCTCGACGCAGGGAGTAAGGATCCTGAGCCTCAATCTGCTGGCGGGCCTTCTCGACGAGAGTGTTCATTTGGCGCCCGCTTTGATGTCTTCCACGAGCTTCTTCGTCTTGTAGTGAGCATCCTCGGGGTCTGTCGCCAACCCCCGATGGAAGCCGTTGCTGGCGATCCCGAGGGCCCCGGGGCGGTAGGGCCCAGAGATCCAGCGTTGGGCAAGGTGCTCTTGAGGCTCTTCCCCAAAGATCGCGAGGAGAACCCGCTTGCGCGTGTTGTAAGTGCCTGACCAGGTCGATTCCAGATCGTGAATGCTTGCCCCGGTGGCGAGGCGGTTCGCGAAGTAGCGATCTTTCGCCGCAGACTCGATGGCGAAGCGGTAGAGCCCGGGCAACGTCTTGCGGAGATCGTCCTCGGTCAGTCGATCGTGCTGCCACTCCTTGATAAGGCCATGCGCGTCCCTGAGGTAGCGCACTGTTGGGTCTTGGGACGCGGTGATGCTGACGGCCGAATGTGCGCCGCGGCTGACTTCCAAAATCGTGGCGTCGTGGGGTGAGCGGCGCAATGCGGCGGGAAGTCGATCGTCGTGAGAGAAGACGATGACCTGTCTGGTCTGCGCAAGTTCACCAAGGAGGTCTACAAGTCCGTCAACCTTCGCCGGGTCCATGGCTTGCACCGGATCGTCGAGCACGACAAACCGGAACGGAGACTGTGCCAGCGTCGCTCGGGGCAGGAACAACGAGAGCGTCAGAGCGTGCAGCTCGCCTTGGCTGAAAACGGCGAACGAATCCACTGCCTCGCCATCGATCGCTCCGCTGATGCGGACACGTCGGCGAGTGTTGGTTCCTGTCAGCTCAAGAGCTCCCAGTTCAACGTTGCTCTCCTGCTTGAGCTTCTCCCACGCATGCCGCGCCTGGGCTTGAATCGGCTCGAGGCGCTCGTTTTTCAGGCGCAGGTCGTTGTCCTTCAGCCACTTCTCGGCATGGAGGAGCTGCTTGACGCTCGGCTCGACGTTCTTCCACGCCTCCCAGTCGTCACACCAGCCGGCGATAGCGCTAGCCAAAGGCCGCCACTCGTCGTCCAAGGCTGAGACCTCGGATGCCGCCGACTCCCTGAGGCAACTGACAGCGGCGGCAAGGGCGGGAAGTTGCTTCTCGACGTGGGCCGCTAGCACGTCAGCGCCGCCGGCGTCCTTCTTGACCTCGATGTTGGTCCATGCACTCCAGGCTTGTCGCGCCTCATCAACGGTGACCTGCAGCGACGGCATCGGCGCGTTCGTCAGCTGAGGGGGCGGCGACTGCAGCAGCTTGCGAACGGCCTCAAAGGCCAGGTCGAAGGTCTGATGGGCTGCTTCGACCTCGGCGAACTGCTTCTTCTCGTGCTCGACGAGGGCCTTACTCGTCTCCGCCCAGGCCGCGTCGAGGTTGCCTGCACGGCACACCGGACAAGTCTGATCACCATGGCTGGCGTGCAGCAGGAGGCCTTGCTCAAGCAGCTTCAAGCGGTCCCGATTGCGCTGGGACACCTGCGCGCCAGCGTCAGCGAGTTCGTTCTTCGCAGCTCGAAGGCGCGTGACGGCGACCAAGACGGCGGTCTCGTCGGGTGTCGAGAGCGTGGACAGCGCCCGCAGCGCCGGGAGTGGTCCGCGGTCGACCTGCTCACCGCCAGTCGCGAGTGCACGAAGTTTGGCCGTGTCGGGGTCTGCCTTTTCAGCGACGTCGCCGCCTCAGCGGCGCGGTCGTCTGTGGAGGCCGCTGCTTGTCCCAGTAGCTCCTTGCGCCGGGCGGTCGCGGCCGCGCCGGGTCCCTTGCGGGCGTCGGATCGTGCCTTGAGTCGCTTAACCGCGTCGCCGAGCTGTTCAACCCCAAGGATGCTCGCGAGTGCGTCGTACAGCTCGGATTGTTTGCCTTCGAGCATGCCGCCCAATTCGTCGTAGGACAGGATCGGCCTGAACTGCTCCAGCGCCCGCTTCCATCCCAAATGCTCGATGCTGTGAACTTGAGGCTGACCCGCTACCTGCGCCTTTACTGTGCGTGACTCGACGGAACTCTCGTCGTCGGACCACGTGGACGTCACGGTAATCGGGCCAACACCCTCCTCGAGGAGCCCGACAGAGACGGCCGCAGAGGAGTGATGGAGATTTCGCCACTGCTCGCGCCACTCTGCGCTCTTGTTCGCCCAGCGATAGGTGCCGCCAGTGAGGACGAGCTCAAGCGCCTCGGAGAAGCTGGATTTTCCGGAGCCGTTCCGCCCGGCGACGATGGTGAGCCCGGGCTTCGGAGCGATCGGAAGCTCGCACGTGGCGCCAATTCCTCGGAAGCCCTCAACCTTGATCGAGGTCAGGACAACCCCGTTCGCCTCGACCTCGTCTGAGGCCGCGGAAGGCTCAGGGCGAGCAACCGCGACGCCGTCGTCCAGGTAGCCATCGAGTTCGTCATCCCCCTCGAGTGCGGCCAGAACGAGCAGCGCCACCTCGTCGGGCAGATCGGAGTCTTCGAGCTGCGCGTTCACCCATTCGGTCAGGCTCATTGGCACGGAGCGAAGGTACCATCGGCCTCCGACGGATCTCCCAAGAATCGGGAGATCGACGGGTGGCACTTGCGGATGCCGAGTGGTTGGGTCGGCTTATGAGCTGGCGGCCGCGACCTGCAGCGCCCGGTACACCATCTTCTGGTCGCCGAGACGGCGTCGCAGCTGACGCTCGAGGCCTGCGATCGGGACCAAGTTCTGCGGGGCCCGCTGGTCTTTATATTCCACGGACGCGTACCGAGGCAGGAGAAGCTGGGAAAGGCTCGCGAGCTCGACGGCCTCTTTCGCCGTGAGATGAGCCGCGCACTCCACGCGCACGACCCCGACCCACGGCGAGCCCGGCCGGCACGGCAGCCGCAGGTACCATGCGTACCGGTCCCAGCTGGTGCCCATCAGGAACACCGGGGTCCGTTCCCCGGGCCCGAGCCGGCCCACGACCGCGTTCAGCTCCGGTGGCAGGTAGATCGCCCGGTGGGTCTTGATGAAGCCCAGCGCCCGCGGAAGGTGGTCCCGAGAGCGCAGCGGACCGTCGATGACGAGCAGGTCCGTGTCCCGCTCCGCGCAGTGCCCGCTGACCGCCGCCCTCGCGTTCGCCGCCGTGACCAGCTCGAGAGCGAGGAGCTCGCGCTGCAACGCTGCCGACAGCGTGACCGCCGGCGACTCCGCCTCGTCGGCCGGGACGTGATGGGCGCGGAACTCGCCGGCTTTCGTCGCCACGTCGGCGGCGTGCGCGTCGGTCGTAAACAGGCCACGCCGCTGCTCGGAGACCAGCATGTGCGCGCCACCATCCGGGCAGCAGCACACCGCACCGGAGGCGTAGGAGGCGGCGACACCCATCGACGCCCCGGTGTCATCGGCATCCGGGATCCACACCCGAGCCTCGATGCGCCGCACCCCGTCGATAAACACAACAGCGCCAGGCTCCTTGGACTCCGGTCCTGCGACGACCGGGGCCCACTGCTCCGGAGGCGTCTCCACGGTCGCGTCGATGCGGGCGGTCGACTCGGCGACGGCGGTCGCCTCGCCGGTGTCCTCCATCGCGGACCCGTACGCGGGGTCCCAGCCGTCGATGTGGAACCTCATCCGACCTCCCGGGCCGCTCGTCGTGGCGGTGGTCATCCGGCCTCCCTCTCCACGCGCGAGGTGCGGTTGTCGTGGCTAACCAGGAACCGAATCGGGGTCCGCTCGGCGAGAGCGGCGACGTGGGTGACGACGCCGACCATCCGCTCACCCTGAGCGAGGTTCTCCAGCGTTGCCGCGACCGTCTCCAAGGCGTCAGGGTCGAGCGTGCCGAACCCCTCGTCGAGGAAGATCGAGTCCAGGCGTGCGTTCCCGCCGACCGCCAGTGACGCGAGCTGCTCCGACAACGCCAGGGCCAGCGCGAGGGAGGCCTGGAACGTCTCACCGCCCGACAGGGTCCTCACCGAGCGGAGCGAGTCCGCGTCGAAGTGGTCGATGACGAAGAACTCGCCCTTCTCGTGCGTCAGGGTGAACTGGCCGCCAGACAGCTCGAACAGGCTGGTCGAGGCGCCCGCGACGAGCGTGTCGAGCGCAGCGGTCGCAAGCCACTGCTGGAACTTGTCCGAGCGCAACAGCGTGCGCAGCTCCCCGGCGACGATCGCCCGCTTCCGGGCCTCCTCGCTCTTGGACAGCACCTCGTCCTTGCGGGCCAGGGCGTCAGAAAGCCGTTCGGCGGCCGCGGCCGCCTGGGTGTGGGCGACGGCGACCAGACGCTCGGCGGACCGCGGGTCTTCCTGGACGCCGGCGACCGGCAGATCGTGCTCGTCAGCTGCTCGGTCAGCGCGTTCACACGCTTGGCCGCGTCCGCAGCAGCCTGCGCCTGGGACTCGGCAGCGTCGGCGGCGGTGGCCTCCTGCTCGGCGGCGCGGGACTCAGCCCAGGTGACGAGCTCGTCGAAGCATCCGGCCAGGTCCTCTCCCATCCGCGTCGCGTTGAACGTCGGAGGGCTCCACGCCGTCACCGTGTCGCGGATCGCGCCGAGAGCGTCCCGGTCGGCGGTGACCGCTGCCTGCGCAGCCTGCAACGCCTCCTCCGCGATCTTCGCGAACTGCTGGGCCAGCTCTGCGGCAGCGGCCGCGTCGGCGCGTGCCCGGGAGAGCGTCTCGGCCTCGGCGAGCAGCGCAGGCAGGGCGGCCCGAGCGGGCACCGACGCGAGACGTCCGGTCAGTTCCGTGTCGCGGCTGGTGAGCTGCTCGAGCGTCGCTGCTGCTCCAGCGGCCGCTGCCGCGGCCTGAGAGGCCGCTGACGCCGCTTCGGTCGCTGCGGTTTCGGCGCCGGACAGGTTCTCGGCCGCCTCACAGGCCCGCGCCTGGGCCTGCTCGGCTGAGGTCGTTGCGGCCGGCAACTGCTCGTCCTGGATCTGCTCGGCGGTCCCAGCGGCCCACGCGGTCAAGGACGCCCACCCGGCGACGGTCCCTTCGAGGGTGGAGGTGTCCACGGCCGGCGCGCCATCGGACTCGACGCCGGTGTGAGCCCGGACCAGCGCGGCGCGGTGACCGTCGATCTGCCGCTGCGCTTGCTCGGCGGCGACGCGGGTCGCGGCGACCTGCTTCTCGGCAGCGGCGAGAACAGCGGCAGCTTCGTCGCGGCTCGTGAACGCCTCACGGCACCGGGCCTCGGCAGCGGTCAGGGTCGAGGCAACCGCTGCCACGAGCGCCTCGACTGCTGAACCGGTGACGTCCTCACCGATCGGCGCCGGCAGCTCCTCCAGACCGGTGTCTGCGGCGAGGGAGGAGACCGCGGCGGTGAGACGGTCAGCGGCAGACCGCATCTCCCGGGTCTTCGCCTCCCGCTGCACCGTAAACGTCTCCGCGGCCCGGACCGCGGCGCGGTGCTGGTCCTCGGCCTGCTGCTGGGCGGCCTGTGCCGTGCGCCACGCCGCGGTGAGTGTCTCCACGGTCGGACCGTCGGTCGCCACCTCGGGGAGCGCGGTGACGGTCTGGGTGCAGACGGGGCACTCGTGGCCGACCTGCAGCGAGGGGCGCAGCGCGGCAGCTGCGTCTCGGGTGCGGGCGTCCTCGAGCGCGGCCCACGCGGTGTCGAGCTGCGCAGAGGACTCGGCCAGGCCCGCCGCAGCGGCCTTGGCGGCGGCCGCCAGCTCGGCGCCCTTCGCGGCGCCCGCGTCCCAGCCGGCGGCGCTCGCGGCGAGGGCGGTGCGTTCGGAGTCCAGGGACTGCAACGTGCGCGGGTCGGGCAGGCCCTGACATGCGGCCGCGGTCTTCGCTGCTGCGTCCTTGGCGTCCGCTAGGGCGGAGTCGGCTCTAGCGAGCTCCTCCGCAGTGTTCCGGGCGCCTGCGGCGAGGTCGGCGAGGTCGGTCGGCGCGGTGATGGTCGACAGGCGCTGGACCTGGTCGGTCAGGGCCTTCACCTTGGCTGCCGCGGCCTCGTGCTCGGCGCGAGCATGCTGGTCCGCGGTCCGGGCGTCGCGTAGCACCCGCTGGGCGACGTCCCATGCCTCAGTGGCGCGGGACGCTGCGGCCCTGGTCTCCTCGGCGGCCCGGGTCGCCTTCTCCAACGAGGAGCGGACCTGATCCGCTTCAGAGTAGAGCGTCTCGGCGGCGTCCAGAGCCATCTTCTGCGGCCCGGACTCGGCGGCTGTGGTCGCAGCGTTGAACGCGGCGGCGGCATCGGCAGCCTTGCTCGCCGCGTCGCTGTGCGCGGACTTCGCGCTCGTCAGGTTCGCGTGCCGGTCGACCAGCCCTCCGGGAGCCTTCACCTCCCGGAGGGCGGCGACGGCTGCGTTTGCCTCCGCCGCGGCATTGGCGTGCGTCTCCTCAGCGGTGCGGGCGGCGAGGACCGGAGCGACCAGGTCGGAGATCTGCGCGTTGAGCTCGGCGAGGACGTCGCGGCGGGTGGTCGCCGCCTGCCGCGCCTCCGGGGTCACCTCAGCGAGACCGCGGAGCTGGTCGGCGTACATCTCGACCTCCTTCTCCGCCTCCTTCGCCCGGGCGCCGGCGACCTTGCCGATCTGCTCGTAGTGGCCGGACCCAAGCAGCTTGAGCAGGATCGTCTGCCGCTCCCGCGGGGTCGCTTTGAGGAAGCGGGCGAACTCGCCCTGTGGGAGGACGACGCACTGGCAGAAGTCGTCGAACTCCATGCCGAGCAAGTCGCACATCGCCGGCGTTAGGTCGCGTACCTCGGAGACCAGCACCTCGGTCTCGACGGGGTCGTCGCCGGGGGCCGGACAGGCGGTCGGGTCGAGGAACCGCTCCAGGCGCGCGGCCTTCTGCTGGATCTGCTGCCCGACGCGGCGGACCTCACGCGCGACCTGGTACCGCCGCCCGGCGACGTCGAAGATGAGGGAGACGGTGCACCGGTTCGTCGTCGGAGCGAGCGCGTAGGCGATGGAGTTAGCGCGCTCCCAACGGTGAGCGGTCCCGTAGAGCGCGAACGTGATCGCGTCGATGATGGTCGACTTCCCCGCACCGGTCGGTCCGATGAGGGCGAAGTAGTCGACGTCGTTGAAGTCGACCGTCGCGGGCTCGCGGAACGAGGCGAACCCGTGAATGTCGAGGCGAACTGGACGCATCCTGGCTGCTCCTGTGGTTCTTCTCGGGCGGGCGCGTCAGCGGCCGGTGGTGAGCTCGTCGTTGATGGTGTCGAACATGGCGCGGACCCTTTCGTCGTCGGAGCCAACATGCGCGCAGTACTCCGCGAACAGCTCCGCCGGGGTCTTCGCGGCGACCTGGACGCTGGAGACCTTCCCCGACCCGGTGTTGGTGAAGTCGGAGTGGATGTGGATCTCGAGCGCATTCGGGAGAGCTTCGATGATGTCGTCGCGCAGGCCGGCGTACGTCGACTGCTTGACCCGCACACGCAGCCAGTCCTCCCCGTACTCCTCGGCGGCGGCGCGCAGCTGCTCGACGGTGCCCTCCACGGTGCGGAGCCGGCGCGCGGACCTCAGCGGCAGGTCGGTGACCTTCGCCGGAGCGCCGGGGGAAGCCTCGACGAGCAGAACGGTGGGGGTGTTCTCCTCCTCGCCGAAGTCGACGGCCAGCGGGGAGCCGGAGTAGTGGACCGGGCAGCCGGCCGGAAGCTCTTGACGGCGGTGCAGGTGACCGAGGGCAACGTAGTGGGTGTCGATCGGGAAGATCGCTGCGGGCACGTGGTACTCAAAGATCGACTGCGCCATCCGCTCGCCGCCGCCGAACGCCCCGCCGGTGCACGTCAGGTGCGCGGTCATCAGGTTCACCCCGTCGGGGTCGTAGCCGCCTTGGAGGTGGTCGACGATGTTCCGGACCCACTGGTCGTAGGACCCGACGTTGCGGGCCGGGACGTTGTCACCCGGTGCGATCAGCTGGGCGGCGCGGACGGCGTACCGCTGGGAGAGGAACGGGATGACGGCGACGTTGACCGGCTCGCCGGTGGAGCGGGCCGTGAAGGAGTAGACGCCGCCCTTGTCCTTCGCGCGGGCCTGCCCGTACAGATTGATGCCGGCGACGCCCATAAGTGGACGGAACGCCTCGAAAGTTGACCCGGAGTCGTGGTTGCCGGCGATCGCGATGACCTCGATGTCGTCCTTGGCCAGCGCGAGCAGCGTCGCGATGACCAGGCGCTGCGCTTCGGCGGTCGGGGCGGAGGTGTCGTAGATGTCGCCCGAGATGACGACGGCGTCGACGTCCTTGGCTCGGGCGTGGCCAACGATCTCGGCGAGGACCGCCTTGTGCTCGTCCAGACGCGGACGTCCCTTGAGCGTCTTGCCGACGTGCCAGTCGGAGGTGTGGAGGAACTTCATCGTCGACTCCTGGGTCGGTCGGAAGGTCGGGCGGCTGGCGCTGGGCGGTGGGTCAGAACGGCGGCTGGTCGTCGGCGATGGCACCGTCGTCGCCGTCGAGGTCGGGAAGCAGCGCGAACGGATCCGCGGCCGCGGGATGCGAGGCAGCCACGCCCGAGCCGGCCGCGGCACCGTCAGGCGCAGCCGTGGTGAACGTCGGGTCGGTGACCTCCGAGAGCCGCGTGGCCCAGGCCGGGAAGGGGAACTCCACGGCGAGCGGGACGGGGATCTCCGGCTGGGAGATGAACATCGTGCCCGGCTTGGCGAGCGTCGCGCGGCCGCGCTGGGAGGCAGGCAGGAACCCGTACTCGGGCCGGCCGGCCTCCGCGGGGTCCAAGCGCCCGACGATCTTGATTGAGGAGTTCGACACGATGCGCCGCTCGACCTCGGATGCGGTCTGCTGCGCGCCGATGAGGATGATGCCGAGCGACCGGCCGCGTTCGGCGATGTCGAGGAGGACCTCCTTGATCGGGGAGGACCCGTCACGTGGCGCGTACTTGTTCAGCTCGTCCAGCATTGTGAACAGCAGACCGCCGGAGCCAGCGGCCTCCTTGCGCTCGGTCTCGGTGGCGAGCACGACACCGACGACGAACCGCTGTGCCCGGTCGTGCAGGGCGTGGAGGTCGACGACGGTGACCTGCTGATTGGCCGTCGAGATCTGCCGGGTGGGGCTGTTGGGCAGGTCACCGCGGATGATCGGGGTCAGGTGCCGCTGGGAGGACCGCAACCGGCGTACGAACGCGTTCACGGTCCCGATGCCGGTCACGGGACCCGCCCACCGGGCCCGGTAATCCTCGTCGGTGACGCGCTCGGTGATGAACTCGATCAGGTCGGGCCACGTGCGGATCTGAATGCCGTCGATGGAGATGGCGCCGTCGTTCCCTGCCGGCACGGCGTCGGACTTGAGCCGCGCGGCGACCTGGTGGATGACCATCGTGTACTGGCTGCGCTCGTCCTCGCTGTCGGCGAAGACGTAACGGAGCAGCTCCCGGTCGCAGAACTCCACGAGGGTCCACCAAAACGCGTTGACGCCTGACGTGCGGCCCTTCACGTTCGGACGGCCGGTCTGGTCATCGGGCATCGGCGGGGAGTAGAACCCGGCGGAGGAGAACGGGACGGGAGCCAGTCCGAGCTTGGCGTACTTGGCGGCGTGGACGTCGGTCAGCTTGTTGTTCGTCTGGTCGAGGAACAGCAGGTCTTCACCCTTGACAGAGAAGATCAGAGCTTTCGCGTTCACCGATCGTGCGCCGAGGGCGCCGGAGGTGAAGACGGAGTGGAGGAGGAACAGCGCGAAGCTGGTCTTGGTCGCGACGCCGGAGATGCCGGAGATGGAGACGTGAGCGCCACGGGTGCCGTCGAGGAATTCCAGGTTGCAGTAGACCGGGACACCGTCGCGACCCAGCCCGACGGGCACCTTGGCTTCCATCTGGTCGAAGTACAGCGCCTGGTCACGCTCGACTCCGGTGGCACGGTACGCGTCCGCGCCGGGGCGCGGCGGGACGTAGCACTCCGGGTCGACGCGGGTGGCGGTGACCTCGGCAACCTCCTGGACCTGCCCGGGCATGACGCCGTCGGCGATGAGGAAAACGTCCGAGCCGAACGTGGCGCCCTCGTGGCGAGCGACGACGTCGGTGACGACCCCGGAGGTGACGACCTTGCCGACGCCGGGGACCTCGCGCGAGCAGGTCACGACGTCGTCGAGCTGGAGGTAGGCGTGCTCTGTAATCGCCACGTGAAACTTCAGCGGCGTCGAGTCCTGCGTGCCGGCGACCTTTCCGACGAGTGCCTGTACGTTCTCGCTGGACTCGCCCGTGGCACCGCGTACTACCTCACCAGCGCCCGGCGTGGCGCCTTCCCCGACGGTCACGAGCGGGTCCTGCTGCTCGGGACCCGGCACCTGGGTCTTCTCCGCCGTGCCGCCGGATGGGCTGTAGGTGCCGACGGGGGTGGTCGAGGAGTGGTTGCCCATGTGTCGCCTTCCTTGAAGTGCCCGATGCGCAGTCTTTCATCGGTTCGCCCGCAACCGTACGAGCAAGGGCTGACAGGTGTCATGCTGCCAAGGAGCAGTGGTGCCCACGCGACCATGGCTTACGACGAGCAGCTCTCCTGTGGACCGAGTTCGAGGACCGGGTGCATGTGGGCCGTTGACCCACCGCGCGTCGGCGTGAGAGGTGATGGGCCACGTGCGCACGAGGCTCAATCGCCGCGGTGTGACGCGGGCGTCGGTTGTGGGTCGCTCGGGCTGCCGGTGACGTTCTCTCAGGCAGGGAGTTGGACGAGGCGGTTGACGGCCGAGCGGGCCCGAGCGTCCAGCCAAAAGCTCTCAACTCCGCGCGCCCGAGCGCGAGCCAGGAGCGTCGCCAAACGTCCGGCGTGAGTGAGGATGTCTCGTCCGTCCGCGTCGACGTCAGGGGCTCCATCGACTTGCCGCCTCGCGACCTCGGTCTCCGTGTGGTGGTCGAGCTCCACCCTTGCGCCGCTCTGCATGTACGCCGTCAGCGGTTCCGTGGTCCTCCGGAGTCCGCCAGGCGGGTACAAGACGATTCGCTACGGCATCCTCGATCACCGTCCGAAGGGCGCGTGACATACGACTGGCCGAAGGGTGCCCTCGGGCAACGAGGCCTGGACGGCTCCCCGCCGCTTGCGCCCAAGGTGTCGACGGCGGCAGAACGGGCCACGAGGGGGCATGCGCGATGCACGTATGCTGCACGAAAGGGTTCAAGAGACACTGTTACGTGCGATATTCGCAGGTCAACGGGTTTCGCCTGGATGTCTTGTAATCAGGTGGTTGACAGTTCGAGTCCCTTCGCCCGCTCTGTCTACCGGCCACCGGTTCAGTCCTCCAGCCGCGCGGCGAGCTGGTCAAGCACCTGAACCAACGGGTCACTGGTGGGGATGACCGTCTCGCAGGAGTCCACCTCGTGCTGTTCACCGTCGGCGGTCCAGCTGTAGGAGAACGACGTTCCGTCGCTGTCCGCGGCGCACACGGTCGCCACCTCGGATGCCGACGCGAGCCCGGTGGTCTCCACCGCATCGAGCACCTGATCCAGCTCGGCGTCCGTCAGCCGCCCCTCCGACGCTCCGTCCTGCGTGTCGAGGCGCCAACCGCCGTCGCCACCCACGACGAGCTCGGCACGGCAGGGCCCGTCGGCGCACATCCCACCCCACGTGGAACGGCCGGCGACCACAGAGGGCTCGGTCTCGGACGGCGTGTGGGTCGTGGAGCGCGGGTCCGGTGCGGTGGCGGTAGCGCTGGACGTGGCTGAGTGGCCTCCGGCGGGCCGCTGCTGGTCGACGTGGAGGCCGGCCACCGTCACCAGATGTATGCCCTGTCCCAGGGGATCTGGGATCTGCCCGACGACCCGGAGAACGCGGGCGCTCCTGCGTCGCCGGACACCGGGGCGCTCATGCTCGGGACCCGCGGCGGTGACCTGGTGCCTCTGGTCGAGGGCCTGGACCGGCCGACCTCCATGGAGATCCGCGGTGGGACCGCGTGGGTCGTGACCCTGACCGGGACGGTGCTGCGCATCGACGGCATCTGAGGGCAGACAGGGGTATGGTGCCGCTCCCGCGGGCACGGGAGCGGCACCTCCCCGTGGGGTCACCGGCTCGGTGCGTGCACCAGGTGCAGGTGCACCAGCATGTCGCGGAGCCAGTGGCTCTCGGGCTCCGGCTGCGAGGACCCGGGGTCGGGGCCCCGTCGGGTCTCCCGTTGACGGAGTGTGACCTGCAGGTCGCGCTCGCGCTCACGTGCGACGGAGCGGGCGGCCAGGTGGTCCAGCTGGGACATGGTGAGTGTCCTTTCCTGTCGGTCTTGGGTGGGGCGGCTCGGCCCCCCGGACGGGGAGAGGAGCCGTGGTGCGGTGCCTTACTGCATGACGAGGCCACGGTGACGGGTGACCTCTTGGGGCGTGCTGTCGTCGCCCACGGACGGTGCCGGATGTCCGGGCCGCCAGCCCCGGGCATACCCGCCGGTCCCGCCGGCCCCGCCGGCCGCAGCCTGCTCCCTGCGAAGCCCCTCCCGTTCAGCGGCGTCCCGGTCGTCGCTGTAGTCGACGGCTTCGACCTCGGGCGCCTCCTGGTCCCCGCACCCGGTCAGAGCGGCCACGGACACCAGGAGGGCGACCGCAGTGGTGTGGATCTTCATGGTCCCTGTCCCTTCTCACCCCGCCCGGACGCCCTGCCCGGGGCTCTTCGGGTGACATCTCCACGATGGCCACGGGGAAGGGGGCGCGGAATACGTGATGAGTCGTAGCCGCAGAGGGTTACGACGAAACGCGTATGCCCCGCACGGGCGTCCCAGGAGTACCGTCGAAGGGCCGGTCAGCAAGCCCGCACAGGAGGGTCCCGTGTCTGACAGCACGACGAGCACGACCCAGGTCGACCTGCTGCGGGCGGTCCGCGAGCTGGCCGACCCGGCGGCGCAGGATGCCGGCTCCCCGGTGCTGCTCGTCGCCCTCCTCGAGAGCCTGCTGGACTGCGAGGCCGAGGCCCTCGAGGCCGAGGCGCTCCGGACCCTTCCGTGCACTCCCGCGTTCGCCGCCACCGGGCATACCGAGCTGGTCGTCGACGCTGCCGCGGGCGGGGTGGTCCACGCCGGGATCCGGCTGCGGCGTCCGTCGGCCCGTCCCTTCGGCGAGGACGACGTCGTCCTGGTCGACCTGCTCCGGCCGCACCTGTCCGCCTGGCTCAGCAGGCGCGGGGACCCGGCCGGCCCCCTGGGCGACCGGCGCTGACCCAGCGGCAGCGGGAGGTCCTGGCCCTCGTGCGGTGCGGCCTGTGCAACAAGGAGATCGCCCACGCCCTCGGCCTGACCCAGGCCACCGTGCGCAAGCACCTGGAGAACGCCTTCCTCAGGCTGGGCGTGGCGAGCCGCACGGCAGCGGTCGCGCAGGCCTTCGGGCCCGACGACGGCACGGAGCGCGGTCATGTCTGAGCGCTCGCTGTCGCCGCACGACCTGCGGATCCTCCGCGACCTCCTGGACCTCACCCGGCCGGGTCATCGTGAGGCGCCCGCAGAGCGGACCTTCCAGCTCCTGGCGCACCTGGAGTCGTTGGTCGGGTGCGACGCCGCGAGCCTGCAGGAGATGGACTGCGTCCAGCAGGTCCGCCTCTACTGCCAGGCCTCCACGGGCGGGCAACGGTGGAGCGAGACTCCCGAGGAGCGGGCCGTCACGAGGCGGGACCCGGGCGTCGCCCTCTTCTGGCGGTGCTGGTGGAGGTCCACGTGCAGCCTTCCCGAGCGGGTCGGGAGGCCGGTGGTCGTCTCCGACCGGTCGGTCCTCAGCCGGCACGAGATGAGGTCCGACCCGCTGTATGTGGAGTACCTGCACTACGTCGACGAGATCCTCGTCGGCTACCCGACCGGTCGGGGCCGCAGCGCACGCCTGATCCTGCGGCGGGACGAGGGCTCGGCCTTCGGCCCGCGCGAGCTGATGCTCATGGAGCTGCTCCTGCCGCACCTGCGGGGGCTGGTGCTGAGCACGCTCCCGCCGGTCCAGCCCCTGACCGCCAGGCTCACGGGCCGCCAGGTGGAGATCCTGCGACAGGTGGCCCTGGGGCAGACCAACCGCGAGGTCGGGCGGGTCTTGGGGATCAGCGAGGCGACGGTGCGCAAGCACCTCGAGCACTCCTACGACCGGCTCGGGGTCCTCAGCAGGACCGGCGCGGTGGCGGCCCTGACCGTCACCCACCAGGCAGCGGTGGCTCGGGCCTGACGCCCCCGGGGACCGGCGTGGTCTAGCGTGACGGCGTGCACCCCCAGCTGGCCCGCCTCGATGCTCTCGCCGCGTCTGTCGCCCGAGACCCCCACGTCGAGGCCGTCCTCGGCCTCGGCTCCGCCGGCCAGGAGACGCACCGCTTCGACGACCACTCCGACATCGACTTCTTCCTGGTCGTCGACACCCCCGCGACCAAGCAGCGCTACCTGGCGGGCACCGGCTGGCTGGAGGGGCTCGGCGGGCAGGTCGCTTTCAGCTTCGTCAACGACCCGAACGGCCGCAAGGCGCTGCTGGCCGACGGGCTCTTCCTGGAGTATGCGGTCTTCACCCCCCAGGAGCTCGCGGCGATCCCGCTGGTGGGCCCCCGGGTGGTCTGGTCGCGCGAGGGCCGGGACCCGCTGGCAGGGGGCGCCGCCGCGCCGGCCCGGTCCGCCCTCGACACCCCTGAGTTCCACGTGAACGAGGCGCTGACCAACCTCTTCGTCGGGCTGCACCGCGAGCTGCGGGGAGAGCGGCTGGCGGCGATGCGCTTCATCCAGGTCTACGCGCTCGACCGCGTCCTTGCCCTGGTCCGCCTCCACCCGTCGGCGTCCCTGGCCCACCCCGACCCTTTCGAGGCCAGCCGCAGGATCGAGCGGGCCTCGGTGCCGGGCGACCTGCCCCTGGAGCGCATGGCTCCTGGCTACGACAAGAACCCCGAGGCCGCGCGGGCGGTGCTGGCCTGGCTGACCGCCCACCACGACCCGGACCCCGTCATCGTCGAGGCCGTGAGTGCCCTGCTCGCGGCGCTCGAGACCGGTCAGCCCGGCGTCACCCCCACGCGGTAGCCCCAGGCCGGCAGCTCCCAGACCGCACCCTCGCGGTGCTCCACGGGCTCGCCCGACCAGGCGTCCGCATACTCCAGGTCCTGCCCGGGCCGCCCCGAGGGTGACGCGCGCGGGGCGGTCGGAGAGGTTGAAGGCGGCGATGACGGCGTCCCCGGTCGCGTGCACGCGGACGAAGCTGATCACCCGGTCCTCGTCGTCGTTGACGACGCGGGTCATCCGCGCGCCCCAGCCCGCGTTCCACAGTGCCGGGTGGGCCTTCTTCAGCGCGAAAAGATGACGGTAGAGCTCGCCCTGCGGGTCCTCCCGCCACGCGATCTCGTCCTTGTCGAAGAAGACCAGCCGGCGGTCGTTGCCGGCCTCCTGGCCGTTGTAGATCATGGGGATGCCCTCGCTGACTACGGACATGACGACCGCCGCGTCGAGCATCGGGCCGAACTGCTCGTACTCCGTCCCCTCCCACGCGTTCTTGTCGTGGTTGGACACGAAGAGCATCCGCATGACGTCCTGCGGCCAGGCCCGCTCGTTCCAGGCGTAATAGACCTTCAGCTCGAAGGGGGTGGCCCGGCCGTGCGCGATCTTGTGCATGGTCTCGTTCCACGACCAGGCGTAGGTGGCGTCGAAGGCCTCCTCGTGCAGGTCCCGGTTCTCCCACTCCGCGAGCAGGAAGACCGGCTTGATCTCCTCCAGCTGGCGACGCGCCGCCGCCCAGAAGTCGGTCCACACGTAGCCGGCGACGTCGCAGCGGAAGCCGTCGACGTCGGCCTCGCGCACCCAGTAGGCCATCGAGTCGGCCATGTACTCCCGCAGCCCGGGCTGGTCGTAGTCGAGGTCGACCACATCGTCCCAGTCCCACCAGGGGGTGGGCACGAGGTCGCCCTTCCAGTCGCGGCGGTACCACTCCGGGTGCTCCACCGTCAGCGGGTTGTCCCAGGCGGTATGGTTGGCGACCCAGTCCAGGATGACCCGCAGGCCGAGCGCGTGCGCGGCGTCGACGAAGGCGCGCAAGTCCTCCAGCGTCCCGAACTCCGGGTTGACCGCACGGTAGTCCCGCACGGCGTAGGGGGACCCGAGCCCACCCTTGCGGTTCTCCTCCCCGATCGGGTTGACCGGCATCAGCCACAGGATGTCGACGCCCAGCTCCTTGAGGCGGGGCAGGTGCGCCTGGGCGGCGGCGAAGGTGCCCTCAGGGGTGAAGTGACGCTGGTTGACCTGGTAGATCACCGCGTCCCTGGTCCACTCCGGGTGGTTCAGGCGGACGGGCGGACGGGGCTCATGGCGGGAGCTGGGCATCCCCGCAGTATGCCGACCGGGCACCTCCTCGTGCACTCCGCCCCGGTCGCCGGCCGGGCTCAGGTCGTCCCGGGGTCGACGCCGAACTCGAGCCACAGCGGGTAGTGGTCGCTGATGCGCCACGACATCTGGGAGCGGGTCAGGCCGCTGCCGGTGAGCACGTGCGGGACGAAGTCGACGTTGCCACCGACCTGGTCGAAGGTGATCCCCTCCAGGCGTGACTGCGTGAGACCGTCGGCCCCGACGGGGGTGAACCAGGAGATCTGGTCGTAGTAGTGACGGTCCTTGTCGTCGTCGAAGATGGTGCGGGGGACGTCGTGGAGCACGGCCGGCGGGTAGAGGCCGGTGGCGACGAACTCCCGCCACAGCGGGTCCTCGTAGCGGTCGATGTTGAAGTCGCCGAGCACGAGCAGGTTGCGGTTCCAGTCCTTGGGCCGGTCGGCCCAGGAGCGCATCCAGCGGGCGAAGGCGGTGATCTCCGGGAGCCGGTCGGCCGGCTTGTTGCCCCAGATGACGTGGACGGTCGTGAGGATGAACTCCACGCCGTGGCGGACGAACCCGGCTGCGTAGGGGGTGCGGGCGAACTGGCGTGCGGGGCCCTCGGCCTCGTCGGGCAGCACGATCTCGCCCACCAGGCCGGAGGGCTGGACGCGGGTGCTGTCGTAGACGTAGGCGAGCCGCTCGCCGTTGCCCGGCCCGCCCTCGGTGACGTCGGAGGCGATGACGCGGTAGTCGGGGCCGAGGAGCGACAGGACCGCGAAGAGGGCGCTGGTCTCACGCCGGCTCTCCTGGACGGCCGTCACGTCGAAGCGGCGCAGCACCTCGGCGATGCACGCCATCGCGTGCCAGTCGCGAGTGGGGCTGTCCCCGGCCCGGGACGTCCACCGGTCGGTGTAGCCGCCCAGGGCGCGCACGTTCCAGGTGCCGATGAGCAGGTTCGTGGGCCCCTTGCCCGGGACGACCCGGTCGAGCTCGGCCCCCAGCCCGGCCAGGTCGGCCTGCACGTGCGCCGGCACCGGTGCGGGCGGGGTCCGGGGCGCGGGGCTCCCGTGGGGAGGGGCCATGAGGTGAGGATGGCACAGGACGGCCCGTCGCGGACGGTATGCGGTGCACGCGGGCCCTGCGTCGGTCGTCGTCAGCCCGGACCTCACCTGCGGGAGCTGACCTGCTCCCCGGCCATCCAGACCTCGCGCACCCGCTCGCGCAGCCCCGTGAGGTCGTCGAAGGCGCCGTCGAGCACCACCACGTCCCCGACCTTCCCCACCTGCAGCGTCCCGTGGTCGGCCTCCACCCCCAGCAGCTCGGCCGCCACCCCGGAGGCGGACGCCCAGACCTGGGCGGGCGGCATACCCAGGGCGGCGAGGTGCCCGAGCTCCTCGAGGTTGGTGCCGTGCACGCCCACCCCGCTGTCGGTGCCCATCGCCACCCTGACCCCCGCCTCGATCGCGCGCCGCGCGGAGTCGTCGTGCACGGCGGCGACCATCCGGGCCTTGGCCAGGACCGCGTCCGACATCGCGGCCCCGGCGGCGGCCTGGGCCAGCACCGCCCGCGGGGCGCTCAGGGTGGGCACCAGCCAGGTGCCGTGCTCGAGCATCAGCCCGATCGCCTCGTCGTCGAGGTAGATCCCGTGCTCGATCGAGCGGACCCCGTTGCGGACCGCCGTCTTGATGCCGTCGGTGGCGATGGCGTGGGCCATGACGGCCAGCCCCGCCGCGGTGGCCTCGCGCACCAGCTCTGCGACCTCGTCGTCGCGCAGGTGCCCGTGCCTCGGATCGGACCGGGGCGAGAGGACCCCACCGCTCGTCGCGACCTTGATGACGTCCGCGCCCGCCCGGACCAGCTCGCGCACCTTGCGGCGCATCTCCACCGGCCCGTCCACCACCGACGACGGCATGCCGGGATGCGCCGCGAGCAGGCCGAGCTCGGCACCGCAGACGTGCCAGTCGTCACCGTGCCCGCCGGTCTGGCTGATCATCTGGATGGCGACCTGCATCCGCGGCCCCAGCACCAGCCCGCGGCGCACCGCCTCCGCCAGCCCCAGGTCCGCGCCCCCCGCGTCCCGGACATACGTGATGCCGGTCGCCACGGTGCGCCGCATCCGGTCGAGAGCCTCGTAGAAGGGGAGGGAGAACGGCGTCTGCAGGACCTGCAGCATCGTGGGCTGCTCGAAGAGGAAGTGCACGTGGCAGTCGATGAGCCCGGGCGTCACGAACCCGCCCTCACAGTCCACGACCCGCGCGTCGTCCGGCACCGGGAGATCGGGGCCGACGGCCGCGACCCGGCCGTCCACCACCAGCACGTCACCGGGCGCCGGCTCGGCGCCCGTCCCGTCGACCAGCACGCCACCGCGGAAGAGGACCTGGCTCATGCCGGTCGACCCTACGCCCGGGCCGGCACCGTCGCCCGAGCCGGCACCGTCGTCCGGGCCGGCACCGTCGTCCCTGCCCGCCGAGCCGGCCCCGGCGCCCGGCGCTCACGGCCCGGACGCGTCGAGCACCTCCCGGAGCCGGGCCGCGAAGGCCTCGGGCTGACCGGCCCACCCGAGCTCCCCGCCCAGGAAGCCGCCGTGGTGGCTCGGGAAGATCGTCAGCGGCAGGCCCAGCCGGGTCGCGACCGCCTCCGCCGACCGGCCCGTGACCTGACGGGCCGACTCCTCCCCGGCCGCCACCACGATCCTCACCCCGGAGGCCGAGAGGGTGTCGACGTCCGGCGTCCACGCGGTGACGCTGTCCGAGGCGCCCGAGAGCAGGGGGTCGTCGCGGGAGCCGTCGTCCCCGGCCGGAAGACCGTAGGCCACGGGGTCCGGCGCGGGCCGGTCGAAGTAGTCCTGCGTCAGCTCACCCTCCCAGGACGTGTAGTCGATGAACCTGGCCATCCCGGGGCCGAACCCGCCCTCCTGGTAGGCGCGAGCGATGTCCTGCTCGGCCCGCCCGACCCCCTCGGCGTCGGGCAGCAGGTGGGTGAGGGGAGGTTCGTGAGCGACGAGCACCAGGACGTCCTGGGGGTATGCCGTCACCAGGGCGAGCCCGTCCACCGCGCCCCCGCTGCTGGCGAAGACCTCCACGGGGCCGCAGCCGAGGGCGTTCACCAGGTGGTGCAGGTCCTCGGCGTGCTGCTGGGGGTCGTGGTCGGTCCGACCGTCCTCGCGGGTGCTGCGACCCAGCCCACGGGGGTCGTAGGTCACCACGGTGCGGTCCGGGAAGAAGGACCTCAGCGCCCTGAACCCGCTCGCGTCCATCGGCTGGCCGATCATCAGCAGCGGGGGCCGGTCCGTCGGCGGCAGGGGCCCGTGCACGTCGTAGACGACGGCGGCCCCCGGGACCGCCAGGGTGCGGGTGCTGGTGGAGACGGTCATGTGGTGTCCTCCCTGCCCGACGGGTCTCTGCATCGTCCCACCGGACGCCGGCGGCACCAGGGTCCCGCCCGCCCTGCATCACCCGCGGCGCACGCTCACCGCAGGCCGGCACCCCACTGCCGGGCCCGCTCCACCTCACCGTCGAGCAGCGGCCCCCGGTCACCGTGCACCCAGAACTTCTCCGGGTCGGCTACCAGGGTGCACCCCAGGGCCCGCAGCGTCGGCCCGCCGACGACCAGCAGGTCCACGTCCAGCCCGGCGAGCGGGGGAGTGGCGCCGACGTCGACCACCTCCGCCTCCCCGCCGAGCCCCGCGGCCACCGCCTCGGCCACCTCCCGGGTGTTGCCGAACGCCGACTCGTAGACGACCAGGTAGCGCATGGGAATCCCTCCGTATGCCGTGCCTCCAGCACACACCCGGCTCCCGCAGCGCACAAGGGCGGCGGGCTGTCTGCCCCGTCACACCGGCGCTTCCCGGAGGCTCACTCCGGCGCAGCGCCCCACTGCGCGGGCCGGGGGAGCCGGCGGACGTCCCGGCCGGCGAGGACCAGGACCAGGGCGAGGAGGCAGCAGCCGGCGCTGACGAGCAGGGTCCCCCGCAGCCCGACGGTCGCCAGCCCCAGGCCCGCGACCACGGGTGCCAGCGGGACCGCCCCGGCGGAGAGCAGCTCGATCGCGCTCGACACCCTTCCGAGGACCGCGCGGGGGGTCACGTGCATCAGGTAGCCCAGCACCCCGGCGTTGATCGCCGGCGCGGCCACGGTGCCCAGGCCCAGCACGACCAGGGTGGGCCAGAAGCCTGGCAGCCACGGCAGGACGGCGACCGAGGCCGCCAGCCAGGCCAGGCCGCCGGCCGCGACCCAGCCGGTCGGCAGGCGGTCGACCAGGGTGCCGGCGACGAGCGAGCCGAGGAGCATGCCCACGCCCAGCGCCAGGGAGACCAGCCCGAGCCGTCCCGGTGACACCCCCTGCGCCCCGAAGGAGTAGAGGACGGTGGTGAGCGCGGCGTTGAGGCCGAGGTTGAGGACCGCGGCGACCAGCGCGATGGTCCGCAGCACGGGCTGGCGCCAGAGCCAGCGCAGCCCCTCGGCCGCCTCCCTCCGCATCGAGGCGCGGTGCCCCTCGGGCCGGGCCACCGGCGCGAAGGACCCGCGCAGGCCCAGTGCGGACAGCGCCGCCAGCAGGTGCGCGCCCGCGGCCGCGCCCAGCGCGACGACCGGGCCCAGGCCCAGCAGCAGGCCGCCGAGCGGACCTCCGCCCATGGCCAGCGCGGCGTCGCGCCCCTGGTTCGCGCTCATCGCCCGCGGCAGCAGGCCGGCCGGGACCGCCTGCCGGAGGGCGGCGTTCGAGGCGCTCCCGAACAGGCCCGACCGCACCCCGGCCACGACGTTGAGGGCCGCCAGGGCCAGGACGCCGAGCCCCGCGGCATACGCCAGGGCCATGAGCGTGAGCACCACGGCACCCAGGGCGCCGCCGAGGATCATGAGGCGGCGCAGGTCGTGCCGGTCGGCCAGCACCCCGCCGACGATGGTGGTGAGGACCCGGGCGGCCAGCCCGAGCGCGGCCACGCTCCCGGCGACGGCGGGGTCCCCGGTGAGCAGCAGCACGACGAGCGGCAGGACGAAGCCCTGCACGGAGGAGGCGAGGGCCGAGCTGGTGTCGCTGGCGAGCCAGGCGAGGTAGCCCCGGTCGCGCCAGAGCGAGGGGGCGGGTGCGGGGCGCTCGGTCTCCGGCGGGACGGGGGAGCCGCTCGGAGCCGGGGCGGTGGTCGTGTGCGTCATACCCGCAACGATAGTTGCGCAACTTTAGTTGCGCAATACCTCTTGCTAAACTTCTCTCGTGAGCCTGCCGCAACCCGTCCCCATGACCTCGCCCATGCTCAAGGCGCTGACGCACCCGCTGCGTCGCCGGATCGTCCGGCTGATGCGGTCGGGAGACCCCATGCGGGCCACCGACCTCGCCGAGCGGCTCGACGTCGCGGCCAACTCCGTCAGCTTCCACCTGCGCCGGCTGGCGGCGGCGGGGATGATCCGCGAGGCTCCCGAGCTGGCCCGCGACCGTCGGGACCGGGTGTGGGTCCTCACCGGGTCAAGCTTCGGCCTCGACCACCCCGACGCCCCCGTCTCGGCCGAGGAGGAGGCGGCGATCCGGGCGTTCGTCGACCAGGAGGGCCTGGACCTGCAGGACCTGCTCCGGCGGGTGCTGGCGTGGGCCCCGGAGTGGGCCGCCGGGCGCGACCCCGTCGCGCGGGCGCAGCTGGCGTCCACGACCCTCGAGCTCACGGAGGAGGAGATGGAGGCCGTGGGGGAGGAGTTCCGCGAGGTGCTCGCCCGGGCCAAGGACCGGGCGAGGGCCGAGCCTCAGGACGGCAGGAAGGTCTGGCAGGTCGTCCTGCTCAGCGCCGAGGAGGGCCTGGGGCGTCCCGACGGCGGGTGAGACGACCCCGCCCCGGGGCACGGAGGCGGTTCGCCTGACGGTATGCGGTGCGGGCGGCTACGGTGAGCCAGATCACGTCCGCGTCGAGAGGTGGTTGGTGAGGGTGGCACGCAAGGACTCGACCTTCCTGGGGTGGCCGGTGCTGCGGCAGCTGGCCTCGGGCGACCTGCTCGGGCGGGGGGCGGCGGTGACGTCCCGGCGCACCCGCGAGATCGAGCCGCGGACCACGACCGCCGACCGCGTCGTGCAGAGCGTCTGCCCCTACTGCGCCGTGGGCTGCGGGCAGAAGGTCTTCGTCTCCGACGAGAAGATCGTGCAGATCGAGGGCGACCCCGACTCGCCGATCAGCCGGGGCCGGCTGTGCCCCAAGGGGGCCGCCAGCGAGCAGCTCGTCAACTCACCGACCCGGCAGACCTCCGTCCTCTACCGCGCGCCCGGCGCCACGCAGTGGCGCACGATCGACCTGGACACCGCCATCGACATGGTCGCCGACCGTTACGTCGAGTCCCGCCGCAACACCTGGCAGGACGTGGACGACAAGGGTCGGCGCGTCCGCCGCACCATGGGGATCGCCTCGCTCGGGGGAGCCACCCTCGACAACGAGGAGAACTACCTCATGAAGAAGTTGTACACGGCGACGGGGGCGATCCAGATCGAGAACCAGGCGCGGATATGACACAGCTCCACGGTCCCCAGTCTGGGGACCTCGTTCGGCCGCGGCGGCGCCACCCAGTCCCTCCAGGACATGGCCAACGCCGACTGCGTGGTGATCCAGGGCTCCAACATGGCCGAGTGCCACCCGGTGGGCTTCCAGTGGGTCTTCGAGGCCAAGGCCCGCGGCGCGCGAATCATCCATATCGACCCGCGCTTCACCCGCACCTCGGCGATCGCTGACACGCACGTCCCGGTGCGGGCCGGCACCGACGTGGTGCTGCTCGGTGCCCTCATCAACCACGTCCTGAGCAACGACCTCTACTTCCACGACTACGTCGTCGCCTACACCAACGCCGCGACCCTCATCACCGAGGACTTCGCCGACACCGAGGACCTCGACGGGCTCTTCTCCGGCTACGACCCGCAGACGGGGGCCTACGACACCTCTTCCTGGGCCTACGAGTCCCGCGAGGACGAGGACGCGTCGGGCTCGGACGACACCGTCGACGCCCCGGCCGGGGACGACGAGGGGTCGGAGGACCGGGCCCGCGCCGGCGGTCACGAGCTGGGAGCCGCCGGTGCGGCCCTGGAGCACGCGAAGGTGGTGCGGGACGAGAGCCTGCAGCACCCCCGCACGGTCTTCCAGATCCTCAGGCGGCACTACGCCCGCTACACCCCCGAGCTGGTCCGGGACATGTGCGGCATACCCGTCGAGCAGTTCCACGAGGTGGCGCGCGCCATCACCGAGAACTCGGGCCGGGAGCGCACCACCTGCTTCGCCTACGCGCTGGGGTGGACCCAGCACAGCCTGGGAGCGCAGTTCATCCGGACGGCCGCGATCCTGCAGCTGCTTCTGGGCAACATGGGTCGTCCCGGCGGCGGCATCATGGCCCTGCGCGGGCACGCCAGCATCCAGGGCTCCACCGACATCCCGACCTTGTTCAACCTGCTGCCCGGCTACCTGCCGATGCCGATGGCCGGTGAGCACGACTCGCTGACGGAGTACCTCGCGACCATCTCCTCCCCGCTGCAGAAGGGCTTCTGGACCAACGCCGACGCCTACACCGCCAACCTGCTCAAGGCCTGGTTCGGCGAGGCAGCCACGCCGGAGAACGACTTCTGCTTCGACTACCTCCCGCGTCTCACGGGCGCCCACGGCACCTACCAGACGACGATGGCGATGCTCGACGGCGAGGTCGAGGGCTACTTCGTCGTCGGGCAGAACCCCGCGGTGGGCTCGGCGCACGCGCGGATGCAGCGGATGGCGCTGGGGCAGCTGAAGTGGCTCGTCGTGCGCGACCTGCAGCTCATCGAGACCGCCACCTTCTGGAAGGACTCCCCGGAGATCGCCACCGGCGAGCTGCGCACCGAGGACATCGGGACGGAAGTCTTCTTCTTCCCGGCCGCCAGCTACGCCGAGAAGTCGGGCACCTTCACCCAGACGCAGCGCATGCTGCAGTGGCGCCACCAGGCCGTGCAGCCGCCAGGGGACGCCCAGAGCGAGCTGGACTTCTACCACGAGCTCGGGGTGCGGATCCGCGCCCGGCTGGCGGGCTCGACCGACGAACGTGACCGTCCGGTGCTCGACATGACCTGGGACTACCCCCGCGACGAGCACGGCGAGGTCGACGCCGAGGCGGTCCTGCTTGAGATCAACGGCGTCCACCTCACCGGCGACCGGGCCGGCGAGCCGCTCAGCTCCTTCGCGGAGATGAAGGCCGACGGCAGCACCTCCGGCGGCTGCTGGATCTACAGCGGCGTCTTCGCCGGCGGGGTGAACCGCTCCAAGAACCGGGTGCCCGGGCAGGAGCAGGACGAGACCGCGGCCGAGTGGGGCTGGGTCTGGCCGATGAACCGGCGCATCCTCTACAACCGCGCCTCCGCCGACCCTCAGGGCAGGCCGTGGAGCGAGCGGAAGAAGTACGTCTGGTGGGACGAGGAGGCGGGGCGCTGGACCGGCAAGGACGTGCCGGACTTCCCGGTGGACCGCCACCCGAGCTTCCGCCCGGACGCCGACGTCGGCGGCCCCGCCGCGATCGCCGGGGACGACCCCTTCATCATGCAGGCCGACGGCAAGGGCTGGCTCTTCGCGCCCAAGGGGATGGTGGACGGGCCGCTGCCCACCCACTACGAGGCCCAGGAGTCGCCGGTCCGCAACCCGCTCTACGCCCAGCAGCGCAACCCCAGCCGGCTGGTCTTCGCACGCAAGGACAACCTGTGGAGCCCCTCGGGGCAGGAGCCGGGCCACGACGTCTACCCCTACGTCTTCACCACCTACCGGCTCACCGAGCACCACACCGCGGGCGGGATGAGCCGGTGGCTGCCCTACCTGTCCGAGCTGCAGCCCGAGATGTTCTGCGAGGTGTCCCGCGAGCTGGCGCAGGAGCGCGGCCTGGAGAACGGCGGCTGGGCGACGATCATCTCCGCGCGCAGCGCCATCGAGACGCGCGTGCTGGTCACCGACCGGGTCCGGCCGCTGACCATCGGGGGCCGCACCGTCCACCAGATCGGCCTGCCCTACCACTGGGGCGTCGGGCGCGACGCGGTCGTCGAGGGCGACTCGGCCAACGACCTGCTCGGGGTGGTGCTCGACCCCAACGTGCACATCCAGGAGTCCAAGGTCGGCTCCTGCGACATCCGGCCCGGGCGCCGGCCCCACGGCGAGGAGCTGATGCGCCTGGTCGCGGACTACCAGTCGCGCGCCGGGAGCACCGCCGAGACCGCCAACGAGCGGGTCGACGAGGTGGCGCCGGAGCTGGCCGCCCGGCGCGCCGCGACCGCACCCCGACCCGACGACGACCAACCGGACGACGCACCGGACGACGACGCACCCGACGAAGGAGAGCGGTAGATGGGCTACCTCGCCCGCCAGCTCGCGGGACCCACCGACCCCGCCCCCGACGCCGGGTGGCAGCACCCGCCCGCGCGCAAGGGCTTCTTCACCGACACCTCGATCTGTATCGGGTGCAAGGCCTGCGAGGTGGCGTGCAAGGAGTGGAACGCCCTGCCGATGGACGGCCTCGGGCTGAGCGCCAACTCCTACGACAACACCGGCGACCTGGGTGCCAGCACCTGGCGGCACGTCGCCTTCGTCGAGCAGACGCAGGAGCGCATCGCCGCCGCCCGCGAGTCGGGCCGTCGCCTGGTGGACCTGGGTATGCCGGGGGTCGGGGCACCGGCGCACCCTCCCTCCCCGTCGGGCGGCGCCCCGGCGGGCTACGGCACCCTGCCCGCCCCGGTCGAGGGTCACGGGCCGGACCTGCGCGACCTGCTGGCGGGTGTCGGCGGGGGAGCACCGCAGCCCCCGACCGAGGGCGCGACGACCGTGGACGGCACCCCGATGGTCGGGCCGCTGCCGGAGTTCCGTTGGCTGATGGCCTCGGACGTGTGCAAGCACTGCACCCACGCCGGCTGCCTGGACGTCTGCCCGACCGGCGCGCTCTTCCGCAGCGAGCACGGCACGGTGGTGGTGCAGGCGGACGTGTGCAACGGGTGCGGCTACTGCGTCGGGGCCTGCCCGTTCGGCGTCATCGAGCGCCGCAGCGACTCCGCCGTCTCCGTGCGCGACGACGGGCACGTCCCCTCCGTTGGTGTCGCCCAGAAGTGCACCCTGTGCTACGACCGGCTCACCGACGACCAGACGCCGGCCTGCGCGCAGACCTGCCCGACGACCTCGATCCGCTTCGGCACGCACGAGGAGATGGTGGCGGCCGCGCGGACCCGCGTCGCGCAGCTGCACGACCAGGGCTTCACCGAGGCCCGGCTCTACGGGGCGAACGAGGACGACGGCGTCGGCGGCACCGGCTCGGTCTTCCTGCTGCTGGACGAGCCGGAGGTCTACGGCCTGCCGCCGGACCCGATCGTGCCCACCGCCCGGCTGGCCGAGATGTTCCGCACGGCGGGCTACGCCGGGCTGGGCCTGCTCGGGGCGGCGGCGCTGGCCTTCGCGGGGAGGCGGTCGTGACCACCTCGGCCTTCGACAGCTACCGCCCGCCCGAGGACGAGGGGCGTCGCCGACGCCGGTCCGGGGTGCGGGCCTCCGCGGGTGCCGCCGCCCGTGACCTGGCGCGCGGGGGCCGCAGCTGGCTCAACCGCGACGGCGGCGGGCGCCGGGAGGCCCCCGCGGTCCCGGACGCCGAGTTCTCCGCCTACTACGGCCGCCCGATCATCAAGCCGGTGCCGTGGAAGCACGAGATCCCCGCCTACCTCTTCCTCGGCGGGGTGGCCGCCGGCTCCGGCCTGCTGGCGACGGGCGCCGCCCTCACCGGCCGGGACGTGCTGCGTCGCAACAGCCGCTACACCGCGATGGCCACCGTCGCCCTCAGCGGCGCCACCCTCGTCGCCGACCTGGGCCGTCCCGAGCGCTTCCTCAACATGCTGCGCACCGTCAAGCTCACCTCCCCGATGTCCGTGGGCACCTGGATCCTCTCCGGGTATGCCGCGTTCGCCGGCGTCGCCACCGCCTGCGAGGTCGCCCGGGCCCTCCCGCTGCCCGACCGGGGCGTCGTCGCGCTCGCCGGTCAGGCGCTGGAGCTCGTCGACCTGCCCGCCGCAGTGGGCCAGGCCCTGTTCGCGCCCCCGCTGGCCGCATACACGGCCGTCCTGCTGTCCGACACGGTCACGCCCGTGTGGTTCGAGAGCCGCGGCCAGCTGCCCTTCGTCTTCGTGGCGTCCGCGGCGATGGCCGCCTCCGGCGTGCAGCTGGTCCTCACCCCGACCGTGCAGGCCGGCCCCGCCCGCCGGCTCGCCCTCCTCGGGGCCGCGACCGACCTGGTGGCCATGCACCGGCTCGAGCGGCACCTGGAGGACCTGGAGCTCCTCGAGCCGCTGGAGGAGGGGGAGGCCGGGCGCAAGCTGCGGCTGGCCAAGGCCCTCACGGTCGCCGGCGGGCTCGGGACCCTGCTGACCGGGCGCAGCCGTCTGCTCTCCGTGGCCTCCGGCGCCGCGCTCGCGGCCGCCTCGGCCCTCACCCGCTTCGGCATGGTCGAGGGGGGCATCGAGTCCGCGAAGGACCCGCGGTTCACCGTCGGGCCGCAACGCCGCCGGCTGGAGGAGCGGCGCGCCGCGGGCACCGTCCACGACAGCATCGTCACCGTCCGCTGACCCCGCCGGCCGGCAACCCTGGCCGCCCGACCCCTGCCACCCGACCCACCTCCTACCGGCCCACTCCGACCGACCCACTCCGACCGACCCACCTCCCAGGAGAGCTGATGAGCGAGTCGACGCAGACCACCAGGGAGCCGTCCACCGGCTCGGGCACCGGCAACCGGTGGCTCATCCTCGCCGGTGGGGTGCTGGTGCAGCTCGCCATCGGGGCCGTCTACGCCTGGAGCACCTTCAGCAAGGCGATCCAGGCCGAGCCCTCGGCCCTCGAGCTGAGCAAGGTCCAGGCGACCATCCCCTTCGAGGTCGCCATCGGGATGATCTTCGTCGGCACCTTCCTCGGCGGTCGCCTGCAGGACCGGCGCGGACCGCGACCGGTCGCCCTGGCCGGGGTGGCGATCTACTCCGTCGGCATCATGCTGGCGAGCCTCGCCCGCGACGCGGGTGACCTGTGGCTGCTCGTCCTGGGCTACGGCGTCCTCGGCGGTTTCGGGCTCGGCCTGGCCTACATCGTGCCGATCGCGATGCTCCAGAAGTGGTTCCCCGACAAGCGCGGCCTCATCACCGGCATCGCGGTGGGCGGCTTCGGCTTCGGTGCGGTGATCACCTCCCCCCTGGCCCAGATGATGATCGACGGCAGCGCCGACTACCAGCGCTACCCCACCAAGGTCTTCCTGTGGCTCGGGCTGGCCTACCTCGTCGCGGGGCTGCTCGGGGCCGCGGTCTTCCGGGACCCGCCGGAGGGCTACACGGCGCCCGGGAAGGGCGGGGTCGAGGACGACGGCAGGGGCGAGGTCAAGGACGCGGCGACGCCCCCCGCCGACGCCGAGGACCGCGCGGACGGCGACGCCGAGGACCGCGCGGAGGCCGACGGCGGCTCCCAGGCACGGGACTTCACCCAGCAGGAGGCGCTGCGGACACGGCAGTGGTACCTCCTGACCCTCATCCTCACCATCTCGGTCACCGCGGGGATCTCCTTCATCTCGGTCGCCGCCGGCACCGCCACCGACGTGGCGGGCTTCTCCGCCGTCGGGGCGGCCACCCTGGTCGGCGTCATGGGCCTGTTCAACGGGGGCGGGCGGATCTTCTGGGCGGCCCTGTCGGACCGGATCGGACGGCGCCCGGCGTTCGTCGGGATCCTGGGGATCCAGGGGCTCGCCCTGCTGGCGCTGCCGCACGTGGGCAATGTGGTCGTCTTCTACGTCCTCGCCGCCCTGATCTACACCTGCTACGGCGGGGCCTTCGGCACCCTGCCCTCGACGGCCAGCGACTTCTTCGGGGTGGCCCACGCCGGCGCGATCTACGGCCTGATGCTCATCGGCTGGTCCATCGGCGGCGTGATCGGGCCGTTGCTCATCTCCTGGCTGGTCGGGGAGGACCAGGCCTACACCCTCGGCTTCACCGTCATGGGGGTCATCGCCCTGGTGGGCGCGGTCGTCCCGCTGCTCACCCGCCCGCCCCGGCGGGACCCCTGATGCGACCTCAGTCGCCGACGGCCTCCAGCGTCGCGCGGATGGAGGCGGCGCTGAGCCGCAGCCGGTGCTGCTCGTCATCCGACATCGGGACGGCCAGCCGCTCCACGGCCCCGTCGGCGCCCACCACCGTGGGGACCGACAGGCAGACCCCGCTCACGCCGTACTCACCCTCCAGCAGGGTGGACACCGGCAGGACCCGCCGCTCGTCGCGCAGGACCGACTCCACGATCTGGCAGCAGGCCAGGGCCACGGCGTAGTTGGTGGCGCCCTTGCCAGCGATGATCCGGTAGGCCGCGTGCACCACCTCGTCGGCGATCTCCGCCAGCTCGGCCTCGTCCAGCCGTCCTCCGTGCCCGCGGGACCAGTCGCGGACCGGCACCCCGCCCAGGCTGGCCGAGCTCCACAGCGGGAACTCGGTGTCGCCGTGCTCCCCGACGACGTAGGCGTGGACGTTCTGGACCGCGACGCCCACCCGCCGGGAGATGGCGTGCCTGAGGCGGGAGGAGTCCAGCACGGTGCCGGAGCCGAAGAGCTGCCGCGACGGCAGGCCGGTGAGGCGCAGCGCCGCCGTGGTGACGACGTCGACCGGGTTGGTGACCATGACGTAGGTGGCGTCCGGGGCGACCTCGAGCAGGCGCGGCATGAGGGTGCGGACGAGGGCGACGGTGCTCCCGGCCAGGTCCATGCGGGTCTGCCCCGGCTTCTGCTTGGCGCCGGCGGTGACGACCACGACCCGGGCGCCACGGCATACCTCGACGTCGTCGCTGCCCACGATCGACCCCCTCGGCGTGAACGACAGCCCGTGGCTGATGTCCAGCACCTCCGCCTCGAGCTTGGCCGCGTCGATGTCGTGCAGCGCCACGCGGCGGGCGCTCCCGCGCACCAGGGCGGTGTAGGCGATGGTGGCGCCGACGGCACCGGCACCCACCACCACGACGTCGGGACCAGGGGAGGGGCGATCGCTCATGGGCCCAGTCTGGAGGACACGGGGCCGGGCGCGCGACCGCACGGCCCCCGCGCCTACGCTGACCCCATGACCTGGGTGCGTTCCCGACCGAAGAGCCTCGCCTGGACGCTGCTGGCGGCCGTGGTGCTCGTCGTCGGCCAGGGGGTGTGGCGCTACAGCCGGGGCGGCGTGGCGCTGGAGGAGGACCTCTTCGGCTTGGTCTTCCGCGTGGCCGTGGTGGCGCTCCTCGTGGGGGTCTACCTGCGCTCCGGCGGGGTGACGACGGCCTCCGCGGAGGGTCTGGTCGTCCACGACGGGATCCGCCGCCTGGAGTTCCCCGCCGCGACGGTCCGCACGGTCGACCGGGACGCGGCACGCGGGGGAGCCGTCGCCGTGCTGAGCGACGGCCGTCGGGTCGAGCTGCCCGGGGTGTCCGCCGCCCAGGCCCGCGACGTCACGCGCGAGCTGAGGCGCCGGTAGCGGCCGGCGGCATACCCTGGCGGCGTGAGTGGTCGACCGCCGCGCACCGCCGGCCCACCCGGCGTGAGCCCGCAGACCGAGTGGCTGATGCAGCCCCGGTGGCTGCCGACCTTCCGCGCCGGCCTCGGCGTTGCCGTGATCCTCTCCGCCCTGGTCGCGCTCGCCGCCCTGTCGGTGGTGGGCCCCTGGCGACCGGGCGCCCTGCCCCTGGTCGCGGCCTGGTGCGGCTACGGCGTCTTCCTCGTCTGGGCCAGCCGGCGGGAGCGCAGCGGCACGCGGCTGGAGGCCGACCGCATCGTGGTCACCTCCGGCACCCAGGTCGACCACCTCGGGCGGCAGGACATCCTCGACCTGCGGCACGACCAGCCGCCCCCGCACGCCTGGCGGGTGCAGGCGGTCCCGCGCGACGGGCGGCTCCTCACCCTGCTCGCCGTGCCTCCCGAGGAGCTGGAGCGGCTGCGCCGGTGGCACGCGCAGCGACCGACCTCCGGAGGGTCGGCCCCGTGAGCCGGCGCCCGGGGTATGCCGTCGCGCTCGTCGCGGCCCTCACCCTGCTCCTGTCGGGCTGCGGGCTCGGCCCGGGGCCGGGGGCCGAGGTCGAGGTCGTGGGGCGCACCTTCCTGAGCACCGGCGTCACCGAGGACGGGCGGCCCCGGGACCTCGTGGCGGGGTCGCGGGTGCGGCTGACCTTCGACGACGGGCAGCTCTCTGCGCAGGCCGGCTGCAACACGATGTTCGCGGGCTACCGGGTCGAGGAGGACGTGCTCCGGGTCGACTCCCTGGGCGGGACCGAGATGGGCTGTCCCGAGGAGCTCATGGCCCAGGACGCCTGGCTCGTCGAGCTTCTGGAGTCCGGCCCGGTGCTCGCCCTCGACGACGCCACGCTGACGCTGACCGGCGCGGGGACGGTCCTCACCCTGCTCGACCGCGAGGTCGCCGACCCCGACCGTCCGCTGGTCGGCCCGCGCTGGCAGGTCGACTCGCTCGTCACCCGCGACGCCGTGGCGAGCGTGCCGGGCCAGGCGGAAGCGACCCTGACCTTCCGGGACGACGGGACGGTCGAGATCCTGGGCGGGTGCAACCAGGGCAGCGCGCCCTACACCTACGACGAGCGGGAGGGCACCCTGGTCGTCGGGGACGTCGTGATGACCGCGATGGCGTGCGAGGACGAGCGGGGCGAGCTCGAGGACGCGGTGCTGGGGGTGCTCCGGACGGGCGCGCTCACCGTGGAGATCGTCGGGCCGAGCCTCACCCTGACGGCCGGCGACCGGGGGCTGGGACTGCGTGCGGGGGAGGACGGCGCGGGCTCGTGACGGCCCGCGGCGGGGGCCCGACCGCTCAGCGCGGAGGCATCCGCAGGGCGCCGTCGAGGCGGATGACCTCGCCGTTGAGCATCGGGTTCTCGACGATGTGGGCCACGAGCGCCGCATACTCCTGCGGGCGGCCGAGCCGGGAGGGGTGGGGGACCAGCGCCTCGAGGGAGGCCTTCACGTCCTCACCCAGGCCGGCCATCATGGGGGTCTCGAAGACGCCGGGCGCGATGGTCATCACCCGGATCTGCTTGTCGGCCAGGTCGCGGGCGGCGGTGAGGGTGAGCCCCACGACGCCGGCCTTGGAGGAGGCGTAGGCCGCCTGCCCGATCTGGCCGTCGAAGGCCGCGACGCTGGCGGTCATCACGATGACGCCCCGGTCACCCGCGCCCTCGTCGTCCGGGGTGTTCTGCGCCATGGCCTCGGCCGCCAGGCGCAGGACGTTGAAGGTGCCGACCAGGTTGATGTCGACGACGGTGCGGAAGGCCTCGAGGTCGAGCACGCCGCGGCGCGACAGGACCCGGCCGGGGGTCGCGACGCCGGCGCAGTTGACGACGACCCGCAGCTCGCCCATTTCGGTCGCGGCACGCACCGCGGCGGCCACCTGCTCGGCGTCGCGCACGTCGGCGCCGGCGAAGCCGACCCGGTCGCCGAGCTCGCCGGCCAGCTCCTCCCCCCGCCCGCCGGGGAGGTCGACGAGCAGCACCTGCGCTCCGGCGTCGAGCAGCCGGCGGGCGGTCTGCTCGCCCAGGCCGCTCGCGGCGCCGGTGACGAGGGCGACGGTGGATTCGGTGATGCGCATGGGTCCTCCGGGTGTGGGCGGGGTCAGCGGTGCTGGGCGAGGAGCTGGCGGGAGATCACCAGGCGCTGGATCTGGTTGGTCCCCTCGAAGATCTGGGTGACCTTGGCCTCCCGCATCATCCGCTCGACCGGGAAGTCGATGGTGTAGCCGTAGCCGCCGAGCACCTGCACCGCGTCGGTGGTGACCCGCATCGCGGCGTCGGTGGCGACCAGCTTGGCGATGGACGCCTCCTGGGTGTGCGGCAGGCCGGCGTCCTTGAGCCGGGCGGCGTGCAGGTAGGTGGCGCGGGCCGAGCCCACGGCGGCCGCCATGTCCGCGAGCAGGAAGGCCAGGCCCTGGTTGTCGGCGATCGGGCGACCGAACTGCTGGCGCTCGGCGGCGTAGGCGGTCGCCACCTCGAGCGCCCGCTGGCCGAGCCCCGTCGCCGCCGCGGCGATGCCGAGGCGACCGGCGTCGAGGGCGGCCAGGGCGATCTGCATACCCTGCCCCTCGGCCCCGATGCGGTGCTCGGCCGGGAGGCGGACCCCGTCGAGCAGGACCTCCCCGACGGTGTCGGAGTGCAGCCCCATCTTGCGCTCGGGCTCGGCGAAGGTCAGCCCCTCGACGCCCGCGGGCACGTGGAAGCAGGACAGCCCCCGCCCGCCGTCGTCGGAGGTGCGGACGAAGGTGGTGTAGAAGTCGGCGTGCCCCGCGTGGCTGATCCAGGCCTTGCCGCCGGTGAGCACGTAGTCGTCGCCGTCGCGGACGGCACGGGTGCGGATGGCGGCCACGTCGGATCCGGCCTGCGGCTCCGAGACGCAGTAGGCGCCCAGCTGGGCCCCGCCGAGCATCTCGCCCAGCCAGCGCTCCTGCTGCTCGGGGGTGCCGTAGGTCGCCATGGGGAACGCGGTCAGGGAGTGGACGGAGACCCCCACCGCGACCGACATCCAGGCCCGGGCGATCTCCTCGACGACCTGCAGGTAGACCTCGTAGGGCTGCCCACCGCCGCCCTGCTCCTCGGGATAGGCCAGGGAGAGCAGCCCGGTGTCCCCGAGCAGCCGGAAGACCTCGCGCGGGAAGCGGTGCTCCGCCTCGGCCGCGTCCACCTGGGGGAGGAGCTGCTCGTCGGCGATCTCCCGGACCAGGGCGAGGAGGTCGCGGGCTTCGTCCGTCGGGAGGACACGGTGCACCATGCGCGCAACGCTAGCGCCCGACGCGACGTCACCCCCACACGACCCTCGTCCCGACCCCGGCACGCCGCGCGCCCCGTCCCTCCCCGCCCGCCGCCCCGTACCCGTCCCTCCCCGCCGTACCCCGACCCTCCGCGCGCCTCATACCCCCTCCCTCCCCGACCTGTGCACCGATTCCGGACGTCTGCGCGGGATATCGCCCGTGCAGAAGTCCGGAGGTCGTGCACAGGTCGGGTATGGAGCCGCGCCTCAGGCCGGGTAGACGTGGGTCTCGGTCGCCTTCACCCCGGCCCACAGCGTGCGCCCGGTGACGATGCCGAGCTCGGCGACGGCGCCGAGGGTGACCTCCGCGACCAGGTGCAGCTCCGGCCCGGTGAGGTGCACGCGAGCGCGCTGACCGGTGACGGTCACGGCGCCGACGGTGAGCTGCCACAGGTTGCGGGCCGAGGCGTGGGGGAGGGACGTGTAGAGGGTGATCGCCTCGGGGTCGACGGTCGCCCACAGCCGGTCACCGGGACGGGCACCGTCGGGGGCCGAGGCGACGACGAGCCGGCCGCCCCCCTCGACTCCAGGGTGGGCGGGGGGCCCGGCGAGAGGCGGCCCTGCAGGAGGTTCAGCCCCACGACCCCGGCGACGTAGGAGGACCGGGGGCGGGCGATGACCTCGGCGGGGGCGCCCTGCTGGACGACGCGCCCGTCCTCGAGGAACACGAGCTGCCCGCCCAGCGTCAGTGCGTCGACGGGGTCGTGGGTGACCAGGACGGTCACGCCCGGGAAGTCGCGCAGGCGGGCGGCGAGGCCGGCCCGGGTGACCGAGCGGGTCTCAGGGTCCAGGGCCGACAGGGGCTCGTCCAGCAGCAGGAGCGCGGGGTCGGTCGCCAGCGCCCGGGCGAGCGAGGCCCGCTGCGCCTGGCCCTGGGAGACACGGCCGGGCCGCCGGTCACGCAGGTCGCCCAGACCCACCCGGTCCAGCTCCTCCGCCGCCCGGGCCCGGGCCACCCGGCGGCTCGCCCCGCGCGCCCGGGGGCCGAAGGCGACGTTGTCCAGCAGGCTCAGGTGGGGGAAGAGCAGGGGGTCGGCCAGCAGCATCCCGACGCTGCGGTCCTCGGACGGCCGGTGCGGACCCCGCCCCTGCGCCCACAGGGTCCCCGCGACCCGCACGTGGCCGGCGGTGAGGGTATGCAGCCCCGCCAGCGTCTTGAGGGCCGTGGTCTTGCCCGACCCGTTGGGGCCGAGGAGGGCGGTGACGCCACCGTCGCTGCGCAGGTCGGCCCGCAGCCGGAACGAGCCGAGGTCGACCTCGAGGCGGGCGTCCAGGGCCGACCCGCCGCCCGGCCGGGGTGCGGACCAGCGTCCCGGCGTCACCGCAGCCACCGCGAGCGGAGCAGGCCGAGCACCAGGACGCTCAGGAGGAGCATGACCAGGGAGAGGGCCAGGGCCGCTTCCGGGTCCTGCTCGAGGGCCGCGTAGACGCCCAGCGGTGCCGTCTGGGTGCGCCCGGGGAAGCTGCCGGCGAAGGTGATCGTGGCGCCGAACTCCCCGAGCGCCCGGGCCCAGGCCAGGGCCGACCCGGCGGCGACGCCCGGCAGCGTCAGCGGGACGGCCACCCGCAGGAAGGTCCGCACCGGGCCGGCGCCCAGGGTCGCGGCGATCTCGTCGTAGCGCCGGTCCAGGCCACGCATCGCGCCCTCGACCGCGATGACGTAGAAGGGCAGGGCGACGAAGATCTCCGCCATGACGACGGCGACGGTCGTGAACGGCACGGTGATGCCGAACGTCTGGTCGAGCCACCCTCCCAGCACGCCGCGTCGCCCCCAGGTCATGAGCAGGGCGACGCCGCCGACGACGGGCGGCAGCACCAGCGGGACCGTGATGAGCGCCCGGGCCCAGCTCGTCAGCGGGTGGTCCGACCGGGCGAGCAGCCAGGCCAGTGGGGTGCCCACGAGCCAGACGACGACCATCGTCACGCTCGTGGTGAGGGCGGACAGCCGCAGCGACTGGCCGACCACGGGGGCGCGCAGGTGCGTCGCCAGGTCGGGCCAGTCCGCGCGCAGCAGGAGCGCGAGCAGGGGCAGGACGAGGAAGCCGACGCCGACGGCGGCGGGCACCAGGAGGGGAAGCCGCCTCGGGAGGACCGTGGTCACGGGGCCACGAACCCGGCGTCGGCCAGGTGCTGCTGCCCGCGCCCGGACAGGACCTCCTGGATGAAGGCCGCCGCCAGCTCGTGGTCGGAGACGGCGAGGATCGGGTAGCCGGTCGTGACGTTGACCGCCCCCGGGATGTCGATCCCCAGCACCCGGTCCCCGGCGGCGGCCACGTCGGTGCGGTAGACGATGCCGACGTCGGCCTCCCCCAGCTCGACCTTGGTGATGGTCGCCCGGGCGTCGCGCTCCTGGGAGGACACGGCCGGGTCGATCCCCAGCCCGGTCAGCAGCGCGGACGTGGCCTCACCGCAGGGCACCTGGGGCTGGCAGACCACGAGGCGCAGCCCTTCCGTCGTGAGGTCCTCCACGCCCGTGACCCCGGCGGGGTTGTCCGGGGGGACCGCCAGCGAGAGGCTGTTGGTGGTGAAGACGACCGGCTCGCTGCGCCGGAGCTCGGCGGGGAGGTGGTCCAGGGGGCCCGGGCCGGCCAGGGCGAGAACGTCGGCGGGTGCCCCCTCGGCCACCTGCTGGACGATCGTGGAGCTGGCGGCGAAGCTGAGCTCCACCGTGCTCCCCGGATGGTCGGCCTCCACGTCGGCCGCGACGAGGGACAGGACGTCGGTGAGGGAGGCCGCGGCCAGGACGGTGAGGGTCCGGCCGTCGTCCTCGCCCGCCCCGGCACCCGAGCAGGCGGTCAGGGCGAGCGCGGCCGCGACGGCGGCCCCGAGGGCACCGCTCCGGCCCGCCCAGGACCCCGTCGGCGGGAGGTGGTCACCCCGGCAGCCCGACGGTGACGTGGGTGGCCTTGACCGACGCGACGACGACCGAGCCGACCTCCAGCCCCATCTCCTGCACGGCCTCGGTGGACAGCAGCGACACCAGGCGGAAGGGTCCGGCCTGCAGGTCGACCTGGGACATGACCCGGTCGCTGACGACGCGGGTGACGATGCCGCGCATCTGGTTGCGGGCCGACGACGTGCCGACCGGCCCCACCTCGGCCTGGGCGGACGGAGCCTGCTCGCCGGCCATCCGCGCCACGTCGATCGCCTCGACCACCACCCGGCCACCGACGTCCCGGCCCGCGGTCAGCCGTCCGGCCTCCACCGCGCGACGGACCGTGTCGCTCGACACCCCGAGCAGCCGGGCCGCCTCCGAGATCCGCATCTGCGTCATGGGAGACACCATAGCGCCGCAGATGCGCCGACGACCGTCGACCGCTCAGTCGGCGAACAACCCCCGGACCCCGGCCCGGAGCGCGCTGACATCGGTGTCGACGGCGACCAGGTCCAACGGAGGCAGGTGCGGGTCGAGGTCGCGGCTGCCGGAGAAGGCGCCCGCCAGCACGCCGTGCTCCCGGGCGGCCTGCACCACCGTGCGGATCGCCGCGAGGACCCGGTCGTCCACCGGGCCGGGACCGCCCAACGCCAGCGAGAGGTCGTAGGGGCCGACGAAGAGCCCGTCGACCCCGGGGGTGGCCGCGATCGCCGCGGCCGCGTCCAGCGCGCCGCGGGTCTCGACCATGGGCAGCAGGAGGGGGTGGGCGGGCGCCCCGACGACCGCGCTGCGGGACATCCCGGTGCTCCGCCTCCCCACGGGCGGCAGGCGCACGGCCCGGACCAGCGCGCGCACGTCCTCCACCGTGTCGACGCTGGGCACGATGACGCCGGCGACGCCGCTGTCCAGGACCGCGCCCAGGTGGGCGAAGTCGGTGGACGCGGCGCGGGCGAGCACCGGCAGGTCGGTCACCCGGAGCAGGTCGCGCAGGTCGGCCACGTCGTACTGCCCGTGCTGCAGGTCGACCCCGAGCCACCCGACCCCGAGCTCGACCAGCAGGGCCTCGAGGGCCGCGGGACGCAGGACGGTGAGCCACAGGCCTGGCCCCGTCGGAGCGGTGCTCATCGTCCGCCCCCCTCCCCGGGGCGAAGCGGGTCCAGGTCGGGCCGCTTGGCCTCGAGGGCGTCCCCGGAGGACCGGCCCTGCAGCCGCCGCTGGACCCAGGGGGCGGCATACTCCCTGGCCCAGCGGGCGTGGCCGCGCAGGCTCTCCACCGTCCCGAGCGGCACGGCCGGCGGCAACGGCGCCCGCCAGTCCGCCTCCTCCTGCGTGTGGCCGAGCGCGACGTAGGCGGCCAGCGCCACCCGGCGGTGTCCCTCGGAGGTCATGTGGATGCGGTCCTCGGACCACATCCGCCAGTCCTTGAGGAAGTCGCACGCCCACTGGTTGAGCACGAAGGCGCCGCGCCGCTGCGCGATCGACCAGAGGTGGGCGGTGTAGACCCCGACCCGGCCGCGGGTGCGGATGATGACCGGGGCACCCACCGGGTCGGTGGGGGTGGCCAGCAGCACGTCGGCCCCGGTGGCGCGGATCCGGGCCACCGCCGCGTCGAGCTGGGCGGCCAGGGCGTCGACGTCGGCGCGCGGGCGCAGGATGTCGTTGCCGCCGCCGACGATGCTGACCAGGTCGGGCTCCAGCGCGAGGGCGGCCTCGAGCTGGGGGCCCGCGACGTCCGCCAGCTTGCGCCCCGGACGGCGAGGTTGGCGTAGGCCAGCTCGTCGACGTGCGTCGACAGCAGCGCGGCCAGGCGGTCGGCCCAGCCCACGTAACGGTCCGGCACCCGGGGGTCGGGGTCGCTCATGCCCTCGGTGAAGGAGTCGCCGATGGCGACGTAGCGGGCCCACGCGCGGGGCCGGGGTCGCACGCTGCCCGTCCCACCGTGGACGGTGGGCCCCGCGTCGCCGTGGACAAGCAGGGACGGGCGGGGTGCGGGGGTGCCGGGGGTGTCGGGTCGGTCGCTCACGGGAGCCTCCAGTCGATCGGGTCTGACCCCTGGCGGACCAGCAGCTCGTCGGTGCGGCTGAAGGGCCGGCTGCCGAAGAAGCCGCGAGCGGCCGACAGGGGGGAGGGGTGGGCGGACTCGACGCACGGCACGTCGCTCAGCCGCGGTGCGAGGGCGCGGGCGTCGCGACCCCACAGGATGGCCACCAGCGGACCGCCGCGCCGGGCCAGGGCGTCGATCGCGAGCTCGGTGACCTGCTCCCAGCCCCGGCCGCGGTGGCTGGCCGGCGCTCCCGGCGAGACGGTCAGCACCCGGTTGAGGAGCATCACCCCCTGCTCCACCCACGGCGACAGGTCACCGGTGCTGGGCCGGGGGACGCCGAGGTCGTCGACCAGCTCGCGGTAGATGTTGTCCAGGCTGCGGGGCAGGGGCGTGACGTCGGGGGCGACGGAGAAGCTGAGGCCGACCGCGTGACCCGGGGTCGGGTAGGGGTCCTGCCCGACCACCAGCACCCGCACCTCCTCCAGCGGGCGCTCGAAGGCGCGCAGGACCCGCTCGCCGGCGGGCAGGTAGCCGCGCCCCGCCGCGAGCTCGGCCCGCAGGAACTCCCCGAGGGCGGCGACGGTCTCCTGCGCCGGGGCCAGGACGTCGGCCCAGGAGGGGTGCACGAGGTCGCGCAGCGGGGTGGCGGTCACGGGACGACAATGTATGCGGCGACGCGCGGCGCCGTGAATGACACCCGTGTAAGTCCGGTGACGTACGATGGTCGACATCTGGTCAGACCGTCGTGCGACGAGAGGACATTCACCCATGGGAGCCGCCACCCGCGTGCAGCAGGTCGACCCCTCCTCCGGGCTGTCCGAGCGCGACCGGGAGATCCTGGACTTCGAGCACCGGCACTGGACCTACGCCGGCTCCAAGGAGCAGGGCATCAAGGACCTCTTCGGTCTCTCCGCCACCCGCTACTACCAGATCCTCAACCAGCTCATCGACAGCGAGGCCGCGCTGGCCCACAAGCCGCTGCTCATCAAGCGCCTGCGCCGTGACCGCAGCCGCCGCCAGCGGGCGCGCTCGATGCGTCGCCTCGGCCTGCAGGGCTGATCCGGCCCGCCGGCCCCCTCGCCGCGGGCGCAGGCACCCACTAGGTTGGACGCCACGGCCTGCGGCCCTGGCAGGCCTCGATCGAGGAGGCTGGCTTCCATGAAGACCGACGTCGAGATCGCCCAGGCGGCGACGCTGCGGCCGATCGGCGAGATCGCCGAGGGGCTCGGGCTGTCCACGGACGACTACGAGCCCTACGGTCACACCAAGGCCAAGCTCTCCCTCGGCATCCTGGAGCGGTTGAAGGACCGGCCGGACGGCAAGCTGATCCTGTGCACCGCGATCAACCCGACCGCGGCCGGCGAGGGGAAGACCACGACCAACGTGGGCCTGTCCCAGGCGCTGAACAAGATCGGCAAGAAGGCGATGACCACCCTGCGCGAGCCCTCCCTGGGCCCGTCGTTCGGGATGAAGGGTGGCGCGGCCGGCGGCGGCTACGCCCAGGTGGTCCCGATGGACGACATCAACCTGCACTTCACCGGCGACTTCCACGCGATCACCTCCGCGCACAACCTGCTCGCCGCGCTGCTGGACAACTCCATCCACCAGGGCAACCCGCTGGGCATCAACCCCAAGCGGGTCGTCTGGCCCCGCGTGCTGGACATGAACGACCGCGCGCTGCGCAACATCGTCATCGGCATGGGCAAGGTGGGCGACGGTGTCGTCCGCGAGTCCGGCTTCGAGATCACCGTCGCCTCCGAGATCATGGCGGCCCTGTGCCTGGCGACCAGCCTGGAGGACCTCAAGGAGCGCTTCTCCCGGATGGTCGTGGCCTACACCTACGACAAGCAGCCGGTCACCGCCGCCGACCTGCAGGCCCCCGGTGCGATGGCGCTGCTCATGAAGGACGCGATCAAGCCCAACCTGGTCCAGACCCTGGAGAACACCCCGGCGATCATCCACGGCGGCCCCTTCGCCAACATCGCCCACGGCAACAACTCCATCGTCGCGACGAAGACCGCGCTCAAGCTGGCCGACTACGTCGTCACCGAGGCGGGTTTCGGCGCCGACCTGGGCGCGGAGAAGTTCTTCGACATCGTCTGCCCCGCGGGCGACCTGCGCCCCGACGCCGTGGTCGTCGTCGCCACCGTCCGGGCCCTCAAGCTCAACGGGGGCAAGGACAAGAAGGAGCTCACGAACGAGGACCTCTTCGCCCTCGGCAACGGCATCGTCAACCTCGAGCAGCACCTGGAGAACCTCGCGAAGTTCGGCGTCCCGGCGCTCGTGGCGCTCAACCGGTTCCCCAGCGACACCGACGCCGAGCTGTCCCTGGTGCGCCAGCGCTGCGAGGCCCTCGGGGTCAAGGTCGTGCTGTCCGAGGTCTTCACCAAGGGCGGGGAGGGTGGTGCCGACATGGCGCACGCGGTCGTCGAGCTGTGCGAGCAGGGCAGCGACTACCGCCCGCTCTACGACGCGGAGCAGACCCTGCACAGCAAGATCGAGACGATCGCCAAGGAGATCTACCGCGCCGACGGCGTCGACCTGGCGCCCGCGGCCGCGACCCAGCTGGGCCAGCTGAACGCCGACGGCTACGGCCACCTCCCGGTGTGCATGGCCAAGACCCAGTACTCCTTCTCCGACGACCCCACCCGGCTGGGCGCCCCGCGCGGCTTCCGCATCACCGTCCGCGAGCTGGTGGTCAACGCGGGCGCGGGTTTCGTGGTGGCCCTCACCGGCGACATCATGCGGATGCCGGGCCTGCCGAAGGTGCCCGCGGCCAACGGCATGGACATCACCGAGGACGGGACGATCGTCGGTCTGAGCTGAGACCGGGGGTATGCCGTGGGGCCGGGTGCCGTCCGGCCAGCCCCGCCGCATACCTAGCCCGCCGCATACCTAGACTGGGGCCATGTTGACGTGGCGCGAGATCGGCCCCGGGGTCTTCGCCCGGCGGCACGAGGAGCTCAACCTCAACTGCGGTCTGATCGTGGGCGAGCGGCGCAGCGTCGTCGTCGACACCCGGATCTACCACCGCCAGGGCGTCGAGCTGCTGGAGTCGGTGCGCGAGATCACGCCGACCGAGATCGTCGTGGTCAACACCCACGCGCACTACGACCACTGCTTCGGCAACTCCGCCTTCCGCGACTCCCAGATCTACGCCCACACCGGTGCGGCCGAGGAGCTGATGCGGACGGGGGAGTCGCAACGCACCCAGATCGTGGAGCACCTGCGCCGGACCGACCGCGAGGCGATCGCCCGCGAGATCGAGCAGACCGAGATCGTGCTGCCGTTCTACCTCGTGGACGGGGACACGAGGATCGACCTCGGTGACCGCAGCGTCGACCTCCTCTACGCCGGGCGCGGCCACACCGACCACGACCTCGCGGTGGCGGTGCCGACGCCGGGGTCGTTTTCGCCGGTGACCTGGTCGAGGAGGGTGCCGACCCGGCCATGGAGGACGCCTTCCCCCTCGAGTGGGCCGGCACCCTGCGGGCCCTGGCCGCCAAGGCGCCCTCCAGCGGCGCCGACGCCTGGGTGCCGGGCCACGGGGACGTGGTCGACCAGAGCTTCGTGCAGACGCAGACGGCGCAGCTCGCCGAGCTGGCCGAGCGCTTCGCGGAGGTGCTGGAGGCCGGCCCGACCGGCGTGGAGGCCCTCATCGGCGCCGCCCGTGGGCTGGGCCTGCAGGAGCAGACGCTGCGGGAGGCGGCCGTCAGGGCGCTGGAGCTGCGGGGCACGCGGTCGTGAGCATTTGCACTCGAGGGGGTCGAGTGCTAATCATGGACCTAGCACTCTCGACCCGAGAGTGATAATCCCGACCGGCCTGCCGAGGGTCGGACCGTGGGGCGCCGGAAGCCCCATCCGTCCGGCTCGTCCGTCGCGGGCGGCACCCGGTCACCCGTCCGTCCACGTGTGGAGGAACCAGCGCAGATGGCCAAGCTTATTGCTTTCGACGAGGAGGCTCGCCGCGGGCTCGAGAAGGGTATGAACACCCTTGCCGACGCCGTGAAGGTGACCCTCGGCCCCAAGGGCCGCAACGTCGTGCTCGAGAAGAAGTGGGGCGCCCCCACCATCACCAACGATGGTGTGAGCATCGCCAAGGAGATCGAGCTCGAGGACCCCTACGAGAAGATCGGCGCCGAGCTGGTCAAGGAGGTCGCCAAGAAGACCGACGACGTCGCCGGTGACGGCACCACCACCGCGACCGTCATCGCCCAGGCCATGGTCAAGGAGGGCCTGCGCAACGTCGCCGCCGGCGCCAACCCGATGGCCCTCAAGCGCGGCATCGAGGTCGCCGTCCAGGCGGTCAACGACGAGCTGCTGGGCATGGCCAAGGAGGTCGAGACCAAGGAGCAGATCGCGCAGTCCGCGTCAATCTCCGCGGCCGACACCGAGATCGGCGAGATGATCGCCGAGGCCATGGACAAGGTCGGCAACGAGGGCGTCATCACGGTCGAGGAGTCCAACACCTTCGGCCTGGAGCTCGAGCTCACCGAGGGCATGCGCTTCGACAAGGGCTACATCAGCCCCTACTTCGTCACCGACACCGAGCGCATGGAGGCCGTGCTCGAGGACCCCTACGTCCTCGTCGTGAACTCCAAGATCTCCTCGGTGAAGGACCTGCTCCCGCTGCTGGAGAAGGTCATGCAGTCCGGCAAGCCGCTGGCGATCGTCGCCGAGGACGTCGAGGGCGAGGCCCTGGCGACCCTGGTGGTCAACAAGATCCGCGGCAACTTCAAGTCCGTCGCCGTCAAGGCCCCGGGCTTCGGCGACCGCCGCAAGGCCATGCTCGGTGACATCGCCATCCTCACCGGTGGCCAGGTCATCTCCGAGGAGGTCGGGCTCAAGCTGGAGACCGCCGAGCTGGACCTGCTGGGCACCGCCCGCAAGGTCGTGGTCACCAAGGACGAGACCACCATCGTCGAGGGTGGCGGCGACGCCGACCAGATCGCCGGCCGGGTCGCCCAGATCCGCGCCGAGATCGACAACAGCGACTCCGACTACGACCGCGAGAAGCTGCAGGAGCGGCTGGCCAAGCTGGCCGGCGGCGTGGCCGTCATCAAGGCGGGCGCGGCGACCGAGGTCGAGCTCAAGGAGCGCAAGCACCGCATCGAGGACGCCGTGCGCAACGCCAAGGCTGCCGTCGAGGAGGGCATCGTCGCCGGTGGTGGCGTGGCCCTCATCCAGGCCTCCAAGGCCTTCGACGGTCTCGACCTGCAGGGTGACGAGGCGACCGGCGCCAACATCGTCAAGGTCGCCGTCGAGGCCCCGCTCAAGCAGATCGCGATCAACGCCGGTCTCGAGGGTGGCGTCGTGGCGGAGAAGGTCCGCAACCTCACCCCGGGCCACGGCCTCAACGCGGCCACGGGCGAGTACGGCGACATGCTGGGCTTCGGCGTCGCCGACCCGGTGAAGGTGACCCGTTCCGCGCTGCAGAACGCCGCCTCCATCGCCGCGCTGTTCCTCACCACCGAGGCCGTCATCGCCGACAAGCCGGAGAAGGCCCCGGCCATGCCGGGCGGCGACGGTGGCATGGGTGGCATGGACTTCTGACCCCCCGGGTCGGAGCCGGACTCCCGCGTTGCTCGCGGAAGACCACTGACGGGGCGGTCCCTCCTGGAGGGGCCGCCCCGTCGGCGTCCCCGGGGGCTGCCGCCACCCGGGTGGGGCCCGTCAGGACGGGGTGAAGCGCATCCGGTTGGTCTGCTCGACCAGCTCGTAGTCCTGACCGGCCGTGCGCAGCGTGGTGGAGATCTGCTGCAGCGAGGTCCGGACCCGTTCCTGCGTGGCGCTCCAGTCCTGCGTCACGCTGTGGAACTGCCCCGCCGCGGTTCCCCGCCAGCAGTCCTGCAGGCCGTTCAGCTTGGCCATCATCGCGCGCACCTCGGACTCGATGGTGGCCGCGATCCGCTCGATGTCCCCGGACGCCGCGGCGATCCGGGCCGTGTCGACGGCAAAGGTGTTGCTCATGTCTGGGTCCCTCCCCGTGATCCCGGTGACCGGGCGGTCACCTGGTAGGTCCTGACGCTAGACCAACGGCGCCGGACCAGGCCCTCCTCGTCCACAGCCTCGGGTTACTGTCCTTCCCATGACCGGCCGCTCCGTCGCCCTCTCCGCCCTGGCCGCGCTGGTGGCCGGCGCGCCCGTCTACCTCGCCGGCGTGGCCCTCATCATGTACGCCCCCAGGACGCTGGGATGACGATCCTGCTCGACCCGCCCCTGTGGCCCGCGCACGGGCGGCTGTGGTCGCACCTCATCAGCGACCGGTCCCTGGCCGAGCTGCACGCCTTCGCCCGGCGCCTGGGCATCCCGGAGCGGTCGTTCGAGGGGGACCACTACGACGTCCCGCAGGAGCGGTATGCGGACTGCCTCGCGGCGGGCGCCGTCGCCGTCAGCGGCACCCAGCTCGCCCGAACCCTGCGCGACAGCGGGATGCGCTTCCGCAAGCGGAAGGGGGAGCGGCCGCTGGCCCGGGCCGACGGCGGGCTGCCCTGGATCGGGGTCGAGCACGTCGTGGAGGTGGTGGGCTCGCCCCACGAGCCGCCGCGCTCGGCCGGTGCCGCCGTCGTGGTCGTCACCGCGGCCGACGCCGTGCTGCTGGTCCGCAACACGACGCGGTCAGGATGGGCGGCTCCCGGGGGCAAGCGCGACCCGGGGGAGAGCGTGCGCGGGACCGCGGTGCGCGAGGTGCGCGAGGAGCTCGGTCTGGAGCTCGACCCGGACCGGCTCGCCCCGGTGGGCTACGAGCGCATCACGATCACGGGGACCCCCGTGCCGGAGCCCTGGGACGAGGTCAACCACCTGGCCGTCTTCGGGGTGCACCTGGACGCGCGGGAGGAGCTGAGGCCCGACCCCGTCGAGATCGCCGAGGCGGTGTGGCTCCCGTGGGGACAGGCCCGGGCGTGGGCCGGGCAGGCGGTCTTCTGGCCGCTCTTCGAGCGCTGGCGCGACCTGCTGGCCTAGGTATGCCGTCCCGGTGACCCCTCCCGTTCCCCACCCAGGTGGCGGGTCGCCTCGCGGCGGGTGAGCGGGCTCACGCGCGCGGCATGGCGCTCCAGCAGGTCGAGCACCCAGGCCGGGTCCGTCCTGGCGTGCTCGCGCAGGGCCCACCCCAACGCCTTGCGGACGAAGAACTCGGACCCGAACCTGGAGCCCTCCAGGTTGGCCGCCACCACCCGCTCGAGCAGGTCCTGGTCCGTCGCGGCACGGTGCTTGAGCTGGGACAGGATCGCCGTGCGCCGCAGCCACAGGTCGTCCGCGACGGACCAGGCGTCGATCACGGGTGTCGCGACCGCCCGGTGCGACAGGAGCACCGGGCCGACCAGGCGGGTCGCGGTCCGGTCGACGAGGTCCCACCAGGCGCCGGTCAGCACCAGGTGCCGCGCCAGCTCCAGCCCGCCCGGGTCCGGCCACGCCGCGGCGCAGCGGTGCTCCGCCAGCGCCAGGGCGGCATACCGCTGCTCCCGGTGGGTCGCCGCGTCCCAGAGCTCCCGGACGCTCGCCTCCCACGTCCGCCGGTCCGTCGGGGGGTGGCTCCGGACGGCGGTCCGCACGATCCGGTCGACCTCCGGCGAGCGGACCCCGTGGAAGGGCATCGCGCTGCGCATGTACGCCTGCTGGCCGGCGGCGCGCTGCGGGTCCGCGGCCCGGGCGAGGGCGACGCGCACCTCGTGGACCAGCGCGACGTCATGCACGGTCGTCCCGGCCCCCACCACCGAGCCCGGCGATCTCGTCCCCGACGTTGCGCCGGGCCCGCGCGGTCCAGCCCCGGTGCGCGTGCCCGGTCCGGTAGAGCCGTGGACGGTCCCGGAAGGGCGCCAGCACGTCCACCCGTCCGCTCCGGTAGGCGTCCTCGGGCACGAAGGCGTACTCCTGGCGCACCTGCTCGCGGTACTGCGCGTACCGGTCCGGCGGGGCCGAGAGGATCCACAGGTCGGCGTCGTGCACGGCGTCCAGGGCCGGCGCGTGCGGGGAGCTCTCGGGGACCTGGTGGGTCCGGGTCATCAGCACCCCGGCCTCCACCACGTCCACGAGCCCGTCCTCCACCCCCAGCCGGTGGAGGTGGTCGCGTGCCAGCGTCGCGCTGCGGTGCTCGTTGCTGCCGGGGGTGGCACGGGGGTCGTGGACGAGGTCGTGGTACCACGCGACGGTGCGGGCCAGCAGGGCGTCCAGGGGGTCCAGACCCACCTGCGCGGCCAGCTCGTCCAGCGCCGTCAGGACCTCCGCGAGGTGCTGGGTCGTGTGGTAGACGCGGTGGGGCTGGGACCACCCGCCAAGGAGCACCGACCCCTCCGCCAGCCACAGGTCCCGGCCGGCGTCGGGGGCGAGGTGCTGCGCGTCGGCGAGCCACCGGTCGAGGAGGGCCTCGGGGTCGGGGACCAGGACTCAGCGCCTCCCGACGAGGGACTCGGCCAGGTCGGCGAGCGCGTCCGCCAGCTCCTCCCTCTTGTCGTGGGCGGTGTCGAGCAGGCTGTGCACGCCCCCCTTGCTCTTCGAGGCGCCCGCGCCGACGGCACTGGTCAGGCTGGAGCCGACCGAGCTGGCGGCTCCGGTGACACCGCCGGCGACCGCACCGGCGGCGCCCGCGACCCCGCCGGCCACCGACTGGGCGGCGTGCTTGGTCCCGGAGAGGAAGGACTGCATCGCCAGGGTGAGACCGGCACCGACCAGCCACACGTCCTTGGCCAGCCCCGTGCCCTCCGTGGTGGGCCGGATGCCGTCGTCCTGGGTCATGCCGGGGGTCTTGAGGTACATCCCCGTCAGGCCGGCACCGAACGCGGCCAGCGCTCCGCCGGCGACGGCGGAGGGCACGGTCGGCAGCAGCAGGGCCGCGCCCAGACCGATCTCGCCGTAGCCCAGCAGCTTGGCGAACTCCTTGGGCTTGAGGTCCCCCAGGAACGGGTAGACGCTGGAGGCCCAACCGTGCATCTGCTGCTGCTCCTCCTCGCCGGCCTTGAGCTTGTTCAGGCCGGAGTTGAGGATGTAGGCGCCGGTGACGACGCGCAGGGGGACGTGCGTGGGGTGCATGGTCGCTCCTGTTCTGAGGGGGGAGGTCTTCGGGTCCACCGTATGCCGTCCCCCCGGCCGGTGCGACCGCAGCACGTAGGATCGCTTCGACCGCTGAGCAGGGAGGACGAGGATGACGGAGGCGCCCGTGCTGAGCGTCGTGGTGCCCATGTTCGACGAGGAGGAGGTCCTGCCGCTCTTCGTGGCGCGGCTGCGACCGGTGGTGGACGGGCTCGGGGTGCCCTACGAGGTGCTGGTCGTCGACGACGGCAGCCAGGACCGGACACCGGTCCTGCTGCAGCGCGAGCGGGTGTCCTGGCCCCAGCTGCGGGTGGTGCGCCTGCGCGCCAACGCCGGGCACCAGGCGGCCATCTCCGCCGGCCTGGCCCGGGCCCGGGGGAGCTACGTCGTCACGATCGACGCCGACCTGCAGGACCCGCCCGAGCTGATCGCCGAGATGCTCCGGCTGGCGCAGGACGACGGTCTCGACGTCGTCTACGCCGCCCGCTCGGACCGCAGCACCGACACCCGCTTCAAGCGGGTCACGGCCAAGGGCTACTACGACACCATGCGCCGGCTCGGCGCGCACCAGTCCCACGCGCACGCCGGTGACTACCGGCTCATGTCGCGGGCGACCGTCGAGGCGGTCAACGCCCTGCCCGAGCACCACCGGGTGCTGCGGCTGGTCGTGCCGCAGCTCGGCTTCCCCGGCGGCATGGTCACCTACCGTCGCGAGGAGCGGCCGGCGGGCAGCTCGAAGTACCCCCTGTCCAAGATGGTGCGCCTGGCCGTCGACAGCATCACCGGAGCCAGCATCGCGCCCCTGCGGCTGGCGACCTGGCTGGGCCTGGCCGGCTTCGTCGTGGCGATGCTGCTGCTGGTCTACGCGCTCGTCGGGTATGCCGTGGGCCTGAACGTCCCGGGCTGGACCTCCACCTTCGTGGTGGTCACCACCGTCGGCGGCATCCAGCTGCTGTGCGTGGGCATCCTGGGTGAGTACGTCGGCCGGATGTACACCACGATGCTCGGCCGGCCCACCTACCACGTCGCGCACGACACGGGCGAGGCCGTCGACACCGGCCCGTGAGCCGTCAGGCCCCGGTGAGCGCCTCCGGCAACGGCTCGGCGTGCACGACGCTGAGCCCCGACACCGCACGCGTGAGGACGACGTAGAGCCGCCGGAGGCCGGTGCGCTCGTCCGGCTCGGCGGCGGCGATGGCGGCCGGCTCCACCAGCACCACCTGGTCGAACTCCAGCCCCTTGGCCACCCGGGCCGGGACGAAGTGGACCCGGAGCACCTGCTCACCCGCGTGCTGCCCGTCGAGCACCTCGTGGGCGACGCCGGCGGCCGTCAGCGCCGCACCGACCTCCGCGGTCCACGCGTCCGGCACGATCACCCCGACCGACCCCGGGGTCCGGACCGCCTCCACCGTCGCCTCGACCGCGCCCGCCACGCTGTCCCCGACCTCGTGCACGGTGAGCCGGCCCGGGTTGGAGCGCACGGACTCGGGCGGGGCGAGACCGGGGGCGATCACGGGCAGGAGGCGGGCCGCATACTCGATCACCGCGCCGGGCACCCGGAAGCCGCGGAGGAGCTCGACCAGCACCGTGCCGGGAGCCTCCAGCGCGTGCCGGGGGCCCAGGTGCCGCAGCGACTCCTCCCACGAGGTGCTCGCCCAGGGCGTGGTGCCCTGCGCGAGGTCGCCCAGCACGGTCAGGGACCCGGTCGAGGCGCGGCGCCCGACGGCCCGCAGCTGCATCGGGGAGAGGTCCTGCGCCTCGTCGAGGATGACGTGGCCCAGGCTCGGGGTCCGGTCGACGAGGTCGGTCAGCTCGTCCAGGAGCACCAGGTCGGCGGGGGTCCACCGGGCTGACGCCGCCGTGCGAGGAGGTGCGTCCCACGTCATCGCGCGCTGGTCGTCGGCCAGGTGCTCGCCGGTGGACAGCACGTGGGCGAGCACGGTGGTCGCGCGCACCTCGGGCCAGACCTCCTTGACGTAGGCCCTCACCGCCGCCGACCGGGCCACGCTGTCCTGCACCCGGTCGTCGGGGGAGTCGCCCGAGCGCTCCATGGCGACGAGCACGGCGTGCGCGAGCCGCTGGTGCAGCATGGCGCGGGCGGCGGCATACCCCACGCCCCGGGTGCGCAGCTCGTCGAGCATGTCCTGGACCTCGTAGGCAGGGACCCGCCAGCGACGGGACCCGCGCGGGACCACGAGGGCCTCGGTCGCCGGCCGCACGCAGGCCCACAGCGCGGTCCGCAGCACCTCGGCCATCCGCGCCTCGCCCTTGAGCCGGGCGACCTCCGGGGGGTCCACCGCCCGCACCCGCGCGTGCGCCACGAGCTCCTCGACCGTGGTGTGGCGCACGCTCACCTCCCCCAGCGAGGGCAGGACCGCGCCGACGTGCTCGAGGAAGGCCCGGTTGGGTCCGACGACGAGGACGCCGGAGCGGGCGAGCCGGTCCCGGAAGGCGTAGAGCAGCCAGGCGGCCCGGAGCAGGCCCACGGCGGTCTTCCCGGTGCCCGGCGCGCCCTGCACGCAGACTGTCGTGGCGACGTCGGCCCGCACGATCTCGTCCTGCTCCGGCTGGATCGTCGCGACGATGTCGCGCATCGGCCCGATGCGGGGGCGCTCGATCTCCCGGGCGAGCAGGGCGCTCGTGGGACGACCGCCGGGGTCGGTCGGCCCGCTGCGGTCCGGGCCCTCGACGGCCAGCCCGCCCCCGACGGCACCCGGGGCCGACAGCCACTCGTCCTCGAAGGCGGTCAGCTCCCCGCCCTCGACGCCGAACCGGCGACGGCGCACCAACCCCATCGGGTCGGCGACGCTGGCGCGGTAGAAGGGCCGGGAGACCTCCGCCCGCCAGTCGATGACGACCGGGTCACCGTCGGCGTCCGACACGTGCCGGCGCCCCAGGTAGAGGCGGTCCTCCGCGCCCTGTCCCGCGACCGCACCCGCCCCTGCGCCGAGCCCGCGCGGGTCCCGGTCGACGCGTCCGAAGAAGAGCGTGGTGCCGGGGTCGTCCTGCAGCGCCCTCGCGCGGAGCCACAGGACGCGGGCCAGCGCCTCCCCGGCGATCGCGTCGCCGCCGTCGGCGGCCAGCGACAGGGTGTGCTCGCGCATCCGGGCCAGCTCGGTGCGGGCGCGCGCCAGGTGGGCCTGCTCGGAGGCGAGCTCGGCAGCGGGGTCGGGGACGTCCTGCGGGGGGAGGGGCGGCTGAGGTGGGGCGGGCACGGCGGACCTCGGTGCGTCGGAGGTGGCGGCGGGAGGAGCGACGAGACTACACCCGGGGAGGACGCGCCGGCACCGCGACGACGGGTGGTCGACAGGGGTCTGCGTCAGGGGGGCGGGGGGAGTGCCCTCACCCCCGGGCGCGCAGCGCCCGGTGCATCGGACGCCGGCCGGCGTGACGCTCCAGCGCCACCTCGTAGGACCGCACGAGCGACTCCGTCGCCGCCTGCCAGGAGTGCTCCTCGGCGTCGGCCCGGGCCTGCCCTCCCATCCGCGCCCGCAGCTGCGGGTCGGTCAGCAGGGCCCGCAGCCGGTCGGTCCAGCCCTCGACGTCCCCGGGGGTCACCAGGAACCCGGTGCGGCCGTCCTCGACGGCGAAGGGGATCCCGCCCGCGTCCGCGCCGACGACGGGGACCCCCGAGGCCATCGACTCCAGCGCCACCAGGCCCAGGGTCTCCGTCGTCGACGGGAAGGCGAAGACGTCCGCGGAGGCGTAGGCCGCAGCGAGGTCCTCACCACCGAGGTAGCCGGGGAAGACGGTGGGCGTCCCGGCGAACACCGCCTCCAGCTCGCTGCGCCCCGGTCCCGACCCGACCAGGGCCAGGCGCACGCCATACCCCTGCAGCCGGCGCAGCGGCTCGAGGAGCTGGACGAGGTTCTTCTCCCGCGACAGCCGGCCCACGTAGAGCGCCAGGGGAGCGTCGGGGTGACCGCCGGTGAGCCGCTCCCGCATCTCGCGGGAGCGGCGCCGCGGGTGGTAGCCGACCGTGTCGACGGCCTTGGGCCACAGGTCCACGTCGTGGATCCCGACCTCCCGGGCCCGGTCGACCATCTGCCGGGAGGTGCACAGGTTGACCTCGGCCAGGTTGTGCAGGGCGGTGGTCCACGTCTGCACCGGGGCGCGCAGGACCTGCAGCCCGCCGCCGATCGCCGTCGTGTAGGAGGGCACGTCGGTGTGGAAGCTGGCCAGCAGGGGCAGGTTGCGCCGGCGCGCGGACAGGACGCCGTAGGCCGCCAGCCACACCGGGTTGACCGCGTGCACGATGTCGGGCCGGAAGGCGCGCATCTCCCGGGCGATCCGGGGGGTGGGGGTGCCGACCATGATCTCGGGGTACCAGGGGAAGGACCAGGACCGGGTCCGCACCACCTGGTGGGCGCCGAAGCGCTCGGGCGGGTCGCCGGGCGCGAAGACGAGCGCGGTGTGACCGAGCTGCTCCAGCTGCTCCAGGGTGCGGGTCACGCGGGTGACGACACCGTCGACCTTGGGCAGGAAGACCTCGGTGAACAGGGCGATGCGCATGGGCGGCGGGTATGCCGTCGACCCGGCGGCGCTCAGCCGCCGGCGACGGGCTGGGGGTGCCGGGAGGGGACGCCCGGCCGCTGCTCGGCGGTCCACACGGAGGTGCAGGGGATCTTCTCGAGGTCCGCCCGGTGGGCGTAGCGACGGGCGACCTCCTCGACCTCCAGGAGCAGGCCCTCCTCGAGGAAGGTCGGCTCCAGACCGAGGTCGAGGAAGGTGTCGTTGCGCACGTGCAGGTCGTTCTCCGCCGCCTCGTGGCGCGGGTTCGGGACCATCTCCACGGTCGCGCCCGACAGGCCGGCGACCAGCTCGGCCAGGTCGCGGACCCGGTGGGTCTGCGTCATCTGGTTGAAGATCTTGACCTTGTCGCCGCGGGCCGGAGGGTTCTCCAGGGCGATCTGGACGCAGCGGACCATGTCGCGGATGTGGATGAAGGCCCGGGTCTGCCCGCCGGTGCCGTGCACGGTGAGGGGGTAGCCGACGGCGGCCTGCATGAGGAAGCGGTTGAGGACCGTGCCGTAGTCACCGTCGTAGTCGAAGCGGTTGACCAGCCGCTCGTCCCGTGCGGTCTGGTCGGTGTGCGTCCCCCAGACGATGCCCTGGTGCAGATCGGTGATCCGTAGGCGGTCGTTCTTGGCGTAGTAGGCGAACAGCTGCTGGTCCAGGCACTTGGTCAGGTGGTAGACGGAGCCGGGGTTGGTGGGGTAGAGGATCTCCTGCTCCACCTGCTCGCCCTCGTGGGTGACGACCTGGACGGGGAGGTAACCCTCGGGGATCTTCATCCCGGCCGTGCCGTAGCCGTAGACGCCCATCGTCCCCAGGTGGACCAGGTGCGCGTCCAGGCCCGTCTCGACCAGCGCCGCCAGCAGGTTGTGCGTGGCGTTGACGTTGTTGTCCACGGTGTAGCGCTTGTGCGCCGGGGACTTCATCGAGTAGGGGGCGGCCCGCTGCTCGGCGAAGTGGACGACGGCGTCCGGACGCTGGGCCAGCAGGAGGTCGACAAGGCCGTCGTAGTCCTGGGCGACGTCCAGCTCGACGAAGGTGATCGTCCGCCCGGACACCTCCTGCCACGCCGCCACCCGCTCCTGCGGGCTGACGATCGGGGTCAGCGAGGAGGCGCCCAGCTCCTCGTCGATCCGCCGCCGGGACAGGTTGTCGACGACCAGGACGTCGTGACCCAGGTCCGACAGGTGCAGGGACGCGGGCCAGCCGCAGAAACCGTCACCGCCGAGGACTGCGATCTTCACGGACACTCCTTGCCAGGTGGGGGCGAGGACCGGGGGCCGGCCTCGCTCCGGGTCAAGGTATCAACGCGACCCGGCGGCCGAGGTCACCCCTCGTCCGCCCGGGTGGCGAAGGTGACCGCGACCTCCTGGCGCGCGCCGTCGCGCACGACGGTGAGGGACGCCTGCTGGCCGCCGGCCCGCTCGCGAACCTGGCCGATGAGCGCGGTGAGCCCGGAGACCGGCTCCCCGTCGATCGCGACGACCACGTCCCCGGTGCGCAGCCCGGCCTCGGCCGCCGGCGAGCCGTCCTCCACCTGCCGGATCTCGGCACCGGTGAGCAGGGCCCCGTCGAGCGTGGCCGAGCCGTCGACCAGGCCGACGCCCAGGAAGGCGTTGGTGGCGGTCCCGGTCTCGATGAGCTGCTCGGCGATCAGGCTCACCTTGACCGCGGGGATGGCGAAGCCGATGCCGATGGATCCGGCCTGCCCGCCGGCACCGGCCTGGGAGAGGGAGGCGATGGAGGAGTTGATGCCGACCAGCTCGCCGCGCGCGTTGACCAGGGCACCCCCGGAGTTGCCCGGGTTGATGGCGGCGCTGGTCTGGATGGCGTTGGTGACGACGGGGACGCCCCGGCCGCTCAGGCTCTCGTCGGTGCCCTGGGTCGTGACGGGGCGGTCCAGGGCGCTCACGATGCCCGAGGTGACGGTGCCCGACAGCCCCAGGGGGCTCCCGACGGCCAGCACCGGGTCACCGACCTGCAGGGCCCGGTCGTCCCCGACGGTGATCGGCGGGAGGTCGTCGGGTGCGCCCGTGAGCTGCAGCACCGCGAGGTCGCTGGAGGGGTCTGTGCCGACCACGGTGGCGGGGTAGGTGCGGCCGTCGGCGAGGCTGACCTGGACCTGCCGGGCACCCTGGACGACGTGGGCGTTGGTCACGACGTGGCCCTCGGTGTCCCAGACCACGCCCGAGCCCGACCCCTGCCCGGTGGCGCCGGCGACGGCGATCGTCACGGTGCTGGGGGTGACCGCCTCGGCCACCGCGGCCCAGTCCTCCGCGGCCGCCGCGGAGCTCCCCGTCGAGGGGTCCGCCGCGGGGGCGTCCGAGACCGGGGTGGCGCCAGGGTCGACGTCGGCGCCATCGGGGGCGGGGTCCTCGGCGACCGACCCGGTGCTGCCCGGCTGCCCGAGCTCCAGCGCGGTGTAGGTGCCCCCGGCGGCCAGCCCGGCCGACAGCAGGCTGACGACGACGAGGTCGGCCCAGCGCCGAGGAGGACGGGCGGGACGTGCGGGCGAGGAGGAGGCAGCGACCGGCGGGGCGCCGCCGGTCGAGGAGCCGGTGGGGGTCACGGCCGAGGGAATGGCGCCCGCCGGGGGCGTGCTGCCCGGAGGCGTGCTGTCGGGGGTGGCCTCGTGCGGCGTGGGCCCGCCGGCGGCGGGGGACGGGGTGGCGGTCATCGGCATGGGTCCATGAGACACCCCGGAGGTCGGTGCGGCCTGGGATATCGCTAGGAGTTTGCTGGACGCGCCGGCGCCTCGTCGCCGTCGCCCTCGCCCTCGCCCTCGACGTCGTCCGGCCCCGGCGGGGGCGCCGCGGGCAGGGTGACACGGAAGGTGGCCCCGCCGCCCGGGGTCGGCAGGTGGCGCACCCCGCCCCCGTGACGGGCGACGATGGCGGCGACGATCGCCAGGCCCAGGCCGGTGCCGCCGGAGGCTCGGCTGCGGGACTTGTCCGCCCGGTAGAACCGTTCGAACACCCGCTCCGCGCTGTCCGGGTCGAGGCCGGGCCCGTGGTCACGGACCTCGACGACCACCTCGTCGCCGAGCCTGCCGAGCGCCACCTCGACCGGGGAGTCGACCGGGCTGTAGGAGATCGCGTTGGCCACCAGGTTGGTCAGCACCTGGCGCAGCGCTCCGTCCTCGCCGATCACCATCGGAGGGCCGGAGCGTCCCCCTTCCGGAGGGGATCCGGGCCGGAGCGGCACCAGTGCGAGCCGGCGGTCGCCGGCCCGGACGCGGGCGTCCTGCACCACGTCCGAGGCCAGGACCGTCAGGTCGACCCGGGTCGGCGACAGCCGCGGCTCGGCGTCCCACCGGGTGAGCGTGAGCAGGTCCTCCACGAGCTTGGTCATCCGGGTGGCCTCACCCTCGATCCGACGCATCGCCCCAGCGACGTCCTCGGGGTCGCGGACGGCACCGAAGCGGTAGAGCTCGGCATACCCCTTGACCGTGGCCAGCGGGGTGCGCAGCTCGTGCGAGGCGTCCGCGACGAAGTCGCGCATGCGGCGCTCGGAGGCCTCCCGGACGCCGAAGGAGTGCTCGATCTGGGTGAGCATCGCGTTGATCGAGGCCGACAGCGAGCTCACCTCGTCGTCGGCGCCGCCCGGCGGCATCCGGAGGGTGAGGTCGCCCCCGGCGATCGCGGCCGCGGTGTCCTCGATGCGCGTCAGGGGGCGGAAGGCGCGGCGCACGGCGAACCAGCCCAGCACCGCGACCAGCACCAGGGTGACCAGACCGATGACGGTGATGAGGACCGCCAGCTGGCGGACCGTGCTCTCGATGCCGTCCAGCGGCACCGCCACGGCGACGGTCCCCTCGCCGCTGGCCTGCTGCCCGGCCAGCACCCGCCAGCTCAGCTCCCCGTTCGCCGAGCGCACGGTGAAGGGGGCGCCGATCCGCGGGTCGTCCATCGGCATCGAGGCCAGCGCCGGGAGGCTGAGGTCGGTGTCGCGGGTGAGGAAGGGTCTCGCCGCGCCCCCGTCGGCCGGGGTGACGACGACGAAGTAGGGGATGTTGGGCGGCACGAGCAGGGCGCTGGACGGCGAGGGCTGACCCGTGGTCTCGGCGTCGATCTGGGACAGGGCCCGCTGCGCGAGCGGCTGCAGGTAGGCGGTGAGGTCCTCGTCCGCGCGGTTCACGAGGTAGCCGCGCATCATCATCACCGTCACCGACGTGGTGAGCAGGTAGGCCGCGAGGACCAGCAGGACGACGACCGTCACGAGTCGTCGCGTCAGCGACAGCCCGTGCAGGCGGTCGTAGGTGAGCCGCCGCAGGCCGGTGAGCACGCCCCGGGTCAGCTCGGCCGGGGGGCGCGCAGGACGTAGCCGACCCCGCGCTTGGTGTGGATCAGCGGCTCGCCGACGACGTCGATCTTGCGCCGCAGGTAGGAGATGTAGGACTCCACGATGTTCATCTCGCCGCGGAAGTCGTAGTCCCACACGTGGTCCAGGATCTGGCTCTTGGAGAGCACACGGCCGGGGTTGAGCATGAGGTAGCGCAGCAGCTTGAACTCGGTGGGGGACACCTCGATGACCTGCCCGGCGCGCCGCACCTCGTGGCTGTCCTCGTCGAGCTCGAGGTCGGCGACCCGCAGCACGTGGTCGTCCGCCTCCTCCTCGGCCGCGCGGGTGCGCCGCAGCACGGCCCGGATCCGGGCCACGACCTCCTCCAGGCTGAAGGGCTTGGTCACGTAGTCGTCACCACCGACCGTCAGCCCCTTGACCTTGTCGTCGAGGGAGTCGCGGGCGGTGAGGAAGACGATCGGCAGGTCCAGCCCCCGGTCGCGCAGGTTGCGGGTGACGGTGAAGCCGTCCATGTCGGGCAGCATGATGTCGAGGACGGCCAGGTCGATCTCGTGCTCGGAGGCCAGCTGCAGGGCGGTCCGGCCGTCCGGTGCGGCGTGGACGGCGAAGCCGGCGAAGCGCAGGCTGGTCGTGAGCAGCTCGCGGATGTTGGTCTCGTCCTCGACGACCAGCAGGGTCGCCTCGGGGGTCGGGCTGGTGGCGCTCATGCGCCTATCCTCTGCCCGGAGGCTGGGAGACGGCTGGACAGATCCTGAACGGGTGGTGTCCGGACGGTTGCTAGGCTGGGTCCAGCAGCACGCGCTCCGGGGTCGGTGAAACTCCGAGCCGGCGGTGACAGTCCGCGACCCGGCCGCATCCAGCGGTCGGCTGACCCGGTGCAACTCCGGGACCGACGGTGAAAGTCCGGATGGGAGGCAGCGCGAGCGGCGACGGTGCTCGCACCGGCGTCGCCGACCGTCCGGTCGGCGCGGCCGTGACCCGCACCGTCGGCCTCTCCGTCTCCCTCGTCCCCTCCGGGGCAGGACGACGAGACGGAGGATGCGGTGACCGGCACCGACGAGCACCTGGACCGGGCGGTGGCCCGTGCCCTGCGGGGCCCGGCCCGCGACGCCAACCCGCGCGTGGGGTGCGTGCTGGTGGCGCCCGGCGGGGAGATCGTGGCCGAGGGGCACCACGAGGGGGCGGGCACGCCCCACGCCGAGGCCGCGGCGCTGGCCACGGCGGGCGGGCGCGCCCGGGGCACCACCGCCTACGTCACCCTCGAGCCCTGCCACCACCACGGACGCACCGGTCCGTGCACCGAGGCCCTGCTCCGGGCCGGCGTGGAGCGGGTCGTGTATGCCGTGCCCGAGCCGACCCGACGGGCCACCGGCGGCGGTGACTGGCTGCGTGGGCGCGGCATCGCCGTCGAGCACCACCCGCACCCCGCGTCCTACGCCCTGGTGGCTGACTGGGTGCGGGCCACGGCCCTCGGGCGCCCGCACGTGACCTGGAAGATCGCCGGCTCCCTGGACGGCAGGGTCGCCGCCCCCGACGGGACCAGCCGGTGGATCACCTCCGAGGAGGCCCGGGCCGACGCCCACGCGCTGCGGGCCCGCGTGGACGCGATCGTGGTCGGCACGGGGACGGCGCTCGCCGACGACCCGGCGCTGACCGCCCGGGCCGGGGACGGAGCGGAGCTGCCGACCCAGCCGCTGCGGGTCGTCGTGGGGCACCGGGACCTGCCCGCCGGCTCCCGGCTGGGCCGCGGTCCCGCACCGGTGCTGCAGCTGCGCACGCACGACCCCCGCGAGGTGCTGGCCGCGCTCGCCGAGCGGCACGTCCGCACGGTGCTCCTCGAGGGAGGGCCCACGCTGGGCGGGGCCTTCTGGTCGGCGGGCTGCGTCGACGAGCTGCTCCTCCACGTGGCCCCCGTCCTCCTGGGCGCCGGGCCCACCGGGGTCCCCGACCTGGGGGTCGGGACCCTCGCCGACGCGCCCCGCCTGCGGCTGGTCGACCTCGCCCGGGTCGGGCCGGACGTCCGGATGCGGCTGGTCCCCGGCACCCCGCGCGACCCGGACGCCCCGGCCTCCGACGACCAGGCACGCGTCCCCGCCCCCAGCGCCGGCGCACCCATCCCCGGCCCCAGCGCCACCGCACCCGCCCCCAGCGCCACTACCCCCAGCCCCACGGCCACGGCACCCGCCCCCAGCGCCACCGCACCCACCGTCCAGGAGGACTGACCATGTTCACCGGCATCGTCGAGGAGCTCGGCACGCTCACCGCCCGCACCGACGGGGACGACTCGAGCGTCATCGAGGTCCACGCACCCACCGTCGCGGCCGACCTGCGGCACGGCGACTCCGTGGCCGTCGACGGCGTCTGCCTGACCGTCACCGACCACACCCCCCAGGGGTTCAGCGCCGACGTCATGGCCGAGACGCTGACCCGCTCCACCCTGGGCCGGCTGCGCCGCGGGGACCCCGTCAACCTCGAGCGCGCCATGCGTGCCGACGCCCGCTTCGGCGGTCACATCGTCCAGGGTCACGTCGACGCCACGACCACGGTGCTGTCCCGCGAGCCGGGGGACCGGTGGGAGGTGGTGACCTTCGCCCTCCCGGCGGCGCTGCGACGCTACGTCGTCCTCAAGGGCTCGGTGGCCCTCGACGGGGTCTCGCTGACCGTGTCGGCCCGCACCGACGACACCTTCTCCGTGAGCCTCATCCCGACGACGCTGGAGCTGACCACCCTCGGCTCCCGTCAGCCGGGCGAGGAGGTCAACGTGGAGGTGGACGTCCTGGCCAAGTACGTCGAGGCCATGCTCGCCGACGGCCGGGTCGACGCGGGCGGGGAGGTGGCACCGTGAGGACCAGCAGCCTCGGCGAGGCGCTGGCGGCCCTGCGCGAGGGCCGGCCCGTGCTCGTGCTGGACGACGTCGACCGGGAGAACGAGGGTGACGTCGTCCTGGCCGCGGAGACGCTGACCGACGCGTGGACCGGGTGGACGGTGCGGCACAGCTCGGGCTACCTGTGCGCCCCGATGCCCGGCGAGGTGGCCGACCGCCTGGAGCTGCCCCTCATGGTGGAGCACAACGAGGACCTGCTCCGCACGGCCTACACCGTCACCGTCGACGCGGCCGTCGGCGTCACGACCGGCATCAGCGCGAGCGACCGGGCCACGACGCTGCGGCTGCTCGCCGCACCGGGCACGACCGCGGCGGACCTCCGCCGTCCGGGGCACGTCGTGCCGCTGCGCGCCCGCGACGGCGGTGTCCTGGCCCGGCGGGGGCACACCGAGGCCGCCGTCGACCTCTGCCGCCTCGCCGGCCTGGCCCCGGTCGCGGTCATCGCCGAGCTGGTCGACGACCGGGGCGAGATGCTGCGCGGTCCGCAGGTCGCCGAGCTCGGCGCCCGGCACGACCTGCCGGTCATCACGATCGCCGACCTGGTCGCCCACCGGCTCGTCCACGACTCGGTCCGCCGGGAGGCCACCACGGTGCTGCCGACCGAGCACGGCGAGCTGGTCGTGCACGGCTACCGCGACCTGGTGACCGGCGCCGAGCACCTCGCGCTGGTCGGGCGTCCCGACGCCGGGCCGGAGCCCCTGGTGCGGCTGCACTCCGAGTGCCTGACGGGGGAGGCCCTGGGGTCCCGCCGCTGCGACTGCGGACCGCAGCTGCAGGACGCCCTGGCCCGGGTCGCCACCGAGGGCGGCGTCGTGGTCTACCTGCGCGGCCACGAGGGCCGGGGTGTCGGCCTGCTCGACAAGCTGCGCGCCTACGCCGTGCAGGACACCGGTGTGGACACGGTCGCGGCCCAGCACGTGCTCGGGCTGCCCGTCGACGCGCGGGACTACTCGGCCGGGGCCGCGATCCTGCACGACCTGGGGCTGGGCGACCGGCACCTGCGACTCATCACCCACAACCCCGACAAGGCCGCGGCCCTGGCGCGGCTCGGGCTCACGGTCGCGGCCACCGAGCCGTCCCGCACCACGCCGCCGCCGGAGTCGCACGCCTACCTCCGCGCCAAGGCCGAGCAGCTCGGCCACACCCCCCACGCCATACCCACCACCAGCACGATGAGGAGCACCGCATGAGCAAGGCCGGAGCACCCACCCTGACCGTCGACGCGACCGGCCTGCGGGTCGCCGTCGTCGCCGCGTCCTGGCACGACCGGGTCATGGGCGGGCTGCTGGACGGGGCGCGGCGCGGCCTGGCGGAGGCGGGCGTCACGGAGGTGACGGAGGTGCGGGTGCCCGGGAGCTTCGAGCTGCCCGTCGCCTGCGCGCAGCTGGCCCGCACGGGTGGGTATGACGCTCTGGTCGCCCTCGGGGTCGTCGTCCGCGGCGGCACGCCGCACTTCGACTACGTCTGCTCCGCGGCCACCACCGGCCTGACCGACGTCTCGGTCGGCACGGGTGTGCCCGTGGGGTTCGGGGTCCTCACCTGCGACGACGAGCAGCAGGCTCTCGACCGGGCCGGCCTGCCGGGCTCGTCCGAGGACAAGGGTCACGAGGCCGCGACCGCCGCGGTCGCGACCGTCCTGGCGATCCGGACGGCGCTGTCCCCGGGCTGACCCGGGCGCAGTCAGGTGAGGGTGGAGATGTCGTCGGCGTCGACGATGCGGTAGGCGTACCCCTGCTCGGCGAGGAAGCGCTGACGGTGCGCCGCGAAGTCCGCGTCGACGGTGTCCCGCGCCACGACGGTGTAGAAGTGCGCCGTCCGCCCGTCGCCCTTGGGTCGCAGCAGACGCCCGAGGCGCTGGGCCTCCTCCTGACGTGACCCGAAGGTGCCGCTGACCTGGATGGCCACCGAGGCCTCGGGCAGGTCGATCGAGAAGTTGGCCACCTTGGACACGACGAGCAGGTCGATCTCACCCTCGCGGAACTGGCGGAACAGCTCCTGACGCTGCGGCACCGTCGTCGCCCCCGTGATGAGGGGGGCGTCGAGCCGGTCCGCGAGCAGCTCGAGCTGGTCCAGGTACTGCCCGATGACGAGCGTCGGCTCGCCGGGGTGCCGCTCGACGAGCTGGTGGACGACCGCGTCCTTGGCGGGCGCCGACGCGGCGAAGCGGTAGCGCTCGTCGGGCTCGGCGACGGCGTACGCCATCCGCATCGACTCCGGCATCGTCACCCGGACCTCGACGCAGTCGGCCGGGGCGATCCAGCCCTGGGCCTCGATGTCCTTCCAGGGCGCGTCGTAGCGCTTGGGGCCGATGAGGGAGAAGACGTCCGACTCCCGGCCGTCCTCCCGCACGAGGGTGGCGGTCAGCCCGAGCCGTCGGCGGGCCTGCAGGTCGGCCGTCATCCGGAAGATCGGTGCCGGCAGCAGGTGCACCTCGTCGTAGACGACGAGGCCCCAGTCCCGGGCGTCGAGCAGGTCGAGGTGCGGGTAGGTGCCCTTGCGGCGCGTCGTCAGCACCTGGTAGGTCGCGATCGTGACCGGACGGATCTCCTTGCGGGCGCCGCTGTACTCCCCGATCTCGTCCTCGGTGAGCGAGGTGCGGCGGAGCAGCTCCTCGCGCCACTGCCGGGCCGAGACGGTGTTGGTGACCAGGATGAGGGTGGTGGTCGAGCTGCGGGCCATGGCGCCGGCGCCCACCAGGGTCTTGCCCGCGCCGCAGGGGAGCACCACGACCCCCGACCCGCCGTCCCAGAAGCCGTCGACCGCCTGCTGCTGGTAGGGGCGCAGGGCCCATCCGCCGCCCGAGTCCGGGTCGAGCGCGATCGGGTGGGCCTCGCCGTCGACGTACCCCGCGAGGTCCTCCGCGGGCCATCCGAGCTTGAGCAGCTCCTGCTTGACGTGCCCGCGCTCGGAGGCGTGGACCGACACGGTGTCCGGATCGATCAGGGCGCCGACCAGGGGTTTGATCTTCTTGTGGCGCAACACCTCCGCGAGGACCGCCCGGTCGGTCGTGCGCAGGACCAGGCCGTGCTCGGGGTCCTTGTCCAGCGTGAGGCGTCCGTAGCGGGCCATGGTGTCGGCGACGTCCACGAGCAGCGCCTGGGGCACGGGGTAGCGGCTGTGGGTGATCAGCGCGTGGACGACCTGCTCGGCGTCGTGGCCGGCCGCCCGTGCGTTCCAGAGCCCTAGGGGGGTCACACGGTAGGTGTGGATGTGCTCGGGTGCACGCTCGAGCTCGGCGAAGGGCGCGATGTCGCGCCGCGCCGCCTCGGCGGCGGGGTGGTCGACCTCGAGCAGGAGGGTCTTGTCGGACTGGACGATCAGAGGGCCGTTCATCAAGGGCTTAACGGTATGGCGTGGCGTCGGCATTCCGCGCAGGAGCCGGCCACCTGGTCGGCGATCCTCCCCCGGTGCGGGAAGATGGCCCCATGACGACCCCGTCGCTGCCGATGACCGAGCCGCTGCCGGGCCTGCCCGACCGGGTGACGATCTACGAGGTGGGTCCCCGGGACGGCCTGCAGAACGAGTCCACCCCGCTGCCGGTCGAGGTCAAGGTCGACTTCGTGCGCCGCCTGCTGGCGGCCGGTCTCGAGACCGTCGAGCTGACCAGCTTCGTGCCTCGCTCCTGGGTGCCGCAGCTGGGCGACGCCGAGGAGCTGCTGGAGCTGCTGGGGCCGGCCGGGCTCGGACAGCACCGTCCGGTCCTGGTACCCAACGAGCGCGGGCTGGACCGCGCCCTGGAGCGGGGGGTCACCTCGGTCGCGATCTTCGGCAGCGCCACCGAGACCTTCGCCCGCAAGAACCTCAACCGCTCCGTGGCCGAGTCGGTGGAGATGTTCGCGCCCGTGGTCAGGCGCTCCCTCGACTCCGGCGCCTGGGTGCGCGCCTACGTCTCGATGTGCTTCGGCGACCCGTGGGAGGGGCCGGTGCCGGTGGACCGGGTCGTGGACGTCTGCCTGCGGCTCATGGACCTCGGCTGCGACCAGCTCTCCCTAGGGGACACGATCGGCGTCGGCACCCCCGGCCACGTCGTGCGGCTGCTGGACGCCCTGGACGACGCGGGGATCGGCCCGGAGCAGACGGCCGTCCACTTCCACGACACCTACGGCCAGGCCCTCGCCAACACCATGGCGGCACTGGGCCGCGGGGTGCGCACGGTGGACGCCTCCACCGGCGGGCTGGGCGGGTGCCCCTACGCCAGGTCGGCTACGGGCAACCTCGCCACCGAGGACCTGGTGTGGGCCCTCGACGGTCTCGGCATCACCCACGGGGTCGACCTGGAGGCGCTGGTCCGGACCAGCACCTGGATGGCCGGGCAGCTGGGCCGCCCGGCGCCCTCGCGGGTGGTGCGGGCGCTCGCGGGGTCAGGGTAGGTCGCAGGCGGCCAGGTCCACCGGGCCGTACGGCGGCGACACCGCGCCGTCGCGCCGCTGGACACCGAAGGGCCCGGCACCCACGTAGGTGCCGTAGTCCTCGCCGAGGCGCTGCAGCAGCGGGTCGTCGGCGGCGTACCGGGTCCAGTCCGAGGCCACGGAGGGCAGGACGAGGACGACGTCGGGCCAGGCGCCCCGCTCGTCGAGCCAGTCCACGGTCGCCTGGTTGACCGCGCCGAAGGTGCCCAGCCAGACGATGTTCGTGGCCGCGCGCGCCTCGGTGTAGAGGTAGACCGACGGCTCGGCGTAGGCCAGGAGAGTCTCACCGGGGCCGACCCAGCCCGAGACGGCCCGCCGGGTGCGGCAGTCCTGGACCCACCCCTCCGGGGTGGTGGACAGGCCCGCGTTGGGGCCCTCCGTGATCCTGGCGGTCGTGCGCCAGGGAGCGGGGTCGCGGAAGCTGTGCAGGGTGTGCACGCCGAGCAGCGGCACCACCAGGAGGGCGACGGCCGCGAGCGGGACGGGTCGCAGCGGTCGGCGGGTGGAGCGACCCCGGTCGTCGTCACGGGCGTCGTCCCGGCGCCCCCACGCCTGCGTGGCGGCCAGCACCGCGCCGATCCCGAGGACGCCGTAGAGGGGCAGGGCCGGGGGGACGATCACGCCCCAGCTTCCCTTGGCCGAGGTGGCGAGGGCGTAGGTGACCAGCCCGACGACGGCGGGCGGGCCGCTGAGGGCCAGCAGCAGCCGCAGGTCCCGGTGGGGGGTGCGGGCCGACCACAGGGCGACGGGCACGACCAGGGCGAGGACGACCAGGACGGCGTACGTCCCGCTGGTCGCCCCCGTCACCAGGCGGGTGGGATCGGACAGGGAGAGGGCGGCCGGGACCGCGGCGGCCGGCGCGACCAGCACCATCGAGGGGGTGCGCAGGCGTGCGGGCACCCGGGGGAGCCCGGCCAGGAGCGCGAGCACCAGCGCGGGGACGAAGGCCGGGCTGACCACGACCTCGGCGAAGCGTCGCGTCGTGTCGGCCAGGCGGTCCACGGGGTGCGGGCGGGAGGCCTGGTAGTCGGTGGTGTAGCTCAGCGTCTCCAGGAGCGCACCGATCCCCGGGCCGGCGACGACCCACAGGATCACGACCGCGGACAGCGAACCTCCGCCCAGCAGCAGGCCGCGGACGACCCCGGTGCGGTGCAGACCGAGGACCAGGACTACCAGGCCCAGCACGGCCGCGGCCGGGAGCGACGAGGGGTGGGCAAGCACCGAGACGGCCAGGGCCGCGCCGCTGACCGCCGCCCAGCGCCCGCTGGAGCGGGTGAGTGCGGCATACCCGGCGAAGGTGGCCACCCCGAGTGCCAGCCCCGGCACCGTGTTGTAGCTGGTGACGAGCAGGTTGTAGGGGGTCGGCACGCAGGCCAGCGCCACCCCGGTGAAGGCGGGGAGGGGCCGCAGCCCGGTCCGCAGCGCCCGGTAGCCGACGACGCCGGCCCCCAGCGCCAGCAGCAGGTACCAGGTCCGGGACGCCAGGACGACGCCCTCGAGGCCCACCAGCTGCAGCCACACCCAGGTGAAGGGGACCGCGGCCAGGGACCCGAGCGACTGGACGTTCATCTCGTCGACGAACGGGGTCGCGCCCTCCGCCAGCCGCACGGCCAGGGCGACGACATGGGCGCCGTCCCCCTGGTCGACCCCGTGGCGCACCCGCCAGAGCAGGAACGCGCCGACCAGCACGACGAGCACCAGCACGACCGACGACTGCGGATCCCGGTCACCCGCTGAGCGGGCGCCGTCCCGTCCGTGACCCACCGTCGTCCCTCCTCCGCGCGCCGCCCCGGCCGGGACCAGCATCGCAGACCCGCCACCGGTGGGCGGCTGCGCCCCGGGTCGCGGCGGGGGAGGGCTCAGACGTGGAGGGTGATCTCCGCCTCCGCGCGCAGGTCCGTGAGCAGCTCGCCCAGCGCGGCGTTCTCGTTCTGGCGGATCAGCTGCTCGGCGAGCTGGTCGCGCACCTCCTCGTAGGGCGGGTACCCGGGGTCGGCGGTCGATCCGGCACCGTCCGCCCCCTGCTGGGTGAGCTGGTCGTAGAGGTCCCGCACCTCCTGCTCCTCGGGCTCCTCCACGCCGCCGCGCTCCTGCAGCAAGGTGTCGATGAGCACGATCCGGCGCAGCTCGTCGCGGACCTGCTCCTCGTCCAGGCCCTGCTCCTCCAGCAGGGCCAGCAGCTCCTCCTCGGAGCCGGCCTCGGACTGGTCCACGAGGGCGGCGAGCTCGGCGTCGACCTCGTCCTCCCCGGCCGACACGTCCAGACGCTCACCCTCCTGCACGAGCAGCTCGGCGTCGACGAGCTGGTCGAGGATCTGGTCCCGCAGCACCGTCTCGTCGGTGGGTGTCCCGCTGAGCTCGGCCTGCTGCCGGGCCGCCTCCCGCTGGCCCTCGAAGGCGGCCAGGAAGACGTCACGGGGGATGTCCTCGCCGTTGACCTCGGCGACGGGGTCGGGGAGGGCGTCGACGTCCAGGGTGCTGCCGGCCCCGTCGGCGGCCGGCTGGGTGGTCCCCGCGGCGTCGGCGGTCGTGGCGGTGCCCCCGTCGGTGCTGCCGCCCGTGCTGTCGGTGCCGCCGGCGCCACCGGAGCAGGCGCCCAGCAGAGGGCGGTCGCCAGGGCGAGGGCGGGCAGGGCCGTGGTGCGCATGGTCGGTCGCATCCGGTGCACGCTAGGTCCGCAGTCTGGGCGCCGCGGTCAGCCACCTCCCAGGGTGTCCTCAGGTGGCCGCGATGTCCCGCCGCCGGTAGCCCAGGGCCCCAGCCGCGGTGAGGACCACCGCCACGGCGGTGGTGCCGAGCACGGCGGGCCAGTCCATGGCGTCGGTCGGCAGGAGCGGCAGGGGGGCCCAGGGGGTGAGCCCGGTCACCCAGCCCGGCAGGTCGAGGATCGCGCCGACCCATACCATGAGCAGGCTCCAGCCGACGACGACCCACACCAGCCAGGCCAGGCGTGGCGCCCATCCGTGCAGGAGCACGGCGAGGCCGAGCACGACCAGACCACCGGGCGCGAGAGCGGCTCCGGCCCCGGCGATGCGGCCCACCCAGGACCAGTCCCCCTCCGTGCGGGCCAGGTGCAGGCTCAGCACGGCGCCGGTGAGCACGAGCAGGGCGGTCGGCGCCACCGCCGCGGGGAGGAGGTGGGAGAGGAGGAGACGCAGCCGAGCGGTGGGGGTCGAGAGCACGAGCTCGGCGCGGCCGGAGTCCTCCTCGGTGGCCAGACGCTGGAAGATGCTGACCGCGAGCACCCCCGTCACGACGGCCACGAGGCTGAGCATGGCCACGAAGAAGGCCTCCGCCAGCACGGTCGTGCCGCCGCTCATGCGTTCCAGGACGGCGCGGAGGGCCGGCGTCTCCTCGAACATCGTCTCGAAGCTCGTCGACAGCGAGCCCAGGGCCGTAGCCAGCAGCACCAGCCCCAGGGTCCAGCCCAGCACGCCGCCGCGGTGGAGCCGCCAGGACAGCGCCAGCGGGGAGGCCAGGCTCCTTGGGGCCCCCGCCCGCCCCGGACGGGTCGCCCAGAGGCCGGCGCCGTGGTCCCGTCGCTCCTGCAGGGCGAGGGCCGCGCCCAGCAGGAGCACCGTGCACAGCAGGGGGATGAGGAGCACCCACCAGCGTTCCTGCGCGTAGGGCCTGGCCAGCGCCATCCACTGGACGGGGGAGAGCCAGGCGAGGCTGCGGACCGTGCTGCCCTCCTGCGCGGCGTCGGCGACGGCCCGCACGGTGTATGCGGCGCCCAGCGTCCACAGGGCGACCGAGCGTGCCGCCCGGGCGGAGCCCGTGAGCTGGGCGGCGACGGCGCCGACCCCGACGAAGACCGCCCCGACGAGCCCGGTCCCCAGCCCGAAGGCGACCGACCCTGCGGTCGGCTGGCCGGTCGCCACCATACCGAGCGTGACGAGCAGCCCGAGCGCACCGCAGGCGGCCAGCGCCACCAGGACGGCGGCCAGCAGGGGGACGTGCCGACCGAGCGACCCCGAGAGCAGGAGCTCGGTGCGGCCCTCCTCCTCGTCGGCCCGGGTGGAGCGGACGACGCCGAGGATCGCCATGATCCCGGCCATCGTCGCGACGAACGTGCCCACCCGCCAGACCGTGAACCCTCCGGCGGTGGACAGCTCGAAGGGTGGTCCGAGCATCGCCCGCATGGTGGGGTTGGCGGTCATCGAGGCGATGAGGACGTCGGCGTTGCGCGGGTCGACGACCGTCTCGTAGGCGGCGGCGACGGCGGGGACCGTGACCGCCAGCATGACCACCCAGGCGAGGTAGGGCCAGCGACCCCGCCGCAGGGCGAGGCGGACCAGCGGAGCCAGCCCGGCGAGGGCGCCCGGGCGGCTGTGGGCGCTCATGCCTGCCAGCGTACGGCGTCGCCTACCATGGCGGCATGCTGCTGGGGGAAGAGCTCATCCTGCTCCTGCTCGACGACGACTCGGGGCGGTGGCTCGTGCCGCGCCGTGCGGTGCGTCGCGCGGCCCGGGTGGCGCTGGTCGTCGAGCTGCTCGCCCGTCGGGCGATCTCGTTGGACGACGACGGTCTGCTCGTGCCGGGTCTCCCGGGTGCGACCGGCGGCGACCCGGTGCTGGACAGCGCGGCGACCCAGGTGGCGGGCCACCGGCCGCAGGAGCTGACCGAGCCGGACCGTCGTGAGCTGAGGGTGCTGGTGGAGCGGCTGAGGGGGAGAGGGGTGCTCCGCCGGGGCTACCTGTGGTGGCGCCGGCACCTGCCGCGGGACGGCCACCCCGAGGCCGGGGTGAGGGCCCGGTTGCTGGAGGCCCTGACCGTCCGTCTGCGTCCGGACCGGCACACCGCCCTCCTCGTGGCCATCGTCTTCGAGATGGACCTGCTGGCCCGGCTCTTCCCCGACCACGACCCGACGGCCCTGGCGATGCGGGCAGCCACCATCACCAGCCAGCTGCGGGACGACGCCCACTACTTCCCCAGCACCCTCGAGCAGGATGCCGCCGGCCGGGACGGCCTGGGCCTCTCCGGTCTGGCGGACGGGGCCGGGACGATTCTGGACGGGGTGGGAGCGGGCCTGGAGGCGCTCGATCTCATGGTGACGGCCGGCCGGCTGCTGCTCGCGCCCGTACGGGTGGTGTTCCGCCTGCTCGGGGATCTGCCCTGACGCATACGGTGGACCCATGCACTCCGGGATCGACCACGACCACCTGAACCCTGACGTCCGTCCCCAGGACGACCTCTTCGAGCACGTCAACGGGGGGTGGCTGGCGACGGCGACGATCCCGGACGACCGCTCCCGCTACGGCTCCTTCGACCTGCTGCGCGAGCAGGCCGAGGCGGCGGTCCGCGAGCTGATCGAGACGGCCGCCCGGGCCGAGCCGGGGCTGGACACGCCCGCGGGCAAGGTCGGCGCTCTCTACGCCAGCTTCATGGACGAGGAGCGGGTCGCCGCCCTCGGCCGGGACCCGCTGGTCGAGCCCCTGCGGGTCGTCGGGGGGGTCGTCACCCCCTCCGACGTGGTCCGGCTGAGCGGCCGGATGCAGCGTGAGGGGCTGCCCGGCCTGGTCAACCCGTGGGTGACGGCGGACGCGGGCAGCCCGGAGGACTACATCGTCTATCTGCACCAGGGTGGTCTCGGCCTGCCGGATGAGGCCTACTACACCGCGCCCGAGCACGCCGCCGTCCGGGACGCCTACCGCGCCTACCTCCGGACCCTGCTCGAGCTCGCCGCGCCGGCGCTGACGGCAGCCGGTCTCGACCTCGGCGCCGAGGCGGTGGAGCGTGTCTACGCCCTCGAGGAGCGGATCGCGGACGCCCACTGGGACCGGGTCGCCGCCCGCGACGCCGTCCGCTCCTACACCCGGGTGTCGGCCGCGGAGCTGGCTGAGCTGGCCCCGGGCTGGGACTGGGACGCCTACGCCGAGGGCCTGGGCGCACCCGAGGGCGCGCTGGCCCACGTCGTGGCGCGCCAGCCGGACGTCCTCACCGCGATGGGGATCGCCCTCACGGAGGTGCCCGTCGCCGACTGGCAGGCCTGGCTCGCCGTCCGTACCGTCGACGGTCTGGCGCCCTACCTCGACGACGAGCTGGTCGCCGCCCACTTCGCCTTCCACGGCACCGCGCTCAGCGGCACCCCGGCCAACAAGGAGCGCTGGAAGCGGGGCGTCGCGCTGGTCGAGTCGTTGCTGGGTGAGGCCGCCGGGGAGCTCTACGTCGCCGCGCACTACCCGCCGGAGGCCCACGCGCGGATGACCGAGCTGGTCGCCCACGTCACCGAGGCCTTCCGCCGTCGGATCGGCGAGCTGGAGTGGATGGGCCCGCAGACCCGTGAGAAGGCGTTGGAGAAGCTGGCCGCCTTCCGCCCGAAGGTCGGGCACCCGCCCACCTTCCGCGACTACACCGCCTACGAGCTGGACCCCGAGGACCTCGTCGGGAACGTGCGGCGGGGCGCGGCCTTCGAGACCGACCGGGAGCTGGCCAAGATCGGCCGGCCGATCGACCGGGACGAGTGGCTGATGACGCCCCAGACGGTCAACGCCTACTACCACCCGATGCTCAACGAGATCGTCTTCCCGGCCGCGATCCTGCAGCCCCCGTTCTTCGACGTGGACGCCGACGACGCCGTCAACTACGGCGGCATCGGCGCGGTCATCGCGCACGAGATCGGCCACGGCTTCGACGACCAGGGCAGCCGCTACGCCGGCGACGGGTCGCTCACCGACTGGTGGACCGAGCAGGACCGGGCGCGGTTCGACGAGCGGGCCCAGCGCCTGGTCGCGCAGTTCTCCGCGCTCTCGCCGCGGGACATCCCCGGCGAGGAGGCCACCGTCAACGGCGGCCTGACGGTGGGCGAGAACATCGGGGACCTCTGCGGCCTGGAGCTGGCCCACCTGGCCTACACGATCGCCAACGACGGGACGGCCCCGGAGCTCGACGGGTGGACGGGTGACCAGCGGTTCTTCCTGGGCTGGGGCTCGGTGTGGCGGGCGATGGCCCGTCCCGAGGAGGCGCGCCGGCTGCTGTCGGTGGATCCGCACGCCCCCGCGGACCTGCGCGCCAACACCGTGCGCAACGTGGACGCCTTCCACGAGGCCTTCGGCACGGCCGAGGGCGACGGGCTCTGGCTGGCGCCGCAGGACCGGGTGCGCGTCTTCTGATCGCAGGAATACCCCAGGGGGTATGTTCGTTGTCGACCGTGTCCATCGCCCCAGGCAGAGGAGATCCACCATGGCCACCAAGGACCTGACCGCCACCGACTTCGCCAGCACCCTCGAGAACGACGAGATCGTCCTCGTCGACTGGTGGGCCTCATGGTGCGGCCCGTGCCGGATGTTCGCCCCCGTGTACGAGGCGGCGAGCGAGCAGCACGAGGACATCGTCTTCGGCAAGGTGGACACCGAGGCCGAGCGTGAGCTGTCGGCCTCCGCGCAGATCATGTCGATCCCCACGCTCATGGCCTTCCGCCAGGGCATCCTGGTCTTCGAGCAGGCCGGCGCGCTCCCCGCGCCCGCCCTGGAGCAGGTCATCCAGGCCGTCCGCGACCTCGACATGGACGACGTGCACCGCCAGCTCGCCGAGCGGTCGGCCGCCGAGGTCCAGGAGGGGGCGGCGCGATGAGCTACGTGCTGGAGGTCACCGTCCCCCGGGACTACGCCTCGACGGTCGAGGCCACCCGGGCCGCGCTGCAGGAGCAGGGCTTCGGCATCCTCACCGAGATCGACTTCGCGGCCACGCTCAAGGCCAAGCTGGACGTCGACGTGCCCGCCCACGTCGTGCTCGGGGCGTGCCGGCCGGCGCTGGCGCACCGTGCCCTGCAGATCGACCCGGCGGTCGCGGGCGGCCACGCTCAAGGCCAAGCTGGACGTCGACGTGCCCGCCCACGTCGTGCTCGGGGCGTGCCGGCCGGCGCTGGCGCACCGTGCCCTGCAGATCGACCCGGCGGTCGCGACGGTCCTGCCCTGCAACGTCGCCGTCCGTGACCTGGGCGACGGCACGACCCGGGTCGAGGCCTTCGACCCCGACGCCATGCAGCAGCTGGCCGGGGAAGCCCTGGCCGAGGTCGCCGCGGACGCCCGGGAGCGGCTGTCGGCGGCGCTGCGCTCCCTGGGATGAGCCCGCCCGGCGCGCGGCGGGCCCCCACGCCGCAGTGCCCCATACGCCCCGGTGACCCCTGCAGCCTCTGCCAGCCCGGCGTGACCGGGCCGCAGGACTGCGGTCTGGTCTACCTCGTCATGGACGACCCGGAGATGCGGGAGGAGCTCGCGGGCCGCCGTCGCCGGGCCGCCGACCGTCGCCGTACCGCGCGGTCCACCCCGGGCTGAGCGGGCGCGGCCGGGCCGAGCGGGCTCGACCGGCCCCAGCAGGCTCAGCCGGCGGGGCGGACCCCGGTGATCCGGTGCAGCCCGAAGGACCGCACCACGTCCCCGTCCCCCACCGCGGCGCGCACCCGACCGGCCTCCAGGCCCAGCGGCCGCACGAGGTGGGTCGCCACCCCGCCCGCGTCGTCGGCATACCCGATCCAGCAGGCCCCACCCTCGGCCACGGCCTCGCGCAGGGTGGCGGCGATGACCACGGGGTCGGTGGCCAGGTCCTCGGACCCGCGCTCCGCAGCCCCCTCGCCACGCCGCACGATCCCCACCACCGCCGTGGCGACCTGCCGGTCCACGCCGGACACCCGCACCGGGGCAGCGGCCCGTCGCTGGACCCGCCGGGCGGTCTGCGGGAACAGCTCGGCACCACCGCCCGCGCCCTCGACCACCGGGCCGTACTGCTCCTCGCGCAGCAGGTCGACGACGGTGGGGGCGGGCACGGGGCTCACGAGCACCGTGGGGGCGACGCGCCGCCACTGCAGCACCGACAGGGCGCGGTCGTGCTCGACGCGGTCGAGCAGGGCGGGGTCGTCGGAGCGCAGGTAGGCGGCGCAGGCGCCGACGGTGGCCTGGCCGTGGCGCCGGGCGACGTCCCGCACGAGGTAGTCCAGGGGCTGGGGGACGCCGGTGCGGGACACCGCCGCCAGCTCGGTGAGCAGCCGGTCGGCGGACCAGCCGGCGTCCAGGGCCCGTCGCACGCTGGTCTCGGTGAACCGGTGCACGCTGGCGCCCCCGCGGGACTCGATGTCGCTCACCAGGTGCAGCAGGGTGCGGGCGGCCCCGTCCAGGCGCCCGGGGGCGACCGCGGTGAGGTCGGCCTGCAGGAGCACGTGGTCCACGGCGGGCGGGACCAGCGGCTCCATCGCCCGGGCAGCCGCCGCGAGGCGCTCCTGGTCCGAGGTGTCCTGGGCCCCGGCGAGGAGCAGGCGCCCGGGCGTCGACAGCGCGCCCCGGCCCGTCATGCCGGCCCACTCCGCCTCGCGCAGGACGACCTCCGGACCCGAGGCGGGGTCACCGCCGGCCCGCGCGGCCCGGATCGGGTGCCGCCAGCGCAGCAGCTCGCCCAGGTGCTCGGCGTCGGCCACCGCGCCGGGGGGCAGCGCGGCCAGCGCGGCCAGGGCGTCGTGCCGCCGCCGCCGGGCCGGCGGGTAGGAGGTCGCCGTGGTGAGCGCGTTGACCCGGCCTCCCTCGCCCGACCCGACCAGGGAGGGGGCCGCCGACATGGACCACCAGGCCGCCGCCAGCCGGGCCCACCGCTCGCCCGCGTCGACCAGCAGCCAGCCGTCGGCGTCGGTGGTCGGCACCCACGACGGCTCGTCGCCGCGGCGGTCGTCGACGCCGAGCAGACCGGCCGCGTGGGCGGTCTCCAGCAGCCAGGCCGTCTCGGCCTCCGGGATCTCCAGGTGGGCCGCCAGCCGGTGCAGGTCGCGGACGGCCAGACCGCCGGAGCGCAGGACGCGCGGGGGACGCACGCCCCACCGGTCGACGATCTCGGTGACCAGGACGACCAGGTCGCCGGCCCGGCCACCGGCGGCGGCGTCGACCACCTCCTGCGCCACGTGGGAGGTCGGCACCCGGGGCGGGTCCACGGCGGGGTGCCGGTGGAGCCGGCCACCCCGGAGCGCCAGGGCCACCTGTCGCGGCAGCACCACGTGGTCCTCGTCGACCCGCAGCAGCAGCCCGGCCTCCACCAGGGCGGTCCCGGCGGCCGCCATCGGGCCGCTGCGGCTCAGCGCCCCGGTGGCCGGACCCCAGGTCAGGGCGTCGAGCAGGTGCCGGGCCGGTCCGTCGGTCGCGGCCAGGGCGGCGTCCAGGGCGTCACCCTCCGGGACCTCCGGCCCGGCTGGTCCGAGCCCCGCCGGTCCGAACGTCGTCGCCGCCGACCCGGTGGCCGCCGGGCCGGGGCCGCCGGGCCGGTCGTCCTCCTCGCCCAGCACCTGGGCCACGGCCCGGGTGGCGCGCACCCCTTCCGGGGAGCGCCAGCACAGGGCGAGCAGGACCAGCCGGTCGAGCAGCTCGCCCGCCCGTCGCTCGTCGGTGGCCAGGAGGGCGGCGACCTGGGCCGCCTCGCACGGCGAGGCCACCACCACGGCCTCCAGCGCCTGGAGGTGGGCCAGGTCCAGCCCGTCGAGCGCGCGGTGGAGGGAGGCCCGCGTCGTCGCGCGGGCGGCCAGGGCGGTGACGTCGGCCGGTGCCGGGCGGGCGAGGTCCGGACGGGCCTCCAGCAGGGCCACGAGCTCGGCGTCGGACCGGGCGCGCAGGTCGTCGGCCAGCGACCTCAGGGTCCCCACGGCCCGCCGATCAACGGATCACCCGTAGAGGGCGTCATAGACCCTGGCGAAGCGCTCGAAGCGCTCGGTGTAGTAGGGGCGCCGGTCGTAGTCGGGCGTGAGCGTCGTGCCCCGGTCGGGCCGGGCCCGCCGCACCCCGGGGGCCACGGACTCCAGGGCCAGCAGGGCCGTGCCGTGCAGCGTGGAGCGCTTGATCGTCACCGGGGTCACCGGGGTGCGCATGGCGTCGGCCAGCACCCGCATCAGCTCGGGGTGGCCGGCGGCCACCGAGCCGCCGGCGTAGAGCTTCTCCGGCTGCGGGGCCACCTCCCGGAGCTGGGCGGCGATGCGGGCGTAGGCCAGGGCGATGCCCTCGAGCACCCCGCGGTAGACCTCGGCGGGGGTGGAGGCGGCCGTGACCCCCGTCATCACCGCGCGGGCGTCGGCGGCCCATCCGGTGCTGCGCTCGCCGGTGAAGAAGGGCAGCACGAGCGGGGTCGTCTCGTGCGGCTCGGCCGTGAGCGCCTCCGCGAGGTCGTCCGGGTCCACCTGGTCCAGGGCCAGGGTCACCTCGGCCCAGGCCAGGGCCCGGCCGACGTCGTTGAGAGCCCCGCCGATGAGGGAGCGGTCGTGGGAGACGCGGTAGCACCACAGGCCCGGGGGGAGCTCCTCGGGCATGACGCGCACGAGCACCCGCAGCGCCCCGGACGTCGCGCAGGAGGCGCCGATGGCGGTCTCGTCGTGCGCGCCGAGCCCGACGTTGGCGGCCAGGCCGTCGGCGATGGCGGCGAACCAGCGGGCGTCCGCGAGGGCCGGCCAGCGCCGGGCCAGCCGGGCGCGCTGCTTGTCACCGATCTCCAGGGGCTGGTCCAGGTGGTGGATCGGCGGCAGCTGCTCCAGGCCGATCCCGCAGATCTCCACCAGCTCGGGGTACCACTGCGCCGTGTGCCGGTCGACGAGGCCGGTCCACGCCGCCGTCGAGGTGCCCGTGCCGAGGGCACCGGTGAGCGCCCGCAGCACGTAGTCGCCCAGCGACAGGAAGTGCGCGGCCCGCTCCATGACCTCCGGCTGCTCGGCCGACAGCCAGCGCAGCCGCGCGGGCCAGTAGCTCGCGTGCACGCGGGTGCCCGTGCGCTGCTGGAGGCGCTCCTCCGACAGCTCCTTCCGCAGCCCCTCCACCTGGGAGCCGGGACGGGCGTCGGCATACGTGTAGCAGGGGGTGAGGGGCGAGCCGTCGGCGTCGACGACGACCAGGGACGAGGCGAAGGTGTCGATCGCCACCGCGGCGACCTGCTCCTTGCGCAGGCCCCCCAGCAGCTCCTCCATCACCTGCTCGATCTCGGTGACCACCTGGTCGGGGTCGATCTCCGAGCCCCCGCCGGGGACCACGGTGAAGGAGTGGGAGACCTTGGCGCGCCGGCCGACCGGCCGTCCCTGCGCGTCGTAGATCATGCCCCTGGTGGCGGAGGAGCCGACGTCCAGGGCGAGCACCAGGGGAGCGTCGGCGTCCTTGAGGTCGATCTCGAAGCTCGAGGCCATAGGGCCTCACTCTAGGGGAGCGCCTCGGCATGGCACGATCGGCACGTGCACCCCTCGACCGCGCTCGCGACCGTCCTCGTCGACGAGCTCGTCCGAGGCGGGGTGCGGGAGGCGGTGCTGGCCCCGGGGTCCCGCTCCGCGCCGCTGGCCTACGCCCTGGAGGCGGCCGAGCGCGCCGGGCGGCTGCGGCTGCACGTGCGGGTCGACGAACGCTCGGCAGGTTTCCTGGCGCTCGGTATGGCGCGCGCCACCGGGCTGCCGGTGCCGGTCGTCACCACCTCCGGCACCGCGGTCACCAACCTGCACCCGGCCGTCCTGGAGGCGCACCACGCCGGGGTGCCGCTCGTCGTTGTCTCCGCCGACCGCCCGGCCGAGCTGCGCGGCACGGGGGCGAACCAGACCACCGTCCAGCCCGGGCTCTTCGGCCGGGCCGTCCGGTGGGAGACCGACCTGCCGGCCCCCGGGGCGGTGGACGACGCGGCCGGGGCCTTCTGGCGGACCACCGTCTGCCGGGCGCTCGCCGCCGCCACAGGTCGCACCGACCCCTACGGCGGGGGTCCGGTGCACATCGACGTGGCCTTCCGCGACCCCCTCGCGCCGGACCCGGCGGACGGGGGCGGGCCGGCGCTCGGCCGGGGGCCGGCAGGGCCCGGTGGGCTCGGTGGCCGGGAGGACGGCGGGCCGTGGACGCGCGCGGAGGCCGTGCCGGGGGTGGCCGGCCGACCGGTCGACCCGGACGGGGACACCGGCGGGCGCACCCTCGTGCTGCTGGGGGATCTGCCGGAGCCGGCGCTGACGCGCCGTGCGCTGCTCTGGGCCGAGGACGCCGGGTGGCCTGTGCTGGCCGAACCCTTCGGCGTCCTGCCCGTCGGGGGGACGGTCGTGCCGCACGGGGTGCTGCTCGCGGCCCGGCTGGCGGCGGGTGACCCCGAGCTGGAGGCGCGGCTGGCCCCCGACCGCGTCGTGGTGGTCGGGCGGCTCACGCTCTTCCGCGAGCTGGGGGCGCTGCTGCGGCGGCCGGGGACGGTCGTCGAGCAGGTCTCGCCCGCCGCGGCCTGGACCGACCCGTCCCACGTGGTGCACCGGGTGCACGGGGCCGGGGTGCTGGGCGTCCCGCCCGCCAGGGCGAAGGGGTGGCAGGACTGGGTGGACGCGTGGGTGGGGGCGGGGCGGGCCCTCACGCCGGGGGTGCGGCAGGCCACGCAGGGGGCGACCGGGCCGGGCGTCGCGGCGGCGGTGGCGGCGGTGCTGGGCGAGGACGACGTGCTCGTCCTCGGCTCGTCCAACGCGCCGCGCGACCTGGCCCTGGCCCACGACGGCACCGGGTCCGCGGCCCGCGTGGTCGCCTCCCGCGGCCTCGCGGGCATCGACGGCACCGTGTCCACCGCGGTGGGGGTGGCTCTCACGACCTCCGGACGCACCGTCGCCCTCATGGGGGACCTGACCTTCCTGCACGACACCAACGGGCTGCTCATCGGCCCGGCGGAGCCGGTGCCCGACCTGACCGTCGTCGTGGTCGACGACGACGGCGGCGGCATCTTCAGCACCCTCGAGTACGGCGAGCCGGCCCGGTCGGCCACGGCCGAGGCGGTCGCCGCCACCGAGCGGATCTTCGGCACCCCGCACGGCACCGACCTGGCAGCGCTGTGCGCCGCCCACGGGGTCGACCACCGGCGGGTCGGGACCACGGAGGAGCTCGCGCGGGCCCTCGCCGAGCCGGCCGGCGGTCTGAGGGTGCTGGTCGTGCCGGTCGACCGGTCCACGCACCGCGCCCTGCGCGACCGGGTCCGGGCGTTGCGTGGCTGAGCGGCCCGGCGGCGCCCCCGGCAGCGTCGGCGCCGTCCTGGTGGTCTTCGCCGCGGCCGGCTTCGCGATGGGGCAGACCGTGGCGCGGGTGCCGGCCCTGCGCGACGCCGTCGGGGCCACCACGGCCGAGCTCGGGCTGGCCCTCATGGGGATGGGGGTCGGGTCGCTCCTGGCCATGCCCTTCACCGGGCGGCTGGTGGACCGCTTCGGCAGCCGGGCGGTGGTGAGCGCCGCTGTGCTGGTCGCCTGCACCGGGTATGCCGCGCTCGCCGCGGCGCCGTCCGTGGTCGCCCTGCTCGCGACGCTCGTCGTCACGGGCACGGCCGTCGGCGTGTGGGACGTCGCGATGAACATCCAGGCCTCGCACGTCGAGCGGCACCGGGACCGGGCGTGGATGCCCTACTTCCACGCCGCCTTCTCCTTCGGGGCCGTCCTGGGGTCGGGTGCGGGCGCGCTCGCGGCCTGGCGCGGGGTGGGGCTGGTCCAGCTGCCGGTCCTCGCGGCCGTCACCGCGGTCGTCGCGGTGACGGCGCTGCGGCGTTTCGTGCGGGAGGTGCACGAGCCCGGCGCACCGCATACCCCGTCCCCGGCGGAGCCGGCACCCGCCCGCTCCGGGCTCACCCGGGTGGAGGTCCTCATCGGCCTGGTCTGCCTGGCGGCCGCGCTCGCGGAGGGGGCCGCCAACGACTGGCTGGCGCTGCTGCTGGTGGACGTGCAGGGCGCGCCCGCGGCCTTCGGGGCCCTCACCCTCACCGCCTTCAACGTCACGATGACGGTCGGGCGGGTCCTCGCGGGCCCGGCGACCGACCGGCTCGGGCGCGCCGGGGTCGTGCGCGTCGGCGGGGTGCTGGCGGCGGCCGGGATCCTCGTGGTCACGCTGGTGCCCTCGCTGCCGCTGGCCATCGTCGGGGGCCTGCTGTGGGGGCTCGGCGTGTCGGCCGTCTTCCCGGCGGCGATGTCGGCGGCAGGGGAGGTCCCGGGGCGGGGCAACCGGGCCATCACCGTCGTCTCGACCATCGCCTACGGCGCCTTCCTCTTCGGGGCACCCACCATCGGGCTGCTGGGCGAGGCGGTCGGGTTGGACCGGGCGCTGCTGCTCGTCGTCGCCTTCCTGGCCCTCATGGTGGTGCTCTCCCCGGTGATGACGGTGCGACACCGGCGGGCGGCCGACCGGCTCGGGACGGCCTCGGGCAGGATGTCGGGATGACGCTGCGGCTGCGACCACCGACCGCCGAGGACGAGGCGACCCTGCGCGCGATGCACGAGCAGCTGGCCCGGGAGGACTTCGAGTTCCTCCTCGCCGACGGCCCGTGGCCGCACGTGCTGGCGCAGGTCGAGCGGGAGTCGCGCGGGGTGGGTCTGCCCGAGGGTCGGGTGCCGGCCGACTTCCTCGTGGCCGAGGTCGAGGGCGAGCCCGTGGGCCGGGTCTCCGTCCGTCACCGGCTCACCCCCTTCCTGGAGGAGGTCGGAGGGCACGTCGGGTATGCCGTCGCCCCGCAGTTCCGGCGGCAGGGCTACGGCTCGCAGATCCTGGCGCAGGCGGTGCGCCGGCTGGCGGCCCTCGGGGTCGACCGGGTGCTGGTGACGTGCGACGACGACAACGAGGCCTCCGCGAGGACCATCGAGCGGTGCGGCGGGGTGCTGGAGGACGTCCGGCCGCAACCCGGCGGCGGCCCGCCGAAGCGGCGCTACTGGATCCAGGCGCACCAGGGCTGAGTGCGCAGGGCCGCGCCGGACGCCAGGGTCACCCCAGCCCGAGGGCGTGGCGCATGGCGCTGAGCTTGACCTCGGTCTCGGCCAGCTCGGCCTGGGGGTCGCTCGCGGCCACGATGCCCCCACCGGCGAAGATGCGCATCGAGTGGCGGTCGTCGGCGAGCTCGCCGCAGCGCAGGGCGATCCCCCAGTCCCCGTCGCCCGAGCCGTCGACCCAGCCCACCGGACCGGCGTAGCGGCCCCGGTCCATGCCCTCGAGCTCGGCGATGACCCGGAAGGCCGCGTCGGTGGGCGTGCCGCACACCGCCGCGGAGGGGTGGAGCGCCGCCGCCAGCGACAGCGACGTGGCGCCGCTGCGCAGGGTCCCGCTCAGGTCGCTGGCGAGGTGGTAGACGTCGGGCAGCTCCAGCACGTAGGGCGCCTCGGGCACGACCAGGTCGGTGCAGTGCGGTGCGAGGGCCTCGGCGACCGAGCGGACGGCGTAGGCGTGCTCGTCCAGGTCCTTCTCGCTGCGGACCAGGCTCATCCGGGGGTCTGCGTGGGCGGCGAGGCCGGCCGGTCGCTCCGGGGCGGGGACGCCGTCGGGTCGACGGAGGGTGCCGGCCAGCACGCGGGAGCGGGCCCGGCCGCCCTGGAGCCGGACGAGCATCTCGGGGGTCGCCCCGACCAGGCCGGCGACCGAGAACGTCCAGGTGGCCGCATACCTCTTCTCGAGCCGCTCCAGGACCGGGGCGATCCGCACCGGTCGCCCGTCCCGGTGGTGGACGGCGACGTCGCGGGCGAGCACCACCTTGTCCACGTCCCCCGCGGCGATCCGGGTGATCGCCCGGGAGACGACCTGCGGCCAGTCCTGGGGCGCGACGCTCCCCTCGGTCTCGACCAGGGGGTCGAGCCGGCCCAGCGCGGGGTTGGTCCGCGACAGGATCTCGGCGGGGTGGGTGGCGGGCCAGGGCTCCTCCCCGACGACGACGTGCGTGATCCAGGCCAGGCCGTCCCTCCGGCCGATGAGCACGCGGGGGACGGTGAGCACGCTGGCGTCCACGGAGTCGGCCGAGAACGCGAAGGACCCGAAGGCGACCAGCCCGGAGCCCGGCAGCCGGACCTCGTCCTCCACCTCCGCGTGCGACCGCAGTGCCGACCACCAGTCCTCGGCCCGCGCGAAGCGGTCCGCCCCGGAGGTCTCGACCTGCGCGACGCGGCCCCACCCGACCATCCCGTCACCCTCCCGCAGCCAGGCCACGACCTCCCGGGGGTCGACCTCGTCGGGGACCCGGGTCAGCAGGTCGCCGGTGGCGTCGACGGCGACGGTGCGCACGCGCAGCCGGGGGACCTCGGGGGACACAGCGGACCACTGTAGGCCGTGGTGGGAGGATGACCGTCATGAGCCCCACGCGCGCGCACCTGGACAAGCAGCCCTCGGAGGTCGCCGAGATGTTCGACGGCGTGGCCCGGCGCTACGACCTCACCAACACCGTGCTCACGGGCGGCCTGGACGGGCTGTGGCGCCGCACCGCCACGCGGGCTGTCGACGCCCGGCCCGGCGAGCGGGTGCTCGACATCGCCGCCGGCACGGGTGTCTCGTCGGTCCCCTACGCCGACCGGGGGATCCAGGTCGTGCCCGCCGACTTCTCGGTGGGCATGCTCCGCGAGGGCCACCGCCGGCGTCCCGACCTGCCCTTCACCGCGGCGGACGCGATGGCCCTGCCGTTCGCCGACGGGTCCTTCGACGCCGTGACGATGAGCTTCGGGCTGCGCAACGTCGCCGACGTCGACCGGGCGCTGCGGGAGTTCCTGCGCGTGACCCGGCCGGGCGGGCGGCTGCTCGTCATGGAGTTCAGCACCCCGACGGTCCCGGTCCTGTCGACCGCCTACGACAAGGTGGCGCTGCGGGTGCTGCCCGCCGTCGCGCGCGCGACCTCCTCCAACCCGGAGTCCTACGAGTACCTCACCGAGTCGATCCGCGCCTGGCCCGACCAGCGGGCGCTCGCCGGGCAGATCCGCGCCGCCGGCTGGGAGCAGGTGCGCTGGCGCAACCTGACCGGCGGGATCGTCGCGCTCCACCACGCCGTCGCGCCCGGGCGGGCGGGCGGGCTGACCTAGGCGGTCGGGGCGCAGAGCCGCCCCGGGAAGGAAGGGAACGACATGGATGTCGAGCTGGTGGAGGTCCGCGACTTCCTCGCGCAGCACCCTCCCTTCGACGCGCTGCCGCCCGAGGTGCTCGACGACCTGCCGCGACGGTTCACCATGACCTACGCCCGGCGGGGCACCGAGATCCTCCCGCAGGGCCAGCGGGGCGACCGGTTGTGGCTCGTCCGCTCGGGGGCGGTCGACATCACCGACGACGGTCAGCTGGTGGACCGGGTGGGCGCGGGCGGGGCCTTCGGCATGTCCGCGGTCGTCGAGCACGGACCGACGAGGTATGCCGTCCACGCCCGGGAGGACACGCTGCTGCTGACCCTGCCGCAGGCCGACTTCGACGAGCTCGCGGGCAGGCACCCCGCGGTGGCCGTCCACTTCGCCGCGACCCACCACGGGCGGATCCGCACGGCCCTGGGGCAGCTGCAGTCCTCCAGCCGGGGGTCGGCGGTGCTGCGGACGTCGGTGCGCGACCTCATCCGGGCCGAGCCGGTGGGCACCGGGCCGGGGACGAGCATCGCCGAGGCGGCCCGGGTGATGACCGAGGCCTCGGTGTCGTCCCTGCTCGTCATGGAGGGGGAACGGCTGCTGGGGATCGTCACCGACCGCGACCTGCGGCGCCGCGTGCTGGCAGCCGGGGTGTCGCCGGAGCGGCCGGTGAGCGAGGTGATGACCGCCGGCCCGGTCACCGTGGGGGAGGGGGCCCTCGCCCTCGAGGTGCTGCTGGAGATGACGGCCCGCAACATCCACCACCTGCCCGTCCTGGGGCACGACGGGAGCGTCGTGGGGCTGGTCACCACCACCGACCTGGTCCGGCTGGAGCGGTCCAACCCGGTCTACCTCGTGTCGGACATCGCCTCCCAGGAGCACCTGGACGGGGTGGTCGAGCAGGCGCGCCGGATCCCCTCGGTCGTCCAGCAGCTGGTGGCCGAGGACGCGACGGCGGAGGACATCGGCCGGGTCACCACGAAGCTGGTCGAGGCCGTGACGACCAGGCTCCTGGAGCTGGCCGCCGCCGAGCTGGAGGCCGGGGGCCACGGCGGTCCACCGGGCGGCTACGCCTGGGCGGCGCTGGGGTCGGTGGCCCGCGAGGAGGTCGGGCTCGGCGGCGACCAGGACCACGCCCTGGTGCTGGCCGACGACGCCGACCCGGACGACCCGTGGTGGGCCGGGCTGGCCGAGCGGGTCACCGCAGGCCTGGAGGCGTGCGGCTGGCGCCGCTGCGACGGGGACGTCATGGCCACCAACCCGCAGTGGCGGATGACGGCGGGGCAGTGGCGGGCGCAGTTCGCCCGATGGAGCCACGAGCCCAGGCCGGAGGCGGTCCTGTGGGCGGCCATCTTCTACGACATGCGGGCCGTCCACGGTGACGCCTCGCTGGTGGAGCGGCTGCGGGCCGAGGTGGTCCCGGCGGGGGGCCGGTCGGACCTGCTCATGGCCTACCTCACCGGCCAGGCCTCGCGCATGCGCCCGCCGATCGGCTTCTTCCGGCACTTCGTGCTCGAGGACGCGGGGGAGCACCGGGACACGCTGGACCTCAAGCGCGGCGTCGCGGCGATCGTGCAGCTCGCCCGGGTCCACACCCTGCGCGCCGGCTCGACCGCCCTCGGCACCGGGGAGCGGCTGCAGGTGGCGGCGACCCGAGGGCAGCTGTCCGCGGAGGGGGCCGCCGACCTGCGGGACGCCTTCGAGCTGCTGTCCTACCTGCGGCTGCGCCACCAGGCCGAGCAGGTCCGGCTCGGCCGGCAGCCCGACAACCACCTGGACCCGGGGCGGCTCAGCGGGCTGGACCGCCGTCACCTGCGCGACGCGTTCCAGATCGTGCGGACGGCTCAGCAGGGGCTGACCTCGCGGCTGCCGCAGGTCGGCTGAGGACCTCGTGGGGATCTTCGGGCGCCGTGGTCCGTCGAGGCGGTCGTCGCGGCCGCCGGCCGGGGTCCTCGCCGACCTGGCCGCAGCACCCACCGTGCCTGCAGACACCCCCCTGGCCGAGGTGGAGCTGCTGGCGATGGACCTCGAGGCGACCGGTCTGGACCCGCGCCGCCACGAGATGCTCGCCATCGGGATGGTGCCCGTCCGCGGCCGCCAGATCCTGCTCGCCGGCGCGCGGCACCTGCCGGTCCGCCCCCGCGGTGACGTCGGCCAGTCCGCCACGCTCCACGGCCTCACCGACGACGATCTCGCCACCGCCGCACCCGTGGAGGAGGTGCTCCCGCAGGTCCTCGCCGCGTTCCTGCCGGAGGCGCCGAGCACGTCCACCGGCACCGCCATACCCCCGGTCCACCCGCACCGTCGGGTGCTGCTCGCCCACTTCGCCCAGGTGGAGACCACCTTCCTGGCGGCGGCGTCCCGCGAGGTCCTCGGCGGCACCGTCGGTCTGCAGGTCGTGGACACGATGGAGGTCGAGCGGCGGCTCGTCCTGCGGACCCCGGTGCAGGAGCTGCGGGAGGGGCGGGTCCGGCTCGACGCGTGCCGCCGCCGGCGCGGCCTGCCCCGCTACCGCGCGCACTCGGCACTGACCGACGCCCTGGCCTGCGCCGAGCTCTTCCTGGCCCAGTGCGCCGAGCTGGAGGAGCTCTGGGGGCGCCCCCCGACGCTGGGCGACCTCGCGGAGCGCCGCCTGCGCTGACCGGGCACGGCATTTGGGCCACGCCGCCGGTCGGTAATTCCTGCCAGGAGGGGCTTGGCAGGGGCACTCCGGAGGCGCGACTAGACTCGGCCGAGTTCGTGAAAGTCGTCACAAGCGAGGCTGGCAGACGTGAGTGAGCAGGTCGAGACGGCAGACGTCATCGTCGTCGGGGCGGGCCCCGGCGGGTCGGCGACGGCCGCCTACCTGGCGCAGCACGGGCTGGACGTGCTGCTGCTGGAGAAGGGGTCCTTCCCGCGCGACAAGATCTGCGGGGACGGGCTGACGCCCCGTGCGGTCCGGGAGCTCATCAGCCTCGGGGTGCCGCACCGCGAGGAGGACGGCTGGCACCGGACCAAGGGTCTGCGGATCCTCGGCGGTGGTGTCCGGATGGAGCTGGACTGGCCCGGCAACGCGAGCTTCCCCGGGTACGGCCTGGTCCGCAGGCGGACCGACCTGGACGAGGTCCTGGCCCGTCACGCGCAGTCGCGGGGTGCACGCCTGCACGAGCGCACCAACGTCTCCGAGCCGATCCTCGACCGCCGGGGTGATGTCTGCGGCGTCACCGCCAAGGTCATGGACGAGCGGGGCCGCGCCACGGGGGAGACCCGCGAGTTCCGCGCGCCGGTCGTCGTGGCCGCGGACGGCGTCTCGAGCCGGCTCTCGCTCGCCATGGACCGCCCCAAGCGGGACGACCGCCCGATGGGGGTGGCGGTCCGCACCTACTTCACGACCCCTCGGCACGACGACGACTACCTCGAGTCCTGGCTGGAGCTGTGGGCCAGGGGCGAGGACGGCGGGCAGGACGTGCTCATGCCCGGCTACGGCTGGATCTTCCCCCTGGGGGACGGCACCGCCAACGTGGGGCTGGGCATCCTCGACACCGCGAAGGAGTTCGGCACCTTCGACTCCCGCGACGTCATGCGGCGCTGGGTCGCGACCATGCCGCCGGAGTGGGGCTTCTCCGAGGAGACCCAGCTGGGTCCGATCCGCGGTGCCGCGCTGCCGATGTGCTTCAACCGGCAGCCCCTCTACGACCGCGGCCTGCTCCTGGTCGGCGACTCGGGCGGGATGGTCAACCCCTTCAACGGGGAGGGCATCGCCGAGGCGATGGAGGCCGGCCGGCACGCGGCCGAGGTCATCGCCTCCGCGCTGGCCCGCGCCACCCCGGGCGAGCGCGAGGCGGTGCTCCAGTCCTACCCGGCGGTGATGAAGGACGCCCTGGGCGGCTACTACATGCTCGGCAAGCAGTTCGCCACCCTCATCGGCAAGCCCGAGATCATGCGTCTGGCCGTCCGCTACGGCCTGCCCCGCAAGGCCCTCATGCGCCTGCTGCTCAAGATCATGGCCAACCTCCCGCAGGAGCGGGGCGGCCGCCTCGACGACCACGTCATCAACGCGCTGAGCCGGATGACCCCTGCCGCATGATCGGCACGCGTGCGCTTAGGATTGCACTGCGTCCGACCCTGACCAAGGCGTGCCCGACGCCGAGCGAGTCCCGAAAGGAGTCCAGGCTCTGATGGACTACCACCCGTATCTTCCGGTCGTCTTCTTCCTCTTCTTCGGTCTCCTCTTCGCCTTCGGGTCCGTCTTCGGCGGTGGCCTGCTGGGCCGGGTGAGCTACAACCGGGCCAAGGCCGAGGCCTACGAGTGCGGCATCCAGCCGACGCCCCAGGCTCACGAGGGCGGCCGGGTCCCGGTCAAGTACTACCTGACCGCCATGCTGTTCATCGTCTTCGACGTCGAGGTCCTCTTCCTCTACCCCTTCGCGGTGGCCTTCGACCAGGTCGGGCTCTTCTCGGTGCTGGCGATGCTCCTGTTCCTCGTGGTGGTCTCGGTCCCGTTCGTCTACGAGTGGAGCCGGGGTGGGCTCGAGTGGGACTGATCCCGGGTATGACGTCAGGCGGTGCGCACGCGCACCGCTCCTTCACGCAGATGGGTGTTGAGAATGGGTCTTGAGGACAAGATTCCTGGCGGGATCATGCTGGGCACCGTCGAGGGGCTGGTCGGTCAGCTGCGCCAGTACTCCGTGTGGCCGGCGACCTTCGGCCTGGCCTGCTGCGCCATCGAGATGATGGCCGTCGGCACGCCCGACTACGACATCGCCCGCTTCGGCATGGAGCGCTTCGCCGCGACCCCGCGCCAGGCCGACCTGATGATCGTCGCCGGCCGGGTCTCCCAGAAGATGGCCCCCGTCGTGCGCCAGGTCTACGACCAGATGCCGAACCCGAAGTGGGTCGTCTCCATGGGCGTGTGCGCCAGCTCCGGCGGCATGTTCAACAACTACGCGATCGTCCAGGGCGTGGACCACATCGTCCCCGTCGACATCTACCTCCCGGGGTGTCCGCCGCGACCGGAGATGCTGCTCAACGCCCTTCTGGAGCTGCACAAGCAGATCCGCGAGTTCAAGTTCGGCGTGGACCGGGTCGCCGCGGCGCGCGCCGCCGAGGAGGCGGCGATGCGGGCTGTGCCGACGCGCGAGATGAAGGGGCTGCTGGCGTGACGACCACTCCCACCGGACCGGAGACGCCGGACAAGAACGCCCCGGCCCAGGAGACCACGCACGACCCGGCCAACCACCCCCCGCAGACCCCCGAGCAGGTCGTCGACACGGCCCAGGCGTGGGTGCAGGGCGGCGCGGGAGCGGTGCGACGCGCCGTGCCCGGCGAGCCGGTGCGGATGGCGCACCGGCAGGGCATGTTCGGCGGATCGGTCAGCGGTGACACCTCTGGCTACGGCGGGCTCGAGGCGCCCGTGCTCTTCCCGGGCCAGGCCGAGCGCCCCTACGGCTCCTACTTCGACGATGTCGTCGACGCCCTGGAGGCCGCGGCCCCCGAGGCCTTCGCGGCCGGCGTCGAGATGGTCGTCGTCGACCGCGGCGAGCTCACCATCCACGTCCACCGCGACCAGCTGCTCGAGCTGGTCCGCCCGCTGCGGGACGACGCGCGGCTGCGGTTCGAGATCTGCACCGGCGTCTCGGGCGTCCACTGGCCCGAGCAGACCGGCGCCGAGCTGCACGCCGTCTACCACTTCCTGTCGATCACCCACGGCATGCGTCGCGTCCGGTTCGAGGTCACCGCCCCCGAGTCCGACGCCCGCGTCCCCTCGATCGTCACCGTCTACCCCGCGACCGACTGGCACGAGCGCGAGGTCTTCGACATGTTCGGGATCGACTTCGAGGGCCACCCCGGCCTGACCCGCATCCTCATGCCGGACGACTGGCCCGGTCACCCGCAGCGCAAGGACTACCCGCTCGGCGGCATCCCGGTGGAGTACAAGGGCGCCACCATCCCCGCCCCCGACCAGCGGAGGAGCTACACCTGATGGCCACCACGCACGACGAGACCCAGGGCCCGACCACGGACTACTACGCCGAGGGCGGCCCCACCACGGACCCCGACGAGGGGCCGGTCCTCACCGCGGGCGGCGGCGACTGGGACGACGTCGCGGCCGAGGCCGCGGCGATCGGTGCCGAGCGCATCGTGGTCAACATGGGCCCGCAGCACCCCTCGACGCACGGCGTGCTCCGGCTGGTCCTCGAGCTGGACGGCGAGACGGTCCGGGAGGCCCGCGCCGGCATCGGCTTCCTGCACACCGGCATCGAGAAGAACATGGAGTACCGCACCTGGGTGCAGGGCACCACGTTCTGCACCCGGATGGACTACCTCACGCCGATCTTCAACGAGACGGCCTACTGCCTGAGCGTTGAGAAGCTCCTGGGCATCACCGACCAGATCCCGCAGCGCGTCAACGACATCCGCGTCCTGATGATGGAGCTCAACCGCATCGGCTCGCACCTGATCGCCCTCGCCACCGGTGGCATGGAGCTCGGCGCGACCACGATCATGACGATCGGCTTCCGCGAGCGCGAGCGGACCCTGCGCTTCATCGAGGCCGTCTCGGGCCTGCGGATGAACAACGCCTTTGTCCGCCCGGGAGGCGTGGCCCAGGACGTGCTCCCTGAGCACCTGGACCTGCTGGAGGCCGAGCTGCCCGGGCTGCGCGACGGGGTGCACGAGCTGGAGCTCCTGCTGCTGGAGAACCCCATCTACAAGGGCCGCACCGTCGACGTCGGCTACCTGTCGCTGGCGCACTGCATGGCCCTGGGCATCACCGGCCCGATCCTGCGCTCCACCGGCCTCCCGCACGACCTGCGCAAGGCCGAGCCGTATTGCGGGTACGAGACGTACGACTTCGACGTCATCACCCGCCGCGACCACGACGCCTACGCGCGCACGGTCATCCGGCTGGAGGAGATCTGGCAGTCGATCCGCATCGTCGAGCAGGCCATCGCCCGGCTGCGCGCCAGCCAGGGCGAGCCGGTCATGGTGGCCGACCGCAAGATCGCCTGGCCCGCCCAGCTGTCCGTCGGGGCCGACGGCCAGGGCAACAGCCTGGACCACATCCGCGAGATCATGGGCGAGTCCATGGAGTCCCTCATCCACCACTTCAAGCTGGTGACCGAGGGGTTCCGGGTCCCGCCGGGTCAGGCCTACGCCACGGTGGAGTCCCCGAAGGGCGAGCTGGGCTGCCACCTGGTGTCCGACGGCGGCACCCGCCCCTACCGTGCGCACTTCCGTGACCCCAGCTTCAACAACCTGCAGGCGGCCTCGGCGCTGGCCGAGGGCGGCCTCGTCGCCGACGTCATCGTCGCCGTCGCCTCGATCGACCCCGTGATGGGAGGCGTGGACCGGTGAGCACCGACCACACCCGGAGCACCCAGGAGCAGCAGCGGGGCGTCGCCCGCTCCGACCACATGTTCGCGGAGTCGCCGCTGCACCCGCAGGCACCGTTGCACGCCTCGGACGAGCCCTACGACGACCAGGTGCTGGAGCAGCTGCGGACGGACGCGGCCGCCATCATCGCCCGCTACCCGCAGAAGCGTTCGGCCCTGCTGCCGATGCTGCACCTCATCCAGTCCGTGGACGGGTACGTCACCGGCCGCGGCGTGCAGTTCTGCGCCGAGGAGCTGGACCTCACCACGGCCGAGGTCAGCGGGGTGGCCACCTTCTACACCCAGTACAAGCGCCACCCGAACGGCGAGTACACCGTCGGCGTCTGCACCAACACCCTCTGCGCGATCATGGGCGGCGACCAGATCTTCGACGAGGTCAGCGAGCACCTCGGCATCGGTCACGACGAGACCACCGAGGACGGCCGGATCACCCTCGAGCGGGTCGAGTGCAACGCCGCCTGCGACTTCGCCCCGGTGGTGATGGTCAACTGGGAGTTCTTCGACCACCAGACCCCGGAGTCCACCAAGGAGGTCGTCGACCGGCTGCGCAGCGGCGAGTCGGTGACCCCGACCCGCGGGCCCTCCCGGGTCTGCACGTTCAAGCAGGTCTCCCGCGTCCTGGCCGGCTTCCCCGACGGCCTCGCGGACGAGGGCGTCGGCGCCGGGGAGGCCTCGCTGCGGGGCACGGTCCTGGCCAAGGAGAAGGGCTGGACCGCCCCCCGGGGTGGCGACGCGGGAGCCGCCGAGGCCAGCGAGGCCGCTCAGCAGGAGGGGCTCGCCGCCGGTCGCCACCTGTCGGTGAACGAGGCGGCCAACGAGCCGGACGAGAAGCCGACCGCCGAGGGCCCCGTGCCCGCGACCGGGGTGCAGGACAGCCCCCCGGACGCCGGGGACGCCACGGACACGCAGACGAGCGAGGAGGGCAAGGACACATGAGCACCCAGCTGACCCCCATCCTGTCGGCGTTCTGGGACGCCGAGCGCTCCTGGTCCATGGAGACCTACGAGCAGCACGAGGGCTACCAGGCGCTGCGCAAGGCGCTGCAGGACGACCCCGCCGACCTGGTCGCGGCCACCAAGGACTCCGGCCTGCGCGGCCGCGGCGGCGCGGGCTTCCCGACCGGGATGAAGTGGGGCTTCCTGCCCCCGCCCGACGGTGGGCCCCGCTACCTCGTCGTCAACGCCGACGAGTCCGAGCCCGGCACCTGCAAGGACATCCCGCTGCTCATGGCGGCCCCGCAGTTCCTCATCGAGGGGATGATCATCACCTCCTACGCCATCGGCTGCTCCCACGCGTTCATCTACCTGCGCGGCGAGGTCGTCCACGTCTACCGCCGGCTCATGCGCGCGGTCGAGGAGGCCTACGAGAAGGGCTACCTCGGCAAGGACATCCTCGGCACCGGCTTCGACCTGGACATCACCGTGCACGCGGGGGCCGGGGCCTACATCTGCGGCGAGGAGACGGCCCTGCTCGACTCCCTCGAGGGGCGGCGCGGCCAGCCCCGGCTCAAGCCCCCGTTCCCCGCGGTGGCCGGGCTCTACGCCCGTCCCACGGTGGTCAACAACGTCGAGTCCATCGCCTCGGTGCCGCCCATCGTGCTGCACGGCGCCGACTGGTTCGCCGACATGGGCACCGAGAAGTCCACGGGCTTCGGTCTGTTCAGCCTCTCCGGTCACGTGGAGCGCCCGGGGCAGTACGAGGCGCCGCTGGGCATCACGCTGCGCGAGCTGCTCGAGATGGCCGGGGGCGTCCGCGGGGGCAGGAAGCTCAAGTTCTGGACCCCCGGCGGGTCCTCGACGCCGATCTTCACCGACGCCCACCTCGACGTCCCGCTCGACTTCGAGTCGGTCGCCAGCGAGGGGTCGATGCTCGGCACCCGCGCCCTGCAGATCTTCGACGAGTCGGTCTCCGTGGTGCGCGCAGTGTCCCGGTGGACCGACTTCTACGCCCACGAGTCCTGCGGCAAGTGCACGCCCTGCCGTGAGGGCACGTTCTGGCTCAAGCAGATCATGACCCGCCTGGAGAAGGGCCAGGGCCTGGAGGGCGACGTCGAGAAGCTGCTGGACATCTGCGACAACATCCTCGGCCGCGCGTTCTGCGCGCTGGGCGACGGCGCGACCAGCCCGATCACCTCCGGTATCCAGTACTTCCGCGAGGAGTTCGAGGCCGGGATGCACACCCCCTGGCACGAGCTCTTCCCGCCGGAGCGCAACACCCTCTTCTCGAAGGAGAGCCAGCCCGCATGAGCATCACCGACAAGGCGGCCGAGCAGACCGCGACGGACGTGAAGATGGTCGAGCTGACCATCGACGACGTCCCCGTCTCCGTGCCGGAGGGGACCCTGGTGATCCGGGCGGCGGAGCAGGCCGGGATCCACATCCCCCGCTTCTGCGACCACCCGCTCCTGGACCCGGTGGGGGCCTGCCGGCAGTGCCTGGTCGACGTCGCCACCCCCGACCGCGAGGGCAACGTCAAGCCGATGCCCAAGCCGCAGGCGTCGTGCACGATCGTGGCCACCCCGGGCATGGTCGTCAACACCCAGCACACCAGCCCGGTCGCCGACAAGGCGCAGCACGGCGTCATGGAGCTGCTGCTCATCAACCACCCGCTGGACTGCCCCGTCTGCGACAAGGGCGGGGAGTGCCCGCTGCAGAACCAGGCCATGTCCGACGGCCGGCCTACCTCCCGCTTCGACGACGTCAAGCGCACCTTCCCCAAGCCGGTCAACATCTCCTCCCAGGTCCTCCTGGACCGCGAGCGCTGTGTCCTGTGCGCCCGGTGCACCCGCTTCTCCGACCAGGTCGCCGGTGACCCCTTCATCGCCCTCATCGAGCGCGGTGCCCTGCAGCAGGTGGGCATCTACGAGGAGAAGCCGTTCGAGTCCTACTTCTCCGGCAACACCGTCCAGATCTGCCCCGTGGGGGCCCTGACCGGCGCCGCCTACCGGTTCCGCTCCCGCCCCTTCGACCTGGTGTCCACCGAGAGCGTCTGCGAGCACTGCGCCTCGGGCTGCGCGATCCGCACCGACCACCGTCGCGGTGTCGTCCTGCGCCGGATGGCGATCAACGACCCGGAGGTCAACGAGGAGTGGAACTGCGACAAGGGCCGCTGGGCCTTCCCCTACCCGACCCTGGGTGACCGGCTGCACGACCCGGTCGTCCGCGGCGCGGACGGGGAGTATGCCGTCGCCTCCTGGCGGGACGCCTACGCCGCCGCCGCCCGCGGCCTGGCCCAGGCCCGCGGCCGGGCCGGGGTGCTGCCCGGCGGCCGCGTCACCGTCGAGGACGCCTACGCCTACGCCAAGTTCGCCCGGCTGGCGCTCGGCACCAACGACGTCGACCACCGCGCCCGCCCGCACAGCGCCGAGGAGGCCGACTTCCTGGCCGCGGTCGTCGCCGGCAACCACGACGTCAGCTACGCCACGCTCGAGGAGGCCACCTCGGTGCTCCTCGTGGGGCTGGAGCCGGAGGAGGAGAGCCCCATCGTCTTCCTGCGGCTGCGCAAGGCGATGCGCCGCAGCAGGACCGCGGTCTACGCCGTGGCCCCCTTCGAGACCCGCGGCCTGACCAAGCTCGGTGGCACCCTCCTGGCGTCGGCGCCCGGGACCGAGGCGGAGGTGCTGCAGGCGCTGGCCGAGCACCGCGCCGGCGCTGCGGCCCGACCGGTCGACGGGGCGGTGGAGCCCATCGGCGACGCCAACCCCTACCACGCGGCCTCCGACGCCCTCGGCGACGGCTCGGTCATCCTCGTGGGCGAGCGTCTGGCCACCGTGCCCGGGGCGTTGTCCGCGGCCGCCGAGCTGGCCCGCTCCACGGGGGCGGCCCTGGCCTGGGTGCCCCGTCGGGCGGGGGAGCGCGGTGCCGTCGAGGTCGGCGCTCTGCCCAACCTGCTGCCCGGCGGACGCCCGGTGGGAGACCCCTCGGCGCGCGACGAGGTCGCCGCGCGCTGGGGCATCGACGGCGGTGCGGTCCCGGTGCAGCCGGGGCGGGACACCTCCGAGATCCTGGCCGCGGCCGCCCGCGGCGAGATCGGTGCGCTCGTGGTCGGCGGCGTCGAGATCGACGACCTGCCGGACCCGCAGCTGGCCCGCGAGGCCCTCGCCCGGGCCTTCGTGGTCTCGCTGGAGATCCGCGAGAGCGACGTGCACGAGTTCGCCGACGTGATCCTTCCGGTCGCCCCGCAGCAGGAGAAGGCCGGCGCCTACGCCACGTGGGAGGGGCGGCTGCGTCCCTTCGACCAGGCGCTCGCCTCGCAGGCGAGCCCGGACCACGTCGTCCTCGACCGCCTGGCCGAGGTCATGGGCGTGGTGCTCGGTGCCGGCTCGGTGGCCGCGCTGCGTCACGAGCTCAGCGGTCTGGACGAGTCGTCCGTGGCCCGGCCCGCGGCCCCGCGGACCCCGCCCGCCGGCCCGGCCTCGCCGGGCGAGGGCGAGGCGGTCCTGGCGACCTGGCACCACCTGCTGGACGCCGGCCGTCTGCAGGACGGCGAGCCGTTCCTGGCCGGCACCGCCCCGCAGGCGCGGGCCCGGATCTCCGCCGGCACCGCCGCGGCCCTGGGCATCGACGAGCACGGTGCGGTCACGGTCGCCACCGACCGCGGGTCGCTCACCCTGCCGGTCACCCTGACGCCCATGCACGACCGGGTCGTCTGGATCCCGACCAACTCCGCCGGCTCCGCGGTCCGGGCGACCCTGGGGGTCGACGCCGGCGCGGTGGTCCGGCTGACCGCCGCCGACCACTCCGAGTCCCGAGGTGAGGCATGAGCGTCGTGACCGCATACCCGCAGATCCTCGCGGCCGGTGCCGAGCTGGGCTCGCGCAGCGACTTCCCGGCCGCCGACTTCAGCGACACCCCCTGGTGGTTGTCGCTCATCAAGGCCGCGCTGGTCTTCGTCTACCTCATGCTCTCCGTGGTCATCGTCATCTGGTTCGAGCGCCGCGTGATCGGCCGGATGCAGCAGCGTCCCGGCCCCAACCGGTTCGGCCCCCTGGGCCTGCTCCAGACGGCCGCGGACGGCATCAAGCTGTTCTTCAAGGAGGACGTCACCCCCAAGGCCGCGGACAAGCTGATGTTCATCGCGGCGCCGCTCATGGTGGGGTCGCTGGCGTTCGTCTCCTTCGCGATCATCCCGATGGCGGGGGAGGTGCGCATGTTCGGACACACCACCCCGCTGCAGCTCACCGACACCCCCGTCGCGGTGCTGCTCGTGCTGGCGGTCGCCGGGGTCGGTGCCTACGGGTTCGTGCTCGCCGGCTGGTCCTCGGGCTCGACCTACCCCCTGCTCGGCGGCATCCGCTCCACGGCCCAGGTCATCTCCTACGAGATCGCGATGGGGCTGTCCCTGGTCGCGGTCTTCCTGTTCTCGGGGTCGATGTCCACCAGCCAGATCGTGGCCGCGCAGGCGCAGCAGACCTGGCTCGGCATCCCGATGTGGTATGTCGTGCCGCTGTTCTTCTCCTTCGTCGTCTACCTCATCACCATGGGTTTGGTCGGGGAGACAAACCGGCTGCCCTTCGACCTCGCCGAGGGTGAGGGTGAGCTCGGTGGTGGCTTCCACACCGAGTACTCCTCGATGAAGTTCGGCATGTTCTTCCTGGGCGAGTACGTCAACATGTTCACCGTCTCGGCCCTGGCGACCACGCTCTTCCTCGGCGGCTACCACGCCCCGTGGCCGCTCAACCTCATCGGGGACGGCATGCTCTCCGAGGGCTGGTGGGGTCTGCTGTGGTTCACCCTGAAGATGTGGGGCTTCATCTTCTTCTACGTCTGGCTCCGCGGCTCCCTGCCGCGGGTGCGTTACGACCAGTTCATGCACCTGGGTGGAAGCTGCTGATCCCGCTGTCGCTGGTGTGGGTGGTCGCTGTCATCCTCATCCGTGCCGCCCAGGAGGGCTTCTTCGGCGGCGGCCGCTTCGACCTCGTCCTCACCCTGCTGGGCATCGGCCTGGTGGTGCTCCTGGGGATCTTCGCCTGGGACCGCAGCGCGCAACGGCGCGCGGCCGAGCGGGAGGAGCGCGAGGCCGTCCCCGACGAGGTCGACCCCTTCGCGGAGGGCTACCCCGTGCCCCCGCTGCCGGGCCAGACGCTCGTCGAGCCCGGCGCCGGCCGCCGGCTGGAGCAGGCCAGCGCCGTCCCGGCGAGCACGACCACCACCGACGACCCGGAGGAGAGCCGTGGCTGACCAGACCGACCCGACCCCGGAGGGCAGCACCAGCCCGCAGCGGCGTCCGAGCGCGCCCCCGCCGGCGCAGCCGTCCGTCGACCCCACCGGCGGCAAGAAGGAGCCCGGGATCCTGGGCCAGTTCTTCGCCCCCGTCGCCGGCTTCGGCGTCACCTTCGCGACGATGTTCCGCAAGGTGCCCACGCAGGAGTACCCCGAGGTCAAGCGCCCCACCGCCAAGCGCTTCCACGGCCGGCACCAGCTCAACCGTCACCCCGACGGGCTGGAGAAGTGCGTGGGGTGCGAGCTGTGCGCCTGGGCCTGCCCGGCCGACGCCATCTACGTCGAGGGTGCCGACAACATCCCCGGGGCCCGCTTCTCGCCCGGTGAGCGCTACGGCCGCGTCTACCAGATCAACTACCTGCGCTGCATCTTCTGCGGCCTGTGCATCGAGGCCTGCCCGACCCGCGCCCTCACCATGACCAACGAGTACGAGATGGCCGACACCGCGCGCCAGCCCCTCATCTACGAGAAGCACCAGCTGCTGGCTCCCGTCGGTCCCGACATGCCCCCCGCCGTTCCCGATGGCGGAGGGTATGGAGGAGCGCGACTACTACCGCGGCCAGGTCACCGGTGCCACCCAGGCCCAGAAGGACTACGTCGCCGAGCGCGAGCAGGCGGAGCAGCAGGAGGTCCCGCGGTGAACCCAACCCCCGCCCCCGAGATGATCACCGGGATGGAGGTCACCCTGTTCTGGGTGATGGCCGCCATCGCCGTGGTCGGTGCGCTGGGGCTCCTCTTCGCGCGCAAGGCGGTCCACGCCGCCATGGCCATGGCCATGGTCATGGTCAGCCTGGGCGTCATCTACATCGCACAGCGTGCGGAGTTCGTCGGCATCATCCAGGTGTTCGTCTACTCCGGCGCGGTGATGATGCTCTTCCTCTTCGTGGTCATGCTCATCGGCGTGGACGCCTCGGACTCGATGGTGGAGACCCTGCGCGGCCAGCGCCTCTGGGCCGCACTGCTCGGGCTGCTGCTCATCGTCGGCGCGGTGATGGCGCTGACGTCCGTCCGCTGGCCCACCCCGGACGTCACCCTGGAGGACGGCGCGCAGAGCGAGGGCACCGTCACCGCCCTGGCGCGCGAGATCTTCGAGCGCCAGGTGCTGCCCTTCGAGGTGCTCGGCGCCCTGCTGGTCATCGCGGTCATGGGGGCGATGGTGCTGGCCCACCGCGAGCGGCTCACCCCGAGCCGCGGCCAGCGCGAGATGTCGACCGAGGCCCTGCGCCGCGGCACCTGGCTCGCGGGGAAGCCCAACCCTGGTGTCTACGCCCGCCACAACGCGGCCGACACCCCCGGTCTGCGGCCTGACGGCACGCCCGTGGAGGAGTCCGTCCCGCGCGTGCTCGTCGCGCGCGGTCAGGTCACCAACCCCGCCGACTACCGGCTGACCACCGGCACCGCCGCGGGCGAGCCCCCGGGCGACATCCTCCCGGGTGACCTCCCCGAGGGTCAGGTGGCCACCACCGACGACGAGGGCCGGCGGCTGCACCTGGACGACACGGCTGCGCACGAGGAGGAGAGCCGCTGATGGGTCTGGAGGCCTACGTCTACCTCTCGGTGGTGCTCTTCGCGCTCGGTGCCATGACGGTGCTGACCCGGCGCAACAACATCATGGTCTTCATGGGCATCGAGCTCATGCTCAACGCCAGCAACCTGGCCCTGGTCACCTTCGCGCGCATGCACGGCAGCGTGGACGGGCAGGTCTACGCCCTGTTCGTCATGGTCGTCGCCGCCGCCGAGGTCGTGGTCGGGCTGGCCATCATCATGTCCATCTTCCGTGCGCGTCGCTCGGCCTCGGTCGACGACGCCAACCTGCTGAAGCTGTAAGGAGGCACCGAGGTGATTCCGCTCTCGTCGCTCGCTCTGGCGGCCAGCGAGCCCATGGCCTACGACGCTGTCTCCGGGGGTATGGCGCAGGTCGGGTGGCTCATGATCGCCCTGCCGCTGCTGGGCGCCGCCCTGCTGCTCGTCGGCGGTCGCGCCACCGACTCGTTCGGGCCGCTGCTGGCCACCGTGCTCTCCTGGGGCTCGTTCGTGGTCGGCGCGCTCGTCATCGTCCAGATGACCGGGTTCGCCCCCGGGGACCGCGCCCTGCAGCTGCCGCTGTGGGAGTGGGTGGCGGTCGGTGACCTCACCCTGCGGGCCGGGCTGCTCATGGACCCGCTGTCCATGGCCTTCGTCATGCTCATCACGTTCGTGGGCTCGCTCATCCACGTCTACTCCCTGGGCTACATGGAGCACGACCCGGACAAGCGCCGGTTCTTCGCCTACCTGAACCTCTTCGTGGCAGCCATGCTCATCCTGGTCCTGGCCGACTCCTACCTCCTGCTCTTCCTGGGCTGGGAGGGTGTCGGTCTGGCCTCCTACCTGCTCATCGGCTTCTGGAACTCCAACCCGGACTACGCGGCCGCCGCCAACAAGGCGTTCATCGTCAACCGGGTCGGTGACGTCGGGCTCATCACCGCCATGGCGATGATGCTCGCCACCTTCGGCGCGCTCGACTTCGCCACGGTGCACGGCAACGCCGAGGGCGCCAGCCCCCTGACCCTCACCCTCATGGGCCTGGCCCTGCTGCTCGCGGCCTGCGGCAAGTCCGCGCAGTTCCCCCTGCAGAGCTGGCTGGGCGACGCGATGGCCGGCCCGACCCCCGTCTCGGCGCTCATCCACGCCGCGACGATGGTCACCGCCGGCGTCTACCTGGTGGCCCGCAGCCAGGCGATCTACGACCTCACGCCGGACGCCCGGCTCGCGGTCGCCGTCGTCGGTGCGGTCAGCCTGCTCTACGGCGCGATCGTCGGCTGCGCGAAGGACGACATCAAGAAGGCCCTGGCGGCCTCGACGATGTCCCAGATCGGCTACATGATGCTCGCCGTCGGGCTGGGCCCGATCGGTTACACGTACGCGATCTTCCACCTCATCACGCAGGGGTTCTTCAAGGCCAACATGTTCCTGGGCGCCGGGTCGGTCATGCACGCGATGAACAACCGCGTCGACATGCGACGTTTCGGCGCGCTGTCCCGCGAGGTGAAGATCACCTGGATCACCTTCGCGGCGGGGTGGCTGGCCATCATCGGCTTCCCGTTCACCGCGGGCTGGTTCTCCAAGGACCACATCATCGAGTCCGCCTTCTCCGCGCCGGGCTGGCAGGGCTGGGTCTTCGGCCTGGTCGCTCTGCTGGGCGCCGGGATCACGGCCTTCTACATGTCGCGCCTGTTCTTCATGACCTTCCACGGCAAGGCCCGCTGGGAGGACGACCAGCACCCGCACGAGTCGCCGCTGACCATGACGGTCCCGATGATGATCCTGGCGCTCGGATCGCTCGTGCTCGGCGCGGTCCTCTACCCCACGGGCATCCTCCCGAACTGGCTGGACCCGGTGTTCGGTCACGTGGCCGAGGCCGAGCCGCTGATCCCGCTGATCGGCATCCAGGTCTCGGTCTTCGTGCTCATGGCGATCGGCGTCGGCCTGGCCTGGATGATGTACGGCCCGGGAGGTCCCCGTGGTCGCGCCGGAGGGCAGCGCCCTCACCCGGGCCGCCCGGAAGGACCTCTACCAGGACGAGGTCAACGACGCGCTGTTCGTCGGCCCGACCATCACCGGCGCCGCCACCATGGTGGAGGCCGACCGGGTGATCGTCGAGGGTGCCACCACCGGTGGTGCCGTCTCGGCCGTGGGCGGGCTCGCGTCCGTCCTGCGGCGGGCCCAGAACGGGTTCGTCCGCTCCTATGCCATGACGATGCTGCTCGGTGTCGTCGCCATCCTCGGTGTCGTGTGGGTGATGCAGTGATGAACTTCCCCTGGTTGACCACGCTGCTGGTGCTGCCGGCACTCGGCGCCCTGGTCGTGGCGCTGCTGCCCAAGGGCAGCACGGCGGTGCGCCCGGTCGCGCTCGGCGTCTCGCTGCTGACCCTGGCGGTCGGCGTCGCGATGGCCACCCAGTTCCAGGTCGGCGGCACCGAGCAGTTCCAGCTCACCGAGATCTACTCGTGGATCCCGCAGTTCGGCGTCTCCTACGCCCTGGGCATCGACGGCATCTCGCTGACGATGATCCTGCTGAGCCTGGTCCTGCTGCCGATCTGCATCGTCGCGGCCTGGGACGACGTCCCGGCCGTCGGCCGCCGTCAGCACACCTACTTCGCCCTCATGCTCTCGCTGGCCCCGATGATGGTCGGTGTCTTCGCGGCGATGGACGTCTTCCTCTTCTACGTCTTCTTCGAGGCGATGCTCGTCCCGGTCTACTTCCTCATCGGGATGTTCGGCGGGGCCCGGCGGGCCCGTGCGGCGACCACCTTCCTGCTCTACTCCCTGGCCGGCGGGCTCATCATGCTGGTCGCCGTCATCGGGGTCTACCTGGCCGGCCCCCGCGGCACCGACGGCTTCCTCGTCACCAACCTGACCGGTCTGGACCTGTCGGTGGAGGCCGGGCGCTGGCTCTTCCTGGGCTTCTTCATCGCCTTCGCGATCAAGGCGCCGATGTGGCCGGTCCACACCTGGCTGCCGCTGGCCGCCGAGCAGGCTCGCCCGGCGACCTCGGTCCTGCTGGTCGGGGTGCTGGACAAGGTCGGCACCTACGGCATGATCCGCTTCTGCCTCACGCTCTTCCCGGAGGCCAGCCAGTGGGCGACCCCGGTCATCATCACGCTGGCGCTGGTCTCGCTCTTCGTCGGTGCCTTCCTGGCGATCGGTCAGGACGACATCCTGCGGCTCATCGCCTACACCTCGGTCAGCCACTTCGGCTTCATCGTCCTGGGCATCTTCGCCTTCACGACCGTCAGCCAGACCGGTGCCACCCTCTACATGGTCAACCACGGCTTCACCGCCGCCGGGCTGTTCCTCGTGGCGGGCATGCTCATCATGCGGCGCGGCTCGCGCTCCATGAGCGACTTCGGCGGCTGGCAGCGGGTCACCCCGCTCATCGCCGGGGCCCTGCTCGTCTCGGGTCTGTCGGGCCTGGCCCTGCCGGGGCTGAACTCCTTCGTCAGCGAGTTCCTCGTCATCATCGGCACCTTCCAGCGCACCTGGTGGGTCGGCCTCATCGCCGCCCTGGGCGTCATCGTCGCCGCGATCTACATCCTGGTCATGTACCAGAAGATCGCCACGGGCCCCCGGCCCGAGCTGGGCGACCGGGTCGTCCCGGACATGACCGGCCGGGAGAAGTGGGTCGTGGCCCCGCTCATCGTCGCCTTCCTGGTGCTCGGCTTCTTCCCGCAGCCGGTGCTCGACGTGCTCGAGCCCGCCGTGCAGCAGACCATGCAGACCGTGGGGGTCACCGATCCCGCCCCGGCTGTCGACACCACCGCTGAGGGGAGTGGCCGCTGATGGGTGGCTCCATGTTCGTCGCGCCCGAGATCGACTACGTGGCGCTCCTGCCGATGATCATCGTCTTCGTGGGAGGTCTTGCCGGCGTGCTCGTCGAGGGCTTCGCCGGCCGGGGGTCGCGGTATGCCGTGCAGGTCCCGCTGGCCGTCGCGACCCTGGTCCTGGCCTTCGTCGCCCTGGTCGTGCTCGGCCGGGACCGCCAGGGCCTGACCGCCGCCGACACGGTCGCCGTCGACGGTGCCGCCCTGGTCCTGCAGGGGCTCATCCTCCTGCTGGCGATCCTCGGCATGATGGTCATGGCCGAGCGCTTCGGCGGGCCGCAGCCGGACGCCTTCACCCAGGCCGGCGCCTCCAGCCCGGGGTCCGCCGCGGAGACACAGGCCGTGCGCCTGGGGGCGACGACCACCGAGGTCTTCCCGCTCACGCTGTTCTCCGTCGGCGGCATGATGCTCTTCGTCGCCGCCAACGACCTGCTGCTGCTCTTCATCGCCCTCGAGGTGCTGTCCCTGCCGCTCTACATCCTCACCGGCCTGGCCCGTCGCCGGCGGATGCTCTCCCAGGAGGCATCGCTCAAGTACTTCCTGCTCGGCAGCTTCGCCTCGGCCTTCTTCCTCTTCGGGGCCGTGCTGCTCTACGGCTTCGCCGGGTCGATGCGGTTCGCCGACATCGCGGCCGCGATCGGCACCGAGGTGGGGATGAACGGCCTGCTGGTCCCCGGTGTGCTGCTGGTCGCCGTGGGCCTGCTCTTCAAGGTGGGTGCGGTGCCGTTCCACTCCTGGACGCCCGACGTCTACCAGGGTGCCCCGACCCCCGTCACCGGCTTCATGGCCGCCTGCACCAAGGTCGCGGCCTTCGGGGCGATGCTGCGGGTCCTCTACGTCGCCGTCGAGGGCGCCGCCCTGGACTGGCAGCCGGTGATCGCCGTGGTGGCCGCGCTGTCCATGGTCGTCGGTGCGCTGCTCGCGGTCGTCCAGACCGACGTCAAGCGGATCCTCGCCTACTCCTCGATCGCGCACGCGGGGTTCATCCTCACCGGGGTCATCGCCCTGGACGAGGTCGGCATCTCGAGCACGATCTTCTACCTCATGACCTACGGCTTCATGACCATCCCGGCCTTCGCCGTCGTGGCCCTGGTCCGCTCCTCGGGCACCGAGGCGACCCTGGTCGAGCAGTGGCGGGGTCTGGGCCGACGGGCACCCTGGCTGGCCGCCGCCTTCACCTTCCTGCTCATGGCCTTCGCCGGCATCCCCCTGACCTCGGGGTTCACCGGCAAGTTCGCGGTCTTCTCGGCCGCGGTCAGCCAGGGCTGGGCGTGGCTGGCGGTCCTGGGTGTCCTGGCCAGCGCGGTGACGGCCTACATCTACTTCAAGCTGGTCGTGGCCATGTGGCTGGGTGACGAGGCCGGCGACACCGCCGTGGCCGACCCGTCCTGGATGACGACCTTCGCGATCGTCGTCGGCGTCGTGGTCACCCTGGCCCTGGGCGTGATGCCCGCGCCCGTCCTCGACCTCGCCCAGAGCGCCGCGGCCTTCGTCCGGTGAGCGTCCCCACGCTCCCGGGGGTCGACGAGGCGCTGCAGGCCCGCGTGGCCGACGGCATGGCGGCGGTCGCGCGTCGGCTGGAGGAGGTCGTCGACCACGACGACCCCTTCATCGCCGAGGCGTCGGGGCACCTCGTGGCTGCCGGGGGCAAGCGCTTCCGCCCGCTGCTCACCCTGCTGGCGAGCGAGGTCGGCCGGGGGTGGGACGAGCACGTCGTCGACGCGGCCGTCGGGGTCGAGCTGACCCACCTGGCCTCCCTCTACCACGACGACGTCATGGACGAGGCCGAGCTGCGGCGGGGGTCGAGAGCGCGAACTCCCGCTACGGCAACTCCACGGCGATCCTCATCGGCGACCTGCTCTTCGGGACGGCCTCCAGGGTCGTGGCCGGGCTGGGCGCCGAGGCGGTGCGCATCCAGGCCGACACCTTCGTGCGGCTGTGCGCCGGGCAGATCCGGGACGACCGGCAGGTCGCCGAGGGTGAGCGGGCCGGCACCTCCGGGGCGGGGGACACCCTCGCCGGGGCCGCGGACGACCCGGCGGCGGTGACGGCATACCTGTCCATCCTGGCGGACAAGACGGGCTCCCTCATCTCCACGGCGGCCCGCTACGGCGCGATGTTCGGCGGGTGCGAGCCCGCCACGGTCGTGACCCTCACCGCCTTCGGGGAGAAGCTGGGCGTGGTCTTCCAGCTCGCCGACGACCTGCTCGACATCGCCTCGGAGTCCAGCGACTCGGGCAAGACGCCCGGTGCCGACCTGCGCGAGGGCAAGGCCACCCTGCCGGTGCTCTACGCGCGCACCTCCACCGACCCCGCGGACGCCAGGCTGCTGGAGCTGACCCGGCGGGCGGTCGAGGACCCGGAGGAGCTGGCGGAGGCGCTGGCGCTGCTGCGGGCCCACCCGGCCATGGACCAGGCCCGCCGGCACACCGACCGGGTGGCGCAGGAGGCGCTCGACCTCCTCGTCGACCTGCCGCCCGGCCCCGCCGTCGAGGCGCTGCGGGCGCTCGTCGACGGTGTGTCGCACCGCGCGGGCTGACAGACTGCCCCCATGGCGACACCCATCCGCGTCTACCTGCTCGACGACCACGAGCTGGTGCGTCGGGGGTTGCACGACCTGCTGTCGGCCGAGCCCGACATCGAGATCGTGGGGGTCGGGCAGCGCCGTGCGGGCGACCGCCGAGATCGTCGACCTGGTGCCCGACGTCGCGGTGCTCGACGGTCGGCTGCCCGACGGGTCGGGGATCGAGGTGTGCCGGGACGTGCGTGCGGCCGACCCGCGGATCCGTGCGGTCATCCTCACCAGCTACGACGACGACGACGCGCTCTTCGCCGCCATCATGGCCGGCGCCGACGGTTACGTCCTGAAGCAGATCGCCGGCACCGACCTCGTCGACGGGATCCGCAGCGTCGCCTCCGGGCGCTCCCTCATCGACCCGGCCCTGGTGAGCAAGGTGGTCCAGCGGCTGCGCGAGCCCCGACGCGACCCCCAGGCCGAGAAGCTCGCCCTGCTGACCGACCGGGAGCAGCGCATCCTCGAGCTCATCACCGACGGGCTCACCAACCGGCAGATCGGCCAGGAGCTGTTCCTGGCCGAGAAGACGGTGAAGAACTACGTCTCCTCGCTCCTGGCCAAGCTGGGGATGGAGCGGCGCACCCAGGCGGCCGTGCTGGGGGCCAAGCTCTTCGAGAAGTGAGGGACCAAGGTCCCGCGGGAAGTGGGGACCTCCGCCTCTACTACGTGCTGTCGGATGATGCGACTCTGGAGTCAGCCACCAAGACACCACCACGAAGGAGATGGCTGACATGAGCACCAAGACCCAGCACGACACCCACCCCGAGCTCGCCACGCTGGACGGTGAGCGTCACCTGCTGCCCGAGGCCGGGGGCTACGCCCTGGGCGTCCTGCGCATCGCGTTCGGCTTCTACTTCCTCTGGGCGTTCGTCGACAAGCTCTTCGGCTTCGGCTTCGCCACCCCGGCCGAGCGCGCCTGGCTCAACGGCGGCAGCCCGACCACCGGCTACCTGTCCGGCGTCGAGGGCCCCCTGGCCGGCTTCTACAACGGGATGGCGGGCATCGCCGTCATCGACTGGCTGTTCATGCTCGGCCTGCTGGGCATCGGCCTGACCCTCATGACGGGCATGGGTGCCCGGGTCGGCGCTCTCGCCGGCGCGGCCATGTACCTGTTCATGTACGGCGCCTCCCTCCCCACCGTCACCAACCCCTTCCTCGACGACCACCTCACCGGTGCCATCGTCATGCTGGTCATCGCCACCATCCCCGCGGCCTGGAGCTACCTGGGCCTGGGCTCGATGTGGCGTCGGCTGGCTCCCTCCTACCTCCGCTGAGGTAGGACCGTGGACGCCGCGGTGCGGGCACAGGTGAAGTGCCCGGTGCTGGTCGGCGTCGACGGATCGACGCACAACGCCTCCGCGGTCGCCTGGGCGGCCGCGGAGGCGTGGTCGTCCCCCGACAAACCCCCGCTCGTGCTGGTGCACGGCAGCGAGGGCCCGGAGGAGTCGTCGTCGATCGGTCGCGCCATCCTCGAGCGGGCCCTGGCCGACGTCGCCCGGCAGGCCCCCGGGCTGGACGTGGTGACCGAGGTGCGGCACGGCGGGGTGCAGGCGGCCCTGAGGAGCGCAGCCACCACGTGGTCGGCCCCCTGCCCGGCCCCCGTCCCCGCCCTGCTCGTCCTGGGCCGGCGGGGCCACGGACCCTCGCGCCGGGTGCGGCTGGGCATGACCGCCCGACGCCTGGTGCACGAGGCCGGGCCGGCCGTGGTGGTCGTCCCCGAGGTCTGGGCCCCGGGCACGACCCCGGTCGACGCCCCGGTCGTCGTGGACGTCGGGGAGGACGAGCAGGAGGGTATGCGGACGCTGGGCGTGGCGATGGACCGGGCGGCCCGCGAGGGCCGGCGGGTCCTGGCCGTCCTCGTCTGGTCCGCCGCGCCACCGCTCGACCCTCCGGACCGGCCGATCGGTGAGGTCTGGGCCGACCACGCGGACCGGGCCGAGCGCGCCCTGGAGACGTTCCTGCGGCCCTGGCGGCAGGCCTACCCGGAGGTGGTGCTGGACGGCGTCACGACCGACCGGCACGCGGTGGCCGCCCTGCTGGACCACGCCGAGGGGGCCGAGCTGCTCGTCGTGCCCCGCGGTGACCGGGGCTGCGCGGTGGTGGAGTACGCCGAGGGCCCGGTGGCGGTGGTCTGAGGCTGCGGCGACGACGGTCGCGACGTCACGGGCGTCGGGTCAGGGCAGCGGCACCGACCACTGCAGCCGGGTGCCCCGCGGGGAGGCCGGGTCCAGCCGGACCCGGCCTCCCCGGTCCGCTGCCCGGGCCCGGACGTTGGACAGGCCGCTCTCCACGGCGCCACCGGCCACCCCCACGCCGTCGTCCTGCACGGTGAGCGACAGCGTGCCGGGGTCGATCCTCGCGGTGACCTGCACGCTGGACGCGCGCGCGTGCCGGGTGACGTTGGACAGGGCCTCCCGGACCACCATGAGGACCTGGGAGTGCAGCTCCTCGTCCGGCACGGAGTCCAGCGGCCCGTGGACGTGCAGCACCGGCGCGAAGCCCAGGGTGGGGGCGTAGCTGTCCACGAGGGCGCGCAGGTCGGCCCGGAAGGACCCCTGCCCCGGGTGGTGGCGCAGCTCGAAGATGGTGGCCCGGATGTCCCGGATCGTCTGGTCCAGCTCGGCCACGGCCCCCTCGAGGCGCTCGACGAGCTCGGGCGACCCGGCACGGCGCGTCGCGCCCTGGAGGGTCAGCCCGACGGCGAAGAGCCGCTGGATCACCAGGTCGTGCAGGTCCCGGGCGATGCGGTCGCGGTCCTCCAGCCGGGTGACCAGGTCGTGCTCCCGCTCGCCGTGGGCCCGGTCGAGGATGAGGGCCGCGTGCAGCGCCAGGGCGCTGATGACGTCCTGCACCTGGTGGGGCGGCACGCCCCGCGGCGGTGACCAGGCGTGGACGACGAGCACGACGTGCTGCTCGCCCCGGGTCTCCAGCGGCACCAACGAGGTCCACCGCCGGTGGACCCCGTCCGGCCGGGGCACCGTGCCCCGGGCCGACCAGTGGTGGGCGGTCCCGGCGCCGAGGACCTCCTCCAGGTCGGGCTGCAGCTCGACGAGCACGGCGGCGGACCGTTCGCCGTCGGCGGCGAGGACGCGGTGGGGTCCGGAGCCGGGACGGGCCACGAGAGCCACGGCGTCGGCCCTGGTCAGCTCCCGGGTCCGGGTCACGAGCAGCGGCAGGGTGACCTCCAGGTCGACGCCGTCGGCCAGCGTGCGGTCCAGCTCCCACACGGCGTCGGTGATGCGCTCGTGCAGGTCGCTCACCTCGCGCTGGCGCAGGGTCTCCACGCGCGAGCCCAGCGCGAAGGCCACGGCGTCCAGGGCCGCCCGGCTGCGCGCCCCGACGGGGCCGGGGAGCTGCCCGAGCCGGAGCACGCCGAACCGGCCGGACTCGACGGTCACCTCGGCCGACAGCACCGGACCCCCCACCGCCCGCTCGCCGTCGCCGCCCGCCCGCCGCCCCTCGCCGTCCGCACCCTGCCCGTCGCCCGCCAGCAACCAGCGCTCGACCTCCTCGTCGGTGAGCGCGCTGCCGTCGCGGGCGACGACGAGCAGGTCGTCGGGGTGACGGTCGTCCGCGACCGCGAGCAGGGCCGCCCCGGCCCCGGTGAGGCTGCGGGCCAGACGCAGGCCGTGCCGGGCCAGCGACGAGGCGTCCTCGGCGCTGCCGATCTCCCGCAGCGCGGCCAGCAGGGCGAGGGTGGACTCGCTGGGACCGTCGGTGGTCCGGTCGGGGGTGCTCATCGTCGGACCACGCTACCGGCCCGGCGGTCACGGATCGACCCACCCGGCGGCACGTCGTCACCTCGCCGGACGCGGCCGTCAATCCACCGGACGTGGTGGCCACCCCGCCGGACGCGGTCGTCACCTCGCCGGACGCGGTCGCCGCCCGGTCCGCACCGCATACCCTGGGGATCCCCACCCCGAGAGGACCTGTCGATGAACTGGCGCCGCGTCGCCGCCGGCGTGTGGGCGATCCTGCCCCTGGCCGCGCTGCTCGTCACCACCGTGACGATGCCCACCGTGGACCCCGCGCTCACCGCGCGGCTGATGGCGGTCGTCGTGCTGTGCGCGCTCGGGGCGGCCGTGATGGCCGTGCTCCAGCGGGTCGTGCCCCAGTCGTGGTCGAGGTGGGCCCTGGCCGCGCTCGCCGGGGTGGGGTGGGGGGCCTGGCTGCTGCACCTGCTCACCGCGTCGCGGGGCGGGAGCCAGGACGGGGGAGTGAGCCAGCCGGTGCTGCTCGCCGCGCTGCTCGGCGCCGTGGTGGCGGGCGCCGTCGGGTATGCCGTGCACGGCCGCCGGCGGCCGACCCCCGCCCAGCTCCGGGCCCTGGTGCCGGAGCGGTCCCGGGTGCAGGCCCTGCGCGGTCGGCAGGTGCGGGAGGTGCGGCCGTGGAGCACAGACCTGGACTCGCGCACGATGCGGGTCATCGGCTGGGGGGTCCTGGCCGTCTTCGCGGTGGCCCTCGTCGTCGTCCTGGTGGGCGGGCAGGGATGGGTGGCCGCCCTGGTGCTCGTCCTGGTGGGTGCCGGCACCTGGGCGCTGGCCCTGGCGTGGAGCGCCGTGCGGGTGGAGGTCGACGTCGACGGGCTGGAGGTGCGCTCGCGCGTCGCCCCGGTCCGACTGGTCCGGGTGCCGGCCGAGGAGGTCGCGGGGGTGGCCGTGCAGGACCTCGACCCGATGCGCTGGGGCGGCATCGGTCTGCGGCCCTCGCCGGACCGCACCTCCTTCATCGTCGACGAGGGCGGGCCCGGCCTGGTGGTCTACCGACGCGACGGGCGCCGCCTCGCGCTCCAGGTCACCGAGGGTGACGCTGTCGCGCGGGACGGCGCCCGCGAGCTGCTGCAGGCGGCCGGTCAGCGGCTGGCGACGACCTCCGGCTCCTGAGCCGCGGACGGCCCGCCGAGCGCCCGCTCGAGCTTGGCACCCTCGACGTCGACGTCCGGCAGGATCCGGTCCAGCCAGCGGGGCAGCCACCAGGCGCGCTCGCCCAGCAGCGACAGCACCGCGGGGGTGAGGGTCATCCGGACCAGGAAGGCGTCGACCAGCACACCCAGGGCCAGGCCCAGGCCGATGGGCCGGACCATCGTCAGGTGGGCCCACACGAAGCCGGCGAAGACGGAGATCATGATGATCGCCGCCGCGGTGACGACCCGGGCGCTGTGGTTGAAGCCGGTGACGACCGCGGTCCGCGCGTCGCGTCCGTGCACGTGATCCTCGCGCATCGCCGAGACGAGGAAGACCTGGTAGTCCATCGCCAGCCCGAAGAGGATGCCGATGAGCAGGATGGGCAGGAAGGACAGCACCGGCCCCGGCTCGTGCACCCCGAAGACCGGGCCGAGGTGCCCCAGCTGGTAGACGGCCACGACCGCGCCGAAGGCGGCGACGATCGACAGCAGGAAGCCGGCGGTGGCCAGCAGCGGCACCCAGATGGACCGGAAGACCAGCATCATGAGGATCAGCGACAGGCCCACGACGACCAGCAGGTAGATCGGCAGCGCGTCGGAGAGCTGCTCCGAGATGTCGATGTTCGCGACGGTCTGGCCCGTGATGTCGATGCTGGCGCCGTGCTCCTCGCCGAGGGAGCCCAGGTCGGCGTCGAGGCGGTCGACCAGCGCGACCGTCGACTCCTCCGTGGGTCCACCGGCCGGCTGCAACTGGAAGGCGAGCACGTCGCGGGCGTCGTTGACGCCTGCGGGCAGCACCCGCTCCACGCCTTCCACGGCGGCCAGGTCCTCGGCGATGTCGGCCTGCTTGTCGATCAGCGCGACCTCACCCTCGGCGATCGGCTCGTCGAGCTCGGCGACGGCCAGGATGGGCCCGGCGGCCCGGCGCCGAACTCGCTGCGCACGGTGTCGTAGGTGGTGTAGGCGGTCGAGCCCAGCGGCTCCGAGCTGCTGTCCGGCAGGCCGAGCCGCAGCTGGCCCGTGGGGTAGCCCAGGGCCGCCACGATCGCGATCACGCCCAGGATGGCCAACCAGGGACGGCGCTGCACCACCGCGGCCCAGCCGCGGGTGGTGTCGGCCTCCCGCGCGTCGTCGGCGTCGGCGAGATCGTGGTCGCCGGCCGCGATCGCCCCCCGCTCCTTCTTCGGCAGGACCCGCAGGCCCATCACGGACAGCAGCGCCGGGGTCAGGGTGATGGCCACGAGCACCGACAGGGCCACGGTGGCCGCGGCGACGAGGCCCATGGTGCCGAGGAACGGCATACCGGTCAGCACCAGGGCCGACAGCGCGATGATGACGGTCAGCCCGGCGAAGGTCACGGCGTTGCCCGAGGTGCCCACGGCCAGCGCGATCGACTCCTGGACCGGCATGCCGTGCCGGAGCTGCTGGCGGTGCCGGTTGATGAGGAAGAGCGAGTAGTCGATCCCGACGGCCAGGCCGAGCATGAGCGCCAGGACCGGGGTGATCGACTGCATCTCGATGAGCGGCGAGAGCGCGAGGGAGCCGGCGACCCCGACCCCCACCCCGACCAGCGCCATGAGGATCGGGAGACCCGCTGCGACCAGGCTGCCCAGCATGACGATCAGCACCAGGCCGGCCACGGCCAGGCCGACCGCCTCGCCCGGGCCGAAGACGCTGTTGAGATCCAGCGCGAACTCGGCGGAGAAGTCCACCTCCACCCCGCTTCCGTCCTCGATGGCGTCGCCGATCCGCTGGATCTCGTCGGCCACCTCGGGCGTGATGGCCTGGGCCGAGCCGCCGGTCACCGACACCTGGGTCATCGCCACGGTGCCGGCCTCGTTGACGACCCGCAGCCCGTCGGTGAGCGCGGCCAGGCGCTCGCCGGCCTCCAGCTGGGCCTCGCCGTCCGCGAGCTCGGCGCGTCCCGCCTCGAGCTCGGCCTCCCCGTCGACGATCTGCTGCGCGCCTCGTCGAGCTGCTCCTCGGCCGCCACCAGCTCGGCCTCGCCGGCGGTCAGCTGGGCCTCGCCGGCCTCGATCTCCGCGAGCCCGGCGTCGATCTGCTGCTGCCCGGCGGCCAGCTGCTGGCGCCCGCCGTCGATCTGGGCCTGGCCCGCGGCGATCTCGGCGCGGGCGGCCTCGGCCTGCGCCGGCGGCACGAGACCCGCGGCGACCCCACCCTCGAGCTCGGCGCTGCGCGCGTCGAGCTCGGCCTGCGCGGCGTCCAGCTGCTGGGCCTGCGCGTCGAGCTCGGCCTGGCCGGCCTCCAGCTCGGTCCGCCCGGCCTCCAGCTCGGCGCGGCCGGCCTCGAGCTGCTCCCGCCCGTCCTCCAGCTCCGTGCGCCCGGTCTCCACCTGCTCACGGGCGTCGGCGAGGTCCGCCTCCCCCTGCTCCAGCTCCGCCCGACCCTCCTCGAGCTCGGCGCGGCCCGCGGCCAGGTCGCCGGAGGTGGCGTCCACCTGGGCCTGGCTCGCGAAGGGGTCGATGGCCTCGACCCCGGACATCGCGTTCCACTGCTCGACGACCCCGGCGACCGCCTCGCGCTGCGCGTCGGTGAACGGCTCGTCCGCCGTGAAGACGACGGTGCCGGTCGTGCCGGACGCCTCGGGGATCTCCTCGCGCAACGTCTCGAGCACGGTCTCGAACCGGCTGCCCGGGATGGAGATGTTGTTGTTGAGCGGCTTCATCAGGGTGAGGGCGCCGGTGGCGACGATCGCCAGCAGCGCCACCCAGGCGGCGACGACGCCCCACCGGTGACGGGCGCACCAACGGCCAAGACGGTTGAGAAGGACGGCCACGGTCGTGGTCCTTTCGGTCAGGAGCGGGGGGTCGGCCGCCACCCGCGGGCCAGGTGGCCCAGGGCGCGGTCGAGGTGGTCGGCGAAGGAGGTCAGGTCCGCGTCGGTCAGGCGGGAGGGGTCGGTGAGGCTGGCGATCCACTCCTGCTCGGCGGCGGCGAAGGCGTGCATGACGCTGGCGGCCAGGGTGGTGAGGTAGAGCGTGTCGGTGCCCTGCGGGAAGAGGTCGCGCAGCCGGGTCTCCAGCCACGCACCCAGCTCGGTCCAGACCGCCCGCTCGATGAGGACGGCACCCTCTCCGGTGGTGCCGTGGCCGTTGAGGGCGGCCATCCAGCCCAGGAAGTCCCGGTCGACGCCGCCCTCGGCCACGAGCCGGCGCAGCGCCTGCAGCGGGTCGCGCGGCAGCAGGTCCGTGTCGATCCCGCCCACCATCTGCTCCGCGTGCGCGGAGAAGACCTCGACCAGGACGGCCGGGATGCCGGCGTAGTAGTTGAAGAAGGTGCGCCGCGAGATGCCCGCGTCCTCGGCGAGCCGGTCCACGGTGATCTCCTCCACCGGGGTGGTGCGCACGAGGGCGTGCAGCGCCTCCACGACCGCCTCGCGGGTGCGGACCTTGTTGGCCTCTCGGCGGCCGAGGGCGGTGGAGACGCTCACCGCTCCACGGTACGCCCGAGCTTGCACGCCATGCAAAATTGCATAGCGTGCACGGACAGTGGCGTAGGTCACGCCACCCGTTGCCACGGTCCGCTAGGGTCGCCCCACACCGACGAAGGAGTCGACATGGCCCCTGTCTGCCACCAGTGCCGACGACGCCGGGCGGGGCACGAGACCCTCGCCGGGCCTCGCCCGTGCGGGGACCACGGACCCACGGCGATCCCGACACGGACCCACGGCGATCCCGACCACGGACCCGCGGCCTGCCTGACCGCATACCCGCACCGAGCCTGTGGACAACTGTCACGAACGCGCGTCCGGTGCGGCAGGAACGCGCGTCCGGTGCGGCAGGAACGCCCGTCCGGTGCGGCAGGAACGCACGTCCGGTCGGGGAGGGGTCAGGGGGCGGGGTCCTCGAGGTCGCTGCGCAGGCGGGCGTCGGCTGCGTCGGACCTGGCGCACCATGTCGACGCTGAGGACGACGAGGGCGACCCACACCAGGGCGAAGCCGAGCCAGCGCGAGGCGGGCATCGTCTCGCCGAGGAGCAGACCGGCCCCGAGCTGCAGGAACGGGGTGAGGAACTGCAGCAGGCCGATCGTCGACAGCGGGACCCGGCTGGCCGCGGCCGCGAAGAGCAGGAGCGGCACCGCCGTCGCGACGCCGGTGGACATGAGCAGCAGCGCGTGGCCGGTGCCGTGCCCGCCGAAGGTGGTGGCGCCCGTGCGGTCCAGCCAGAGCAGCAGGACCACGGCGATCGGCAGGATGGTCAGGCTCTCCCCGGTGAGCGAGCGCAGCGGGGTGAGCGAGACGCCCAGCCGGTTCTTGAGCAGGCCGTAGAGGGCGAAGGACACCGCCAGCGCCAGGGAGATCCACGGCGGGGAGCCGTAGTCGATCGTCAGGTAGAGACCGGCCACGGCACCGATGGCGACGGCGACCCACTGCATCCGGCGCAGCTTCTCGCGCAGCACGACCACCCCGAGCGCGACGGTCACCAGCGGGTTGAGGAAGTAGCCGAGGGCCGCCTCGGTGACGTGCCCCGACAGGACGGCGTAGGTGTAGATCCCCCAGTTGGTCGCGATGAGGACCCCGGCCAGCGCCACGCCCGTGAGCCGGCGGGGCCGTCGGGCGAGGTCCACCAGCCAGCGCACGTCGCGGGTCAGCAGCAGCACCGCCGCGCAGATCAGCAGCGTCCACACGATCCGGTGCGCCACGACCTCCCAGGGGCCGGCGGGGCGCAGCGTGGTGAAGTAGAGCGGGAAGGCTCCCCAGATCAGGTAGGCGAAGAACCCGTAGACCGTGCCCTCCCGGCGCCGCCGCGCCTCCAGGGGGCTCACCCGTGCGCTCCGGTCACTCCTCGAAGACCTCGGCACCCTCGTCGACGAGCGCGTCGCCCGCCGCCGGGGTCGGACCCTCGGTCTGCTCGCCCTCCAGGGTCTGCTCGACCTGGCCCGGGACGGTGCCGTCCACCGTCCACGTGTCGCGTCCGCGCAGCAGCGCGTCCAGCCCCTCCGGTCCTGCGCTCCCGCCCTCCTCGACGGCCTCCCGCACCTGCGCGCGGACGGCGTCGTCGTAGGTCGGGCGCTGCACCTGGCGGAAGATGCCCATGGGCACCTGCTGCATCGACGGGTCGTCCAGCCGGGACAGCGCGAAGGCGACCGAGGGGTCCTCCTGGCCCGGGTCGTGGACGAGCACGGAGGCGGGGTCCGCCTCCCCCTCGGGCACGACGCGCAGCCGGCCCTGGTCGTCCCGCACCACCACGCGGGCCTCCGGGCTGCCCTCGGCCCCTATGCGGACGGGCTCGCCCGCACGCAGGTGGGCGATCCGGGCGGTGGCCTCGTCCCGGTCCTTGAGCAGCTGGAAGGCGCCGTCGTTGAAGATCGGGCAGTTCTGGTAGATCTCGACCAGCGAGGTGCCCCGGTGGGCGGCGGCGGCCGAGAGCACCTCGGTGAGGTGCTTGCGGTCGCTGTCCATGGTCCGGGCCACGAAGCTCGCCTCGGCGCCCAGGGCCAGCGAGACCGGGTTGAACGGGTGGTCCACCGAGCCGGCGGGGGTGGACTTGGTGACCGCACCGACGTCCGAGGTGGGGGAGTACTGCCCCTTGGTCAGACCGTAGATCTTGTTGTTGAAGAGCAGGATCGTCAGGTTGACGTTGCGCCGCATCGCGTGGATGAGGTGGTTGCCGCCGATCGACAGGGCGTCGCCGTCACCGGTGATCACCCAGACCGACAGGTCCTCGCGGGCCGTGGCCAGACCGGTGGCGATCGCGGGGGCGCGTCCGTGGATGGAGTGCATCCCGTAGGTGTCCAGGTAGTAGGGGAACCGGCTGGAGCAGCCGATCCCCGACACGAAGACGATGTTCTCGCGCCGCAGACCGAGGTCGGGCAGGAAGCCCTGCACGGCGGCCAGCACGGCGTAGTCGCCGCAGCCGGGGCACCAGCGCACCTCCTGGTCGGAGGTGAAGTCCTTCTTGCCCTGGGTCTGCCCCTCGGGCAGCCGGGGCACACCGGCGGTGCCCAGGGGGGAGGGGAGACCGAGATCGACGCTCATGGCAGGACCTCCTGTCCCTGGGTGGCCATCAGGTGCTCGTGGATCACCTGGGCCAGCTCGCCCGCGGTGAAGGGCAGGCCGCGGACAGCGGTGTGGCTGCGGACGTCCACGAGGTACCGGCCGCGCAGGAGCAGCGCGAGCTGGCCGAGGTTCATCTCCGGCAGCAGGACGCGGTCGTAGCGGTGCAGGACCTCGCCGAGGTCGGCCGGGAAGGGGGCCAGGTGGCGCAGGTGGGCCCGGGCCACCTTGGCGCCGGTCGCCCGCACCAGGCGGGTGGCGGCGGCGATCGGGCCGTAGGTGGAGCCCCACCCGAGCACCAGCAGGCGCGCCTCCCCGCCGGGGTCGTCGACCTCCAGCGGCGGCAGCGAGTCCGCGATGCGGTCGATCTTGGCCTGGCGCAGCCGGACCATCGTGTCGTGGTTCGCCGGGTCGTAGGAGATGTGACCGGTGACGTCGGCCTTCTCGATCCCGCCGATGCGGTGCTCCAGACCCGGTGTGCCGGGGACGGCCCAGGGTCGGGCCAGAGTGTCCTCGTCGCGCAGGTAGGGGTGGAACACCGGGGTGCCGGCGTCGTCGACGTCGTTCGGCCCGGTCGTCAGCTCCACGGTGAGGTCGGGCAGGTCGGCGGCGGCCGGGACCCGCCACGGCTCGGAGCCGTTGCCGAGGTAGCCGTCGGAGAGCAGGACGACGGGGGTCCGGTAGGTCGTCGCGATCCGCACCGCCTCCAGCGCCGCGTCGAAGCAGTCGGTGGGCGACCTCGCCGCCAGGACCGCCACCGGCGACTCCCCGTTGCGGCCGTACATGGCCTGGAGCAGGTCCGCCTGCTCGGTCTTGGTCGGCAGGCCGGTGGACGGACCACCCCGCTGGATGTCGATGACGACGAGCGGCAGCTCGGTGGAGACCGCGAGCCCGATCGTCTCCGACTTCAGCGCCAGGCCCGGGCCGGAGGTGGTCGTGACGCCGAGCGCGCCGCCGAAGCTGGCACCCAGCGCCATCCCCACGGCGGCGATCTCGTCCTCGGCCTGGAGCGTGGTCACGCCCAGCCGCTTGAAGGAGGCCAGCTGGTGGAGGATGTCCGAGGCCGGGGTGATCGGGTAGGAACCGAGGACGAGCGGCAGGCCGGTGCGCTCCGCCGCGGCCACCAGCCCCAGGGCCAGCGCCTGGTTGCCGGTGATCGTGCGGTAGGTGCCCGGAGGCATCGGGGCGGGGGCGACCTGATAGCGGACGGCGAAGTCCTCGGTCGTCTCGCCGTAGGCGTGCCCGGTCCGCAGCGCGGCGAGGTTGGCGGCCAGGACCTCCGGCGCGGAGGCGAACTTCGCCCGCAGGAAGGCCTCGGTGGACTCGGTGTCGCGGGAGTAGAGCCAGGACAGCAGGCCCAGGGCCAGCATGTTCTTGGCCCGCTCCTTCTCCTTGCGGGTGAGGCCGGCGAAGTCGCTCAGGGCCTCCACCGTCATGGAGGTGAGGGGCAGGGCGTGCAGGTGGTAGCCGCCGTCGGTGAGGGAGTCGTCCTCGAGCGGGTTCGCGGCATACCCGACCTTGGCCAGGTTGCGCTTGGTGAACTCGTCGCTGTTGGCGATGATCGTCGCTCCTCGCGGCAGGTCCGCGAGGTTGGCCTTCAGCGCGGCCGGGTTCATCGCGACCAGCACGTCGGGGGCGTCCCCGGGGGTGGCGATGTCGTGGTCGGCGAAGTGGACCTGGAAGGAGCTGACCCCGGGCAGGGTCCCCTGCGGCGCCCGGATCTCGGCGGGGAAGTTGGGGAGGGTCGAGAGGTCGTTGCCGAGGGCGGCGGTGTCGCTGGTGAAGCGGTCGCCGGTCAGCTGCATCCCGTCGCCGGAATCTCCGGCGAAGCGGATGACGACTCTCTCGAGCTGGCGCAGAGGGGTGTTACTAGACATGTCACGGACCAGCCTACGCCTGTCGTCCGGGAACTCCGCACACGTCGAGGTCGCAGCGGTATGCAGCGCGCGGCTACCCGTGCCGGACGCAGGTCGTGGCCCACGGCCGGGCCTCGAGCCGGCCGGCGGGGATCGGCTCGCCGCACACCGCGCACCGGCCGTAGGTCCCCGCGTCCATCGCCGCGAGCGCCGAACGGACGTCGTCGAGCAGGCCCTGGAGGTTGTCGTGCGCGGTGACGGCGGTGAGACGGTCCACCGCCATCGCCGTGCCGTCACCCACCCGCTTGCCGAAGGAGATGCTCCCCTGGTCCTGGATCGGGCGGGTCAGCACGGCCATCTGCTCGACGAGCTCGGCCTCCCTGGCCTCGAGCGTCGCCCTGATCGTCTCGTCCTGCATCCGCCCAGCATGGCACCCGCCCCGGGCCCGGTTGGTGCAGCGGCACCGCGGACCGGCGCGGCACCGTCCTCTGACACAGTGGGGTCATGCGCATCATGACGGTCTGCCTGGGCAACATCTGCCGGTCACCCGCGGCCGAGTCGGTGCTGCAGCAGAGGCTCGCGGAGGCGGGCCTGCACCACGTGCGGGTGAGCTCCGCCGGGACGGCCGACTACCACGTCGGGGAGCGACCGCACGAGCTGTCGGTCGCCGAGGGGGAGCGCCGGGGGTATGCCTTCAGCACGCGGGGCATCCAGTTCGAGGACGTCCACTTCGACGACGCCGACCTCGTCCTGGCGATGGACGCCGACAACGAGGCCGACCTCCTGGCCCTGGTGCGCTCGCCGGAGGACCGCGCCAAGGTCGTCCGGCTCGGGGCGTTCGCCCCGGACGCGGAGGACGGTGTCCGGGACGTCCCGGACCCCTGGGGGCATCCGGCCGAGGCCTACACCGCGATGTACGACCAGATCGAGGACGCGGTGGACGGGCTGGTGCGGGCCCTGCAGGACGGGACCGTCGACGAGGTGCTGGCCCGGCACGGTGCGGCCCGGTGACGGGACCCACCAGCACCACAGCCACCGGCGTCCGGGCCGACGGGCGGAAGGTCTTCACCAAGTCCCTGCCGGACGCCCCACCCCTGTTCTTCTCCCGCGAGGCCGTCGGACTCCGGGCGCTGCGGGCGGCCGGTGCCCGCGTCCCGGAGGTCGTGGAGGTGTCCGACACCTCGATCGTCCTCGGCTTCGTGGAGCAGGGCGGCCACCGCACCGCCGCCTCGGAGGAGCGCTTCGGGCAGGAGCTCGCCGACCTGCACCGCAGCACCGCGCAGGAGGCCGGGCCGGGCCCCGGTGTCAGGTACGGCGCCGTGGACGGCGAGCCCACGGCATACCTCGGCGCCTGCCCGGTCGACCTCACCCCGACCCGCACCTGGCACGAGTCCTGGGTCGAGCGTCGGCTCGCACCGCTCGCCCGGCGCGCCTGCGACGAGGGGCGCCTGGACGCGCGGACCGCCGCCCTCGCCGAGCAGGTCGACGCCGACCGGCTGGGGCCGGTGGAGCCGCCGACCCTCGTGCACGGAGACCTGTGGGGCGGCAACCGGCTCGTCGATGACCGCGGTCGCAGCTGGCTGGTCGACCCGTGCGCGCACCGCGGCCACCGGGAGGTGGACCTGGCGATGATGCAGCTCTTCGGGGGGTTCAGCGGCCGGGCCCTGGCCGCCTACGTGGAGGCGCACCCGCTCGCGCCCGGGTGGCAGGACCGGGTCGCCGTCTACCAGAGCGTCCCCCTGCTGGTCCACGCGATCCTCTTCGGCGGCGCCTACGGCGTGCAGGCCGGGGACGCCCTCCGGGCGGCGGTCCGATGAGCACCCCGCGGGCGCCGCGCACCGATGCCGAGATCCCCGCCTACCTGGCCGCCCTGGGCCTGCCCGGCCTCGCCGACCTGCACGTGCACTTCCACCCCGACCGCCTGATGGAGCGGATCTGGTCCTTCTTCGACGAGGGCGAGCATCACTACGGCACCGCCTGGCCGATCCACTACCGCACCTCGACCCAGGAGCGGCTCGACACCCTCGCGGCGATCGGGGTGCACCGGGTGCCCGCGCTGACCTATGCCCACAAGGCGGGGATGGTCGCCTCGCTCAACGCGTGGTGCGCCGACTTCGCCGAGCGGCACCCCCAGGTGTTGCGCTGCGCCACGCTCTACCCGGAGCCGGGCATGACCGAGCAGGTGCGGGCCGCGATCGACGACGGGCTGCAGCTGGTGAAGGTGCACGTGTCGGTGAGCGACCTCGCCCCGGACGACGACCTCCTCGGCGGGTCCTGGGAGCTGCTGGCCGCGGCCCGCATCCCCGTCGTCATCCACGCCGGGTCGGGACCGCGGGTCGTGGGTCGCAGCGCCGCTCACACCGGCCCGGAGGCGGTGGGGCGCCTGCTGGCCACCCACCCCGACCTCACGCTGGTCGTCGCGCACCTGGGCCTGCCGGAGTATGCCGCGTTCGCCGACCTCGTCGAGCGGTACCCGCGGGTGCACCTGGACACGACCATGGCCGGCACCGACTTCATGGAGCGGCTGGCGCCGATGCCTCCCGCCCACGTGGGGCGTCTCGGCGAGCTGCGCGAGCGGGTGGTGCTGGGCTCGGACTTCCCCAACATCCCTTACCCCTACGCCCACCAGCTCCAGGCCCTGGACCGCTGGGGTCTGGGCGCGGACTGGCTGCGGGACGTCCTGTGGCACAACGGGCAGCGGCTGCTCGCCGAGAGGGTCGCGCCCGGCTGACCCGGACGGATGCGCACCGGGCCGGCCCTCGGCCAGAATGAGGGTCATGGGTCCGGCCCCCACGCCCGCCTACGAGGCGGCGGTGAGCTCCGCGAGGGAGTCCTTCGCCGCGCTCGCCCTGCGCGCGCCGGTCCGGCTGGCCAAACGGACCTCCAACCTCTTCCGCAACCGACCGGGGACCGGGGGGCCGGGACTCGACCTCTCCGCGTGCCAGGGGGTCTTCGACGTCGACCTCGGCGCGGGCCTGGCGCGCGTTGGCGGCCTCACGACCTACGAGCGGGCCGTCGACGAGCTGCTGCCGCACGGGGTGATGCCCCTGGTGGTCCCGCAGCTGCGGACCATCACCGTGGGCGGGGCCGTCGTCGGTCTGGGGATCGAGTCCACCTCCTTCCGCAGCGGGCTCCCGCACGAGTCGGTCGTCGAGGTCGACGTGCTGACCGGGACCGGGGAGGTCGTGACCGCCACCCCGGACGGCGAGCACGCGGACCTCTTCCGTTCGCTGCCCAACTCCTACGGCACCCTCGGCTACACCCTCGGCCTCGTCGTCGAGCTCGAGCGCACCAGCCGGTGGGTCGTGGTGGAGCACCACCGCTTCGGCGACCTCGACGAGCTGGTGGCGACGATCGGCGAGGTGATGGCGCACCGGGCCCACGGTGGCCGGGAGGTCGACTTCCTCGACGGGGTCGTCTTCTCCGCGGACGAGGCTTACCTCACGCTGGGCCGGTGGTCGGGCACGACCGAGGGTCTGGTGCCGGGCGACTACACCGGTCCCGAGCCCTACTACCGCTCCCTCCAGCACCGTCGACGGGACGTGCTGACCGCCGAGGACTACCTGTGGCGCTGGGACACTGACTGGTTCTGGTGCTCACGCGCGTTCGGCGCCCAGCACCCCCTCGTCCGCAGGGTCTGGCCGCGTCGCCTGCTGCGCAGCGACGTCTACTGGCGGATCATGCGGCTGGAGCAGCAGCGGGGTTGGTATGCCGCACTCCAGCGCCGCCGCGGTCGGCCGCCCCAGGAGCGGGTCGTCCAGGACGTGGAGATCCCGCTGGGGCGGACCGGCGACTTCCTGCGCTGGTTTCTGCGGGAGGTCCCGATCGAGCCGGTGTGGCTCTGCCCGGTCCGGCTCCGGGCGGACGCACCCGCACCGGACGGCGGGCCGCCGTGGCCGCTCTACCCGATGCGCATCGGTGAGGACTACGTCAACCTCGGTTTCTGGTCGGCCGTGGACATCCCGCCCGACGGCCGCCCCGGTGACACCAACCGGGCGATCGAGGCGACGGTCACCGAGCTGGGCGGGCACAAGGGCCTCTACTCCGAGGCCTTCTACGATGAGCCGACCTTCCGCGAGCTCTACGGCGGTGAGCACCTGGACGCCGTCAAGCGCCGGTACGACCCCGACGGTCGTTTCCCCACCCTCTACGACAAGGCGGTGCGAGCACGATGACACGCAGCGTGGCCCAGGCCATCCACTCCCTGCTGGGGGATGCGCCGGGGGTGGGGGTGGTGGCGCACGACGGGTCGACGGCGGGGGACCTCACCGGCACGGTGATGCGGCTGCGCACCCCGCGGGCGCTCAGCTACATCGCCGGCCACCCCGGCCAGCTCGGGTTCGCCCGCGCCTACCTCCAGGGGGACCTGTCGATCGACGGCATGGACGAGGCCTGCCCCTACGACGAGCTCCGCCTCATGGAGGGGTTCACCGTCCGGATGCCCCCGCTGCGCGAGCTGCCCGAGCTGGTGCAGGCCGTGCGCCGTTCCGGGGTGAGCCTGGCGCCGCCGCCGCTGCCCGACCTGGAGACCCCGGGCGAGCTGCGCAAGCTGGCGCACGGCATACGGCACGGTCGGCGACGGGACGCCGAGGCCGTCCAGCACCACTACGACGTCTCCAACCGGTTCTACGAGCTGTTGCTCGGTCCGTCGATGACCTACACCTGCGCCGTCTACCCGCGCCCGGACGCCAGCCTCGAGGAGGCGCAGGAGGAGAAGTACGAGCTGGTGTGCCGCAAGCTGGGTCTGCAGCCCGGTATGCGGCTCCTCGACGTCGGCTGCGGGTGGGGCGGGATGGTGCGTCACGCCGTCCGTCACCACGGGGTGAGTGCTCTCGGCGTGACCCTGTCCCGCGCCCAGGCGACCTGGGCGCAGGAGCGGATCGCGGCCGAGGGCCTGACCGGCGCGGAGGTCCGGCACGCCGACTACCGCGACGTGACCGAGCGCGGCTTCGACGCGGTGTCCTCGATCGGGCTGACCGAGCACATCGGGGTGCGCCGCTACGGGGCCTACTTCACCTTCCTGCGGGACCGGCTCCGCGACGGCGGCCGGCTGCTGAACCACTGCATCACCTGGCGCAGCCCCGACCACGTCCCGATGCGCCGCACCGACTTCATCGCGCGGTACGTCTTTCCCGACGGCGAGCTGGCCTCCTCGGGCCGGATCGTCACCGAGATGGAGCGGGTGGGTCTGGAGGTGCACCATCACGAGAACCTCCGTCAGCACTACGCGCGCACCTGTGCCGCGTGGTCCGAGAACCTCTCCCGCCACTGGGAGGAGTGTGTCGCCGAGACGGGCCTGCCCACGGCACGGGTCTGGGGTCTCTACCTGGCCGGGTCGCGCTACAACTTCGAGCGCAACGCCATCCAGCTGCACCAGGTGCTGGCCACCCGGACGAGCGTGGAGGGGGAGGCGGGCTACCCCCTGCGTCCGACCTTTGCCTGACCGGCGCCCCTCGGGTCCCCGCCGGCGGGCGGGGGAGGGCTAGGGTGATCGACGATGCGTGAGTACCTCGTCGTCGCCGCGGTCGTCCTGGCCGGCGTGGCCCTGGTGGCCGCGGCCATGGGCGCTCGCCGCCTGCTCGCGCCGGCCGACCCCCACCCGGCCAAGCTCACGACCTACGAGTCCGGGGTGGACCCGGTGGGCACCGGCTGGGAGCAGGGGAGCGTCCGCTATCTGGTCTACACGCTGCTCTACGTCATCTTCGCCGTGGACGCGGTCTACCTCTACCCCTGGGCCCTGGTCCTGCGGACCGAGCTGGGCCTGGCCTCTCTCGTCGAGATGGCGATCTTCCTGGGCGTCCTGGTGGTGGCCCTGCTGCACGTCTGGCGTCGTGGCCTGCTGAGGTGGTGGTGATGACCGACCTGCCCACCCCCCGGGTCGGTGCCCCTGTCGAGCGGGCCCCACGCGCCGTCCAGGTCGTGCTCAACTGGGGGCGCAAATACTCCCTGTGGGTCTTCAACTTCGGCCTGGCCTGCTGCGCCATCGAGTTCATCAGTGCCTCCATGGCCCGCCACGACTTCATCCGGCTGGGGGTCATCCCCTTCGCCCCGGGCCCTCGCCAGTCGGACCTCATGGTCGTGTCCGGCACGGTGACGGACAAGATGGCGCCGTCGATCCGGCGGCTCTACGACCAGATGCCCGAGCCCAAGTACGTCATCTCCTTCGGCGCCTGCGCCAACTCCGGTGGCCCCTACTGGGACTCCTACTGCGTGACCAAGGGCGTGGACCAGCTCATCCCCGTCGACGTCTACGTGCCCGGCTGCCCGCCCCGGCCCGAGGCGCTGCTCGCCGGGATCGTCCAGCTGCAGGACCAGATCGCCGCCGAGGTGCCAGGGCGGGCGCGAGGCCGGCACGGCGCCAGGTATGCCGACCGGCCGGTCACCGCCGCTGAGGTCACCCGGGGCCTGGTCGCGCCGCCTGCGACGGGTCCGAGCTCCACGACGCAGTAGCTCCACGACGCAGTAGGGCTCCTGGCGGGAGAGGTCACGTGACCGCCGGTGCTCAGAACGGCGGCGGCGAGCTGTCATGGCCCCAGCCCCGGTCATCGCGCGGCCCCCCGTCATCGCGCTGGGCCAGATCCTGGCGCTCGTCGCGATGCCGGTGGGGGCCTTGGTCGGAGTACCGGTCCTGCTCCTGCCGGTGCTCGTCGTCGGGGCCGGTCCGCCCGAGGATCTCCCCTTCCGGAAGGTTCAGGACCTGCTCCGGTGTCGGCTGGCCGTCGCTGCGCCCGGTGACCGTCCCTGCCCGGCTCACGTACATCCATCCGGCCAGCGGTCCGCCATGCTCGGTCGCGCCGGGCTCGTCGTCCGGATCGGCCAGCAGGGCGTCAGGGCCGCGGTGGACCAGCGCGGCGTAGAGGGCCCGCGCGGCGAGGTCCTGCAGGAAGTCCCGATCACCCTCGCCCTCGCTCCGTTCCTCGCCCGACGGGATCCCGTCCCGGGGTGGCCTCCCGCGGTGCTCGCGCAGGCGCTCGACGGCGGCGGCGCGACACGTGCTGGCGATCTCGGAACGAAAGCGCCGGACCAGTGTGCCGTCGCTCACGTCGTCCGGGCCCAGCTCAGCCCGCACTGCGTCGTAGAACTGTCGGTAGTCGAAGGACCGGGTGCTGACCGTCCGGGCCAGCAACGTGGTCCAGGTGAGGTCCCGGCGCGCGTTGATCGCGACCACGAGCTCGTCCCGCGTCTTGCGGTGGTGCGGGTGCTGAGCCAGCAGGACGAGGTTGCGCAGCGCCGTGGGGCCTCCGGCCGGCTTTCCGTCGTCACCGACGGCGTAGGGGACGACGTGATCGATCTCGCAGGCCGGCGCCGGCCGCCGGGACGCGATGCCGGGCCCTCGGCAGTGACGATCAGCGGCCCGCACCTGAGCACGCATGGCCGCGTCCGGGCGGTAGGTCGTCTGCGTCCGCTCGACGAGCCGGCCGTCGTGGACGTCGGTGAGTAGGCGATGGATCGTGGTGCCGGGACGGCAGGCCAGCTCGCGTGCGTGTGCACCCGTCAGGAAGGTGGGGTGCGCCCCGGCAAGTTGTGCCACGCCCCCAGGACGGGGTGGTGCCCAGCCGTGGTGCGCGGCGCCCTGCTGGACCTCCGTCTCGTGGTCGTCCGACCTGCGTCGTTCCGTCCCTTGGTCCTCCGACCCGTGTCCCTCCCTCTCGTGCTCGTCCGACCCAGGTCCTTCCGGCTCGTGGGCGTCCGACCCACGTCCTACCGTCTCGCTCGTCTGCCCGTCGTCGTGAGGTCCGGGGTAGCCGTGGCCGCACGAGGGGCAGGCGGGGGACCCGGTGAGGGTGTCGAACGGGACGACGACCTCCAGGGACACCTGGGGCTGCGCGGTGGCGACGCGGGCGAGCAGCTCCAGGTCCTCGGTGGTCAGATCGTCCGGGTCCTTGTCGAGGACGGGGATGATGCCGTGCACCAGGAAGGCTGCCGCCACGTCGAAGGACAGCTGGCTCAGGGTCCGACCGTCCCCGTGCTTGCGCATCAACCGCGAGATCGTGTCGATGCGTGTGTAGGCACCGACCAGCGCGATGAGATCGCCCGTGAGGGTCAGCGAGGCGGTCCCGTCATCGTGGGCGACCAGCATGGCGTGGCGAGCCTCGTGCGCCGCTCGCCGTCGCGCACGCTCGGCAGCGGGGTCCTTGCCGTCGACCCGGGTCGCCTCCGCGGCCAGGGCGGCCCGGTAGCCATGGTGCTCCCACGGACCGTCGGCCAGGCCGCCGTCGGGATCGAGCCGGTCGGGGTGGGCCAGGGAAGGGTCTGTGCCGAGGAGCGCGAGCGCCACCAGCTCCGCCGACTCCAGCTCCATGGCCCTGCACCGCGACCAGAACATGCGCACCTGCCACCAGCTGGCCCGGCCCTCCTCCAGGGCGCGGATCACCAGGGCCGGCACCCGGCCGCCCGCCAGCGAGACGCCCACGAGATCGCGGGCCTCGCTCGTCGTGACACCCAGGCAGCTCACCAGCTCGTCCACGGCGGCCGCCTTGCCCTCCGCCCGCCAGCGACGCCGCTGGGCGGGAGTGAGCTCCTCCACGCTGGTGAACCCCTTGCGGACCAGCAGCTCGTCGCAGCAGGCCGCGACGACGACACGGGCGGCCTCGAGCAACCTCGCCTCCAGCCCGCCTCGGGCGGTCGCGAGGGTTCGCACCACCCCCAGCACCGGGGCGGGAGCAGGGTCCGAGCCCTGTCCCACGGGTTCCGTCCCGACCGCGTCCACGAGCCTCCCCCTCCCCTCAGCCCCACCTGATGGTTCGAACATGTGTTCGTAAACTCACGCTAGCAGGCCTGCACGCACGCCGCAAGAGGCGGGGCGAGGAAGATCGTCCCCCGCCTGCGACGCGTGGGTAGGCTGAGGTCCATGTCTCAGGTGGAGCAGCGCCGGGTCGAGCGCCAGGGGTGGCACGACGCGGTCCGTGCCGCCCGTGACGAGGGCTACGCCTACTTCGACTGGTTGTCCGCCGTCGACCAGACCGACGGTGGGGCCGAGGCGTCCGGGGTGGTGGCGGAGGACAGCCTGCCCGAGCCGGGCTTCGACATCGTCTGCCACCTCATCGACGTGCGCGGTGCGGGCGGGGGCTCCGGCCTGCGGCGCGTCCTGCTGCTGACGAGGGTGCCGGACGGTCAGGGCGTGCGCTCGGTGACCGACGTCTTCGCGGGCGCTGCCTGGCACGAGCGGGAGACCGCCGAGATGTTCGGCATCGGCTTCGAGGACTTCGACGACGGGACGGGTATGGGGCTCCGGCCCCTCCTGCTGCCCGACGGCTTCGAGGGGACGCCCCTGCGCAAGGAGTTCGTGCTGGGGGCCAGGGCGTCCAAGCCGTGGCCCGGCGCCAAGGAGCCGGGTGAGGGGGGGGGCGTCGGCACGCCGGTCCCCGTCCCGCCGACGGCTGCTGCCCCCGGGCGTCCCGGACCCGTCCTGGGGACCGCGGTAGGAGCCGGCAGGATGCGCGCGCGCCCGAGACGTCAGGAGCCCGGCCCCGGCCAGGAGTCGGTGTGGGACTACCCCCGGCCCCCGCGGCTGGAGCGGACCGACGAGCTCGTCGAGGTCGAGCTGGGCGGGCGCACCATCGTGCGGACGACCCGGGCCCTGCGGGTGCTGGAGACCAGTCACCCCCCGACCTACTACCTACCGGTGGAGGACGTCGCGCCCGGTGTGCTGCGTCCGGCCGCCGGCAGCTCGTTCTGCGAGTGGAAGGGCCGCGCGTCCTACCTCGACGTCGTGGCGGGGGACCGCGTCGAGGAGCGGGCAGCCTGGCACTACCCGAAGCCGACCCGACCGTTCGCCGAGCTCAAGGGCCACGTGGCGCTCTACCCCGGGCGCATGGACCGCTGCCTGGTCGACGGGGAGGAGGTGCTGCCCCAGCCGGGCGGCTTCTACGGCGGCTGGATCACCTCCCGGGTGGTGGGTCCGTTCAAGGGTGAGCCTGGGACGATGGGCTGGTAACCCGACAGAGGAGAGTCCGTGGCCACGATCCGCAAGGTCATCATCACCGCTGCCGTCACCGGCGGTATCCACACCCCGTCCATGTCGCCCCACCTGCCCGCCAACCCCGACGAGATCGCCGACGCGGCGATCGGCGCCGCGGAGGCGGGCGCGGCGATCGTGCACCTGCACACCCGCGATCCGAAGGACGGTCGTCCCTCGCAGGACCCCGCCCACTTCGCACCCATCCTGGAGAAGGTGAGCGGCAACACCGACGCCGTCCTCAACATCACGACCGGGGGCAACCCCACGATGACCGTCGAGGAGCGGCTGCGCCCGGTGCGCGAGTTCAAGCCCGAGCTGGCCTCGCTCAACATGGGCTCGATGAACTTCGGCCTCTACCCGATGCTCGACCGGTTCACCGACTTCCAGCACGACTGGGAGCCGCAGGTGCTCGAGGCGACCCGCGACGTCGTCTTCCGCAACACCTTCAAGGACATCGAGACCGTCCTGGAGATCGGGGCGCAGAACGACACCCGTTTCGAGTTCGAGTGCTACGACATCTCCCACCTTTACAACCTGCAGCACATGCATGCCCGCGGTCTCACCCGCGGCAGGCTCTTCGTCCAGTCCGTCTTCGGCATCCTCGGCGGCATCGGGGGCCACCCAGAGGACCTCATGCACATGCGCCGCACCGCGAACCGTCTCCTCGGGGACGACTACGAGTGGTCGATCCTGGGCGCCGGCCGGAACCAGATGCCGCTGGCCGTCATGGGGGCGCAGATGGGCTCGCACGTCCGGGTCGGGCTCGAGGACTCGCTGTGGATCGAGCCCAAGGAGCTCGCCACCTCCAACGCGGCCCAGGTCGCCAAGATCCGGTCCGCGCTGGAGGACCTCAGCTACGAGATCGCGACCCCCGACGAGGCCCGCGAGATGCTCGGTCTCAAGGGTCGGGACAAGGTCGGGTTCTAGGAGGAGCTCGCCGCAGGCCAGGGTCGGCGGGGTCAGGACGAGGTCCAGCCCCCGTCGACCGTCAGCAGGTGGCCGGTGATGTAGCTGCCGGCGTCGGAGGCCAGCAGGAGTGCCGGACCGACCAGGTCCTCCGGCTGGCCGAAGCGTCCCAGCGGCACCCGCCGCAGCGTCTCCTGCCGCCAGTCCGGCTGCTCGAACATCGGGCTCGTCAGAGCCGTCGCGACGTACCCCGGTGCCAGGGCGTTGACGCGGATGCCGTGCGGCGCCCACTCGGTGCTCAGCGCCCTCACGGTGCCCAGGAGCCCGGTCTTGCTGGCGACATAGGGGGAGACCTCGGGGCGCGACGTCACCGCCAGCATGGAGGCGACCATCACGTGGCTGCCCCCGACGCCCGCGGCCAGCTGCCGACGCGCGACCTCGGTGCTCAGCCGCCACGGCGCGGTGAGGTTCACCGTGAGCACCCGGGCGAAGTCGGCGTCGGTCAGCTCGGTGGCCCGACCGCGGGCCTGGACGCCGGCCGCGTGCACCACCACGTCGATGACGCCACCGAGACGGCGGCTCACCGTCTCGGCGAGGTCCTCGAGCGCCGCCGTGTCGGCGAGGTCGGCGGGCACGGTGACGACGCCGGGGGTAGCGGCTGTCCTCCCCGGCGAGCCACCTTCCCGCACCCGCGCCGCGACCTCGTCCAGCTCGGACGCGGAGCGGGCGACCAGGGCCACCTGGGCGCCCGCACCGGCCAGCCCGAGGGCGATCGCACGGCCGATCCCCCGGCCGGCGCCGGTGACCAGGGCACGGCGGCCCTGGAGGGAGAACAGGGCGGAGGGGGAGGGCAGCGGCATACGCGGATCGTGCCCCGCCTCCCCATGGGGCGCAAGCGAGTGGGTCGACGTTGCGCGAGGGGCCGGGAGAGTTCACACCGCGGCCGCGCCGGCGACGGGGGTGGCTGAGGGTCGTGCGTCGGGTGAGGATGGGGTATGCCGTCTCGCCCCCGGATCCAGGCCACCTCGGTCAGCCTCAGCACGCCGCACCCGCGGCGGCTCGCGCGGTTCTACGCCGACCTGCTCGGGGTGGAGGTGGCGCGCAGCGAGGGCCCGCGCGAGGGTGAGCCGGCCGAGGCCGGCTGGGCCCAGCTGCGAGCGGCGGCGGGCGCCACCGGGATGACCATCAACCTGGAGTGGGACCCCCACTTCGTGCGGCCGGTCTGGCCCAGCACGCCGGGGGAGCAGCAGCCGCAGGCGCACCTGGACCTCGCGGTGGACGACCTGGAGCAGGCGCAGGCCTGGGCGCTCGCGTGCGGCGCCTCGACCCACCCCCACCAGCCGCAGCAGGACGTCCGGGTCATGGTCGACCCGGACGGGCACCCGTTCTGCCTGTTCACCGGGTGAGGCCAGGGGGCGTCCGGCGCGGGGGCCACGGCAAGGGGGCGGTCTTGGCTAGGGTGGCGGGCGATGCTCGCTGAACTCCCGCTGGCCCTCGAGGTCGCGCTGAAGGCCGTCGTCGTGATGGCGGCCTTCCTCACGCTGCCCCTGGCCCTGGGTCAGCTCGAGCACAAGATGATGGGGCACATGCAGGGCCGGCTCGGCCCGATGGAGGCCGGGCCGCACGGCATCCTCCAGCTGGTCGCCGACGGCATCAAGTTCGCGCAGAAGGAGGACGTGACCCCGGCGGCGGCGGACCGGCCGGTCTTCCGCCTCGCGCCCGCCGTCGCCCTCGTCCCCTACCTCGTCGCGCTGGCCGCGATCCCCTGGGGCGCGACCTGGGTCGCCGCCGACGTGCCGGCCAGCCTGCTGCTCGTGCTGGCCGCCACGAGCGTCGGGGTGATCGGCACCCTCATGGCCGGCTGGGGGTCCGGCAACAAGTACTCCCTCCTGGGGGGTCTGCGTGCGGGCGCCCAGCTCGTCTCCTACGAGCTGCCCCTGCTGCTCGCGGCGGCGAGCGTCGCGATGGCGGCCGGCACCCTGTCGCTCACCGGCATCGTCCAGGAGTGGTCGTGGTGGTGGCTGCTGTGGCAGGCGCCCGCGGCCTTCGTCTTCCTGACCGCGGCCGTGGCCGAGCTGCAGCGGACGCCGTTCGACGCGCCGGTCGCCGACGGTGAGATCGTCTTCGGCCCGCTGACCGAGTACACCGGCCTCCGCTTCGCCTTCTTCCTGCTCGCCGAGTACGCCGGCATGGTCGTGATGTCCCTGCTCTTCGCCGTGCTCTTCCTCGGCGGCTGGCGGGGCCCCTTCGGGGACGTCGCGGTGGTCGGGGTCCTCTGGACCCTGCTCAAGGCCTCGCTGGTCGGCGTCCTGCTGCTGTGGCTGCGGGTGGCCTGGCCGCGCGTGAGGGAGGACCAGCTGCAGCGCTTCGCCTGGCTGGTGCTCCTCCCCGTCGCGCTGGCCCAGCTGGCCCTCACCGGCGTCGTGGTGGTGATGCTCGGATGAGGTCGGTCAAGGGTCTGCTCGCGGGGCTGCGCACCACGGCCCGCACCCTCCGGGCGGGTGCGCACACGGCGCAGTACCCCCATACCTCCCCGGACCTGCCCGAGCGCAGCCGGGGCGTGATCGCCCTGCTGGAGGAGAACTGCACGTCCTGCATGCTCTGCGCGCGGGAGTGCCCCGACTGGTGCATCACGATCGACTCGCACAAGGAGACCGTGGAACCGCCACCGGGCAGCGGTGGTCGCGCGCGGCAGAAGAACGTCCTGGACCGCTTCGACATCGACTACTCGCTGTGCATGTACTGCGGCATCTGCGTGGAGGTCTGCCCCTTCGACGCGCTCTTCTGGGCCCCCGACTTCGCCTACGCCGAGGGTGACATCCGCAACCTGCTCCACGACAAGGAGCGGCTGGGCACCTGGATGCGACGGGTGCCGGAGTCGACGTGGCCGGAGGGGTATGAGGGGCAGCAGGACACCCCGGTCGCGCCGGCGGGGCAGCTCGCGAGCGAGCAGGTCGAGGCCCGGGCCGCGGCGGCGGTGCCGGGCGACTCGGCCGTGGCGGCGGAGACGAAGGACGAGGCGGAGACGAAGGACGAGGCGACTGCGGGGGAGGAGCCCGATGAGCGGTCTTGACGTGCTCTTCGTCGCGGTCGGCCTCCTCACGGGTGGGGCCGGCCTTCTCGCGGTGACCTCCCGGCACGTCCTGCATGCCGCGCTGTGGCTCGTCGTGGCCCTCGGCGGGCTTGCCGGTTGCTACCTGGTGCTGGGCGCGGAGCTGGTGGCCCTGGTCCAGCTGCTCGTCTACGTCGGGGCGGTCGTGGTCCTCGTGCTCTTCGCGCTCATGCTGACGCGGCAGGGCGGGGTGCCGGTGGTGACCTCGGTGCCGCAGCGCGTGGCGTCCGCGCTCGTCGGCGCCGGCACCACCGTGGTGCTCGGCGGTGCGCTCCTCGCCGCCTTCGGGTGGGGCTCGGTGGAGGTCGCCGGTCCTGACAACGCCGAGGTGGCGACCGGGATCTTCGGCACCTACGTGTGGCCCTTCGAGCTGCTGTCCGCGCTGCTGCTCCTGGCCCTGGTGGCCGCGGTCGCGTCGCGGTGGCGCGGGCGCCCGTCGGTGGTGCCGACGACGCCAGCCGGCGACCGGACGCCCCCGCCGAGGTCGAGGCGGTCCAGGGCGACGGCGGCGACGCGGGCGGAGCGTCGTGATCCGCCCCGCCCTGCCCTACTCTTCCTCGTGGCGGCGCTGGCCGGTCTGGGTGTCTACGGCATCCTGGCCCGTCGGCACGCGGTGCTCGTCCTCGTCGGCGTCGAGCTGCTCCTCGGGGCGGCCGGGCTGCTGCTGGTCACCGTCGGGCAGACCGGCCTCGCCGCGACCGACCCGCACGCCTCCGCCCAGGTCCTGACCCTCTTCGTCATCACGATCGCCGCCGCCGAGGTGGTCCTCGCCCTGGCGATCCTGCTCGCCCTCTTCCGAGCCCGGGGTCACGTCGACCTGCACGCGCCGCTCGCCGAGCATCCGCGGGACCGGGACCGCCCGCGGGACCGGGACCGCCCGCCGGCGCAGGACGGGGAGGTCGCATGAACCTTCCGGACCTGCCCGACGTGAGCTGGGGCGACCTGCAGCTGCCCTCGATTCCGGTCCCGAGCCTGCCGGTGCCCGACCTGTGGGGGAGCCCGGCGCAGTGGATGGTGCTCCTCCCGGCTCTCGCCGCGCTGGCCGGGCTGACCCTTGCCGGCCGCTCCAACCGGCTGGGCGCCTGGATCGGCGTGGGAGGCGGGCTGGCCACCTGGGCTGCGGCGACCTGGCAGCTCTACACGCTCGCCCGCTCCGAGGACGGGACGAGGCGCTCGGGCACCCTGGGCGCCCTGCCGCTGGGCGAGCTCGAGGCGCCCCTGCAGCTGCTGGCGACCTGGCCGCTGGCCTGGGTGGCGTGGACGGTGGCGACCGTGGCCGTCATCGTGCAGGGGTACGCGCGGTGGTACCTCTGGTACGACCCCCGCTACCGCGTCTTCGCGGCGACGGTCTCGCTGTTCACGGGCGCCATGCTGCTCACGGTCCTGTCCGACGACGTGCTGCTCACCCTCGTCGGCTGGGAGGTGATGGGGTGGTGCTCCTACCTGCTCATCGGCCACCACTCCGCCAAGGCCGGCGCCCGACGGGCCGCCCGCAAGGCCCTGCTCGTGACCCGCACCGCGGACGCGGCGTTCGTGGTCGGTCTGGTCATTCTCGCCGCCGGGGCGGGCACCACCGCGATGCGGGAGATCGTGAGCCACTGGGGCGACCTGGCGCTCGCCCACGGGGGACCGGGCGGGTGGCACACCGTGGCGGTCTGCCTGCTCGTCGTCGGCGTGGCCGGCAAGTCGGCGCTCTTCCCCTTCCAGGACTGGCTGCCGGACGCGATGGAGGGCCCGGCGCCCGCCTCCGCGCTCATCCACGCGGCCACGATGGTGGCCGCCGGCACCGTGGTGCTCACCCAGCTCTTCGACCTGCTCGCCGTGACCGGCCCGGCCCGGCTCCTGCTCGCGGTCCTCGCGACCGTGACCATGCTGGGCGCGGCGGTGCTGGCCTTCGCCCAGGGCGACCTCAAACGGCTGCTGGCCTGGTCGACGGTCAGCCAGGTGGCGCTGATGCTCGCCGTGCTCGCCGCGGCCACCCCCGCCACCGGCCCCGACGCCGCCCTCCAGCACCTCACCGCCCATGCCTGGTTCAAGGCCCTGCTCTTCCTGGCGGCCGGCTGGCTCGGGGTCCTGGTCGGCGGCACCGCGATGGCGGTGGTCGCCTCGGGGGCGCGTCGCTACCGCGTGCTGCGGCGCAGGTTCGCGTGGGGGCTGCTCGCGCTCGCCGGCGTGCCGCCCTTCGTCGGGTTCTTCTCCAAGGAGCTCATCCTCGGCACCGCCGAGGTCGGTGCCGCCGGCGGGGGAGGTATGGCGTCCGTGCTCGTCCTGGGCGCGGTGGGTGCCGCGGCCCCGCTCACGGCCGCCTACTGCATGCGGGCCTGGCTCGTCCTGGCCCGGCCCACCCAGGCCCAGGACCTGGCGGCCGCCTACGTGCACGGCCCGGTGCAGCGGATCGACGACTTCTTCGACGAGCCCCAGGTCGTCCAGGAGGCCGAGGGGCTCGAGCGGGCCGAGGCCGCGATCAGCTCGACCGCCCGCCTCGGCACCTCCTTCCTCACCCTCATGACGGTGCTCGGGGGGCTGCTGGTCCTGCTGCCGGTGTGGCGCTCCGACGTCCACCTGGACCTGCAGCTGCTGGCCGCGACCCTGCTCCTCATGGTCGTCAGCGCCGTCCTGGTCCGGCTCGCGGCGCAGGGCGTGCGGACGCGGGACGCCGCAGCCCGGGTGCCCGCCGGTCTGAGTCTCGCCGCCGAACGCGGCCTCGGTGCCGACCACGTCTACCGCCTCGTCGTCGCCGGGCCGGTCCTGGCCCTGGCCCGGGGGGTCACCTGGTTCGACCGGGAGGTCCTGGACGCGTGGGTGCGCGGCGCCGGTGCCGGGGCCCGCCTGCTGGGTCAGGTCGGCGACCTCACCAGCCCGCGGCGCGCGACCCCCGGCCTGGCGATGGTGCTGGCCGGCGTGCTCGTCCTGGCGGCGATCGGGGTGATGACCTCGTGAGCTCCACCCTCCGTTCGGTCGTCGACGACGCCACCGCACTGGTGCCCGACCTGGGCACGGGCTGGCTCGTGCTGGCCCTCGCCCCGCTGCTGCTGGCGGCGGTGACCCTGCTCGCCGCCGGGCGGTGGCCGACCCCGCCGGGCCGGCGGACCGTCCACCTGACGTCGCTGGCCGCGGCGGTCGTCTCGGCCGTCGCGGTGCTCGGGGTCGCCCTGCACCGGCCGGAGCTCGAGGCGCCCTGGATCCCGAGCCTCGGCGTCTGGCTGCGTCTGGTCCCGGACGACCTCAGCGCCCCGCTGCTGCTGCTCACCGCCGTCGTCGGGGTCGTCGCCGTGTCACTGCACCTGCACGTCCCCCCGCCGCCGCGACCTGCCGAGCCCGACCTGCAGGGCACGAGCCCGACCGCGCCCATCCCCGTCCTGCGGGGCACCGACGTCCCCGGCCTGGCGACCTACCACGCGTGCCTCCTGCTGGTCCTGCTCGGGGCGCTCATCACCTTCCTCGCGGGGGACGCGCTCCTGTTCTTCATCGGCTTCGAGCTGGTCCTGGTCCCGATGTGGGTGCTCGTGGGGCGGTACGGCGACCCCGGCAGCGACCGTGAGGGTGCGGCCCTGCGCTTTCTCGTCGTCACCGTGGTCGGCTCCTCGCTCCTGCTGGTCGGCCTGCTCCTGCTCGCCACCGCCACCGGCACCACCGACCTGGCCCGGTGGGCGGCCACCGGCGCCACCGGGCTGGACCGGAGCACCCAGGTGGTCGTCGCCGCCGTCCTGCTGCTCGGTCTGGCCCTCAAGATCCCGGTGTTCCCGCTGCACACCTGGCTCCCTGGGTCCACGCGACGGCCCCCACCGCCGGCTCGGTCCTGCTGGCCGCGGTGCTGCTGAAGCTGGGGACCTACGGCATCGCCAGGCTGGTCGTGCCGGTGGTGCCCGAGGGGTTCGCCACCTGGGCCCCCCTGCTGGGCGGGCTGGGGGTGGTCGGGGTGGTCTGGGCCGGTCTGGCGTGCCTGGTCGAGCGGGACCTGAAGCGCCTCGTCGCGTGGTCCTCGATCGCGCACCTGGGTTTCGTCGTGCTCGGCCTGGCCTCGGGCACGGCGACCGGGATGCAGGCGGCGCTGTTCGGCAACGTTGCGCACGGCCTGATCTCCGCCCTGCTCTTCGTCGTCGTCGGCGGGCTCAAGCACCGCTGGGGCTCCGCCGACCTCTCGGTCGCGCGGGCCGCCCTGCGCGAGGTCAACCCCCGGCTCGGCGCGGCCCTCGTGCTCGGGATGGCGGCGTCCATGGGGCTGCCGGGCCTGGCCGGCTTCTGGGGCGAGACCGGTGCGCTGCTGGGCGCGTGGACCCCGGCCCCGGACCGGCCGGAGGAATGGTTCCGGGCGTTCGTCGTCGCGGGGGCCCTGGGCGCCGTGCTCGCCGTCGCCTACGCGGCCCGGGTCCTGCACGAGGTCTGGTCGGGGGACCGGGCGGAGCCGCGCACCCCCGACGCGATCCGGACCGAGCGGGTCGCGCTCGGCGTGCTGAGCACCCTCATCCTTGCGGTCGGGGTCCACCCCGCACTCCTGCTCACCGTGACGGCCCCGTGGACCGAGGCGGTGATCGCCCGGTGACTCTCGATCTGAACCTCGTGGCGGTGCTGCCCGTCCTGGCCCCCCTCGTCGCGGCGGTGCTGGTGCTGCTGCTCGATGCCGCCGTCCCCGGCGGCCGCGACGGTCACCTCACCGTCGCCGCCGGCGGCCTGGTGGCAGGGGCCCTGGGCACGGTTCCCGGTCTGGGCCTCGGAGCCGGCGACGTCCGCGGCGCCCTGTGCCTGCCGGACGGCGGCCCGTGCCTCTACGTCGCGGACCGGCTGACCTCCACGCTCCAGCTGGCGGCGCTGCTGGCCGCGCTCGTCGTCCTGGTCCTCACCTGGCGCGACTGGGCGGACCCCGGGGACGGGTCGGACCGGACCGGACGCACCCCGGTCGTGGCCGCGCTGCTGCTGGGGGCCACGGGCGGCGTCGTCGCCGTCCCCGCGGCCGGGGACCTCGGGACGCTGCTGGTCTCCCTCGAGCTGGCGACCCTGCCGACCGTGGCGCTGGTCGCCCTGGTCCGCACCACGTGGGCCGACGAACGCCGGGCCCGGGCGGTGGAGGGTGCGGTCGCCCTGCTGACGACCTCCCTGGTGTCCTTCGCCCTTCTCGCCCTCGGCGCGGCGCTCTGGGTCGCCGCCACGGGCACCGCCCTCCTCGGTGCCGCCGGAGGGGCCGCCGGGTCCGTCGACCACCCGCCCCTGCTGGTCCTGGCCGCGGTCCTGCTCGTCGCCGGGCTGGCCTTCAAGGTCTCGGCCGTCCCGTTCCACGCCTGGACCCCGGTGACGTATGCGGCCGCGCCGCTGCCCGTCACCGCCTACCTCGCGACCGTGTCCAAGGTGGCGGCGCTCGGGGCCCTGGTGGTCGTGGTCCGGGCGCTGGGCGCCGTCGACGGGACGACCCTGGTCGCCGTGGCCGTCCTGGCAGCCGCCTCGATGACGCTCGGCAACCTGGTCGCCCTCACCCAGAGCGACACCGTCCGGCTGCTGGCCTGGTCGACGGTGGCGCAGGCCGGGTGGGTGCTGCTCCCGCTGGTCTCGCTGTCCTCCCGGGCCGCGCACGCCGCCGGGTCCTACCTGCTGGTCTACGTCGTGGCGACGTTGCTGGCCTTCGTGGTCGTCGCGGCGGTCGCACGGTCCCGCGGGAGCGGCGGCACGGCCCTGGAGGAGCACCGCGGCCTGCTGCGGTCGCGCCCGCTGCTGGCCCTCCCGCTGGCCCTGGCCCTGCTGACCCTGGCGGGCCTGCCGCCCGGCATCGCCGGGGTGGTCGCCAAGATCGTCGCGCTCCGGCCGGTCCTCGGTGGTGGGTCGGAGTGGCTGTGGCTGGCCCTGGTCGCCGCCGGCAACATCGCCCTCGGCATCGCCGTCTACCTGCGCTGGCTCGCCGTCGTCGTCGGTGCCCCCGCGGCGGTCGGCCGCCGGGGTGACGGGGACACGCAGGGGGACCCCGACGCCGGGGAGGCACGGCATACCCCGGTCCCGGTGGCCGTGCTCGTGGGCCTGCTCACGGCCGTGCTCGTGGCGGGCAGCGTCATGCCCCTGGGGATCGTCTGAGCCCCCGCCCCCGTGCCGGTGGGAACATCGGCACGACAGGTCGTCGTTGACGGGGCATGCACTCGCACTTCAACGGGCTCAAGACGACGCTGCTCTTCGGCGCCATCTGGGCCCTCTTCCTCGGGATGGGCGCGCTGGTCCAGGGTGGACGGTTCATCTGGGTCTTCGCACTGATCGTGTCGGCACCACCTTCTGGAGCTACTGGAACTCCGACAAGCTCGCGATCCGCGCCATGCGGGCCCGGCCCGTGACGCCGCAGGAGCAGCCGGCGATGTACCGCATCGTGCACGAGCTCTCCGAGAAGGCCGGCAAGCCGATGCCGCGCCTCTACGTCAGCCCGACGGCGGCGCCCAACGCCTTCGCGACCGGCCGCAACCCGAAGAACGCGGCCGTGTGCTGCACCGAGGGGATCCTGCACCTGCTCGACGAGCGCGAGCTGCGGGGGGTGCTGGGCCACGAGCTCATGCACGTCTACAACCGGGACATCCTGCTCAGCTCGGTGGCGGCGGCCATCGCCGGCGTCATCACCTCCGTGGCCCAGATGATGCTCTTCTTCGGCGGGGGCAACCGGGGCCAGGGCGCCAACCCCCTCGTCCTGCTCGCGATGGCTCTCCTGGCGCCGTTCGCCGCCTCGGTGATCCAGCTGGCGATCAGCAGGACCCGGGAGTACGACGCGGACGAGGACGGGGCCCGGCTGACCGAGGACCCGCTCGCCCTCGCCTCCGCCCTGCGCAAGCTGGAGGTGGGCACCGCCCGCGCCCCCCTCGCGCCCGAGCCGAACGTCGTCAACGCGAGCCACATGATGATCGCCAACCCGTTCCGGGCCAAGGACGTGACCCGGATGTTCGCCACCCACCCCCCGATGGACCAGCGGATCGCCCGGCTGCAGCGGATGGCCGACGGTCAGCAGCCGGGGATCACCCGCTACTGACCGTCGGCCGGGGCCGGTCGACCTACTCCCAGGTCTGGAACTCGATGGCCTCCTCGGCCAGGGCCAGGACCGGGTAGTACATGCCGTCCTCGGTCGTCAGCTTCCACACCGGGACCTCGACCGAGCCGGCCGTCTGGGACCAGAGGGTCCCGCGCACCAGCTCGGCGCCGGTCACGAGCTTGTCCTTGAGGAGCATGGGGATCCTGTCACCGGCCTGGAGGGGCCGGGACTCCGGCAGGGTCCACTCCGGCATCTCGAAGGTCTCCCAGTCCTCGGGGCTCATCAGCGCGGTGTCGTCGGCGATGCTCACGCCGTACTCCATGCTGAACTCGCGGGTGCCGAACCGCTCGACCGCCTCCGCCGCCGAGATGACGGGGTAGTCGCCGAGCGAGACCAGCTCGCCGATGCTGCCGTAGGCGTTGACGAGCCCCTCCGGGCCGACGGTGGCCGAGAGCATCATGTCGCCTGCGCCGGCCATGTCGGTGGGCTGGGCGTCGATCATGACCATCGCCGCCCCGTCGTACTCGTCGGTCCAGGCGGAGAAGGTGAACTCGCTGACGTCCACCCCGGCCTGGACGAAGAACTCGCTGGCGACCGCCTTGGCCGCCTCCTCGGTCGGGGCCTCACCGGTGACCTCCCGGCAGTTCTCCGGGGTGGGGAAGGGCAGGTCCGGGCCGTAGCTGCGGGCCCAGTCCTCGCGCATCGTCTGGAGGTCTTCGTCCGGGACGCCCTCGTACATCTGGGCGCAGTACTGGTTGCCGTAGATGTCCTCGTAGTTGAAGTACAGCGCCCCGCCCTCGGCGTTGGCCGAGATGACCAGACCGTCGTCGGTGTCGATCAGGCCCGTGCCGACGTAACCGGGTCCGTACTCGCCCGCCGTGTCCGGCAGCGGCTGACCCTCGAACCCGGTGGCGGCGGCATACGCGTCGATGAACTCCTGCGGGGTCTGCTCGCTCTGCCGGACCCGCACCTCGGCGGTCCCCGGGGAGCCGGGCAGGCCCTCGCCCGCGGTGAGTCGGACCGGGCCGGGGTCCCAGGAGGGGCCGGAGTACCCTGCGCTCCCACCCATGGCGGCGTCCGTGTCGCCGACCCCCGTCATGACGCCGGGGTCCTGAAGGCCGGGCTCGGCCAGCCCCTGCTCGGACACGCCCTCCTCGGAGAGGTCGGACGCCGGGCCGGACGCGTCCGCGCCGGGGGCGGAGTCATCACCCTGGGCGGCAGGTCCCACCTGCCGGGTGGTGCCGTCCGCCGTCGGCGGGACGGTGTCGGCCTGCTGCGCACCCAGGGCGTAGCCCCCCGCCCCGAGGCCGAGGGCCGCGACAGCCGCCGCCGCGATCCACGGGGTGCGCAGGCGTGGCCCGCGCAGCAGCTCGTCGTCCACGGCGGTGGCGCGGTCGGCGCCCTGGCTGGCCGGGGCCTTCTGCGCGATGAGGCTGCGCAGCCGGTGCAGGTCGGGGTGCGACCCGGTGGCGGGGTCGCTGGCGCGCAGGCGGTGGATGGCTTCGTCGTCGTGCTCGACCATGGTCGTTCGTCTCCTTGTGCTGAGCGTGGGTCGGGGAGGTCGTGGTGGACGCGGGAGGGACCGGGCCGATCGGCTCAGTGGTCCTCGTCCCAGGCGTCGCGGAGCCGGGCCCGGGCCCGGGACAGGGCGGCGGCCGCGCCGCCGCGGGTGAGACCGAGCGCCTGGGCCATGCCCTCGCCGTCCAGGCCCTCCCAGGCGTGGAGCATGAGCACCGAGCGGTCGCGCGTGCTGAGCCGGGCCAGCGCCCGGCGGACCTCGTCGTCGGCCATGACCAGGTCGGCCGGGTCGACGCTGCGGGCGGGCTGCTGCTGCTCGCCGCTCCCGTAGTCCGACATCAGCGTCAGGGTCGGCTTGCGGCGGTGGTTGGCCAGGACGTAGGAGGCCGTCTTGTACAACCACGGCAGCTCGAACCCGTCCGGCACCTTCTCGCGGCGTCGCCAGGCGGTGGCGAAGACCTCGGCCGTCAGGTCCTCCACGTCCACGTGGGCGGCCCGGCGGACGAAGTAGCGGTGGATCGAGGTCGCGTGCTGCGCGAAGAACGCGTCGAACCAGCTGGCGTCGCGCGGGTCCGCCACGGTCCCGGTGCCGGCGTCGCTGCCGGCGAGACGAAGTGTCATCGCCCCTCCCTCTCCTGCGGTGAGTGTGACGACCTGTGCGGCGTCATACCGGCACTATGTCCTCCCCGCCCCGGTGTTGCAGCGACGCGTCGCGCCGCACACGACGAACGGCTGGTCACCCGGTGGGTGACCAGCCGTTCTCGCCGGTGGCAGGTGCAGGATTCGAACCTGCGTAGGCATACGCCGACGGATTTACAGTCCGCTTCCATTGGCCGCTCGGACAACCTGCCGGTGCGCGCGGCACGGGGCCGTGCGCGGATGAAAGGATAACAGCCGAGACATGCAGGACCGAACCCGAGCACAGGAGGTATGCCGCCATGGCCGACTCGTCCTTCGACATCGTCAGCAAGGTCGACCGCCAGGAGGTCGCCAACGCCGTCAACCAGGCCGCCAAGGAGATCAGCCAGCGCTACGACTTCAAGAACATCGGCGCCTCGGTCGAGCTGAGCGGCGACACGATCAGGATGACCGCGAACAGCGAGGAGCGCTGCAAGGCCGTCCTGGACGTGCTCCAGACCAAGCTCGTCAAGCGGGGCGTCTCCCTCAAGCACCTCGACTACAGCAACGACGGTGAGCCCCGCGCCTCGGGCAAGGAGTACAAGCTCGACGCCGCCCTGACCGAGGGCATCTCCAGCGAGAACGCCAAGAAGATCTCCAAGATCATCCGGGACGAGGGGCCCAAGAGCGTCAAGCCCCAGATCCAGGGCGACGAGCTGCGGGTGACCTCCAAGTCCCGCGACGACCTGCAGGAGGTCCAGCGGCTGCTCAAGACCAAGGATCTGGACTTCGCCATCCAGTTCACGAACTACCGCTGACGCAGGCCCCCGGTCGGACCGCATAGCATCGCTGGTCATGCCGACCGAGGAGAGCGTCGCACCGGCGCTGCCGACCCGTCCGGAGCGGATGGGTCGGCTGCCGTACACCCGCAAGCACACCCGCGTCCTGCTCGGGTCCGGCACCGGCTGGGCCCTGGACGCCATGGACGTCGGGCTGATCAGCTTCGTCGGGCTGGCGATCGCCCAGCAGTGGGAGCTGTCCCGCACCGAGCAGTCCTGGCTGCTGTCGATCGGTTTCGTCGGTATGGCGATCGGGGCGACCTTCGGCGGGATGCTGGCCGACCGGTACGGCCGGCGCACCGTCTTCGCGCTCACGCTCCTGGTCTACGGGCTGGCCACCGGCGCGTCGGCCCTGGTCACCGGGCTGGCGGCGCTGCTCGTGCTGCGCTTCCTCGTGGGCCTGGGCCTGGGGCCGAGCTGCCGGTGGCCTCCACCCTGGTGAGCGAGCTGTCACCCACCCGGATCCGGGGGCGGCTGGTCGTCGTCCTCGAGTCGTTCTGGGCGGTGGGGGATCCTGGCCGCCCTCGTGGGCTACTTCGTCGTGCCGGCCTCGGAGCAGGGCTGGCGCTGGGCCTTCGCCCTGGGCATGGTCCCGGCCGTCTACGCCGTGGTCGTCCGGTGGGGCCTGCCCGAGTCGCCCCTCTTCCTCGAGCGTCGGGGGCGCACCGAGGAGGCCGAGGAGGTCGTGCGCTCCTTCGAGCGCTCGGCGGGGGTCCCCTCCCCGGTGAGCGGGCCGCTGCCGCCGAGCCGGCCGCGGACCCCCGGCCAGCTGTGGTCGCCCACCTACCGGAGGCGGACCCTCGGCATCTGGCTCGTGTGGTTCATGGTCAACTTCTCCTACTACGGCGCCTTCATCTGGCTGCCCACCCTGCTCTTCGCCCAGGGCTTCGACCTGGTCCGGTCCTTCGGCTACACCCTGATCATCACCCTGGCCCAGCTGCCGGGGTATGCCGTGGCCGCCGTCCTGGTCGAGACGTGGGGACGCCGGCCCACGCTCGCGACCTTCCTGCTCGGCTCGGCCGCCTCCGCCGTGCTCTTCGGCCTGTCGGGGGAGGTGTGGCAGATCATCGCGGCCGGCTGCGCCATGAGCTTCTTCAACCTCGGCGCCTGGGGAGCCCTCTACGCCCTCACCCCGGAGATCTACCCCACGTCGGTGCGGGCCTCGGGGGCGGGGGCGGCGGCCGGTTTCGGCCGCATCGCCTCCATCGTCGCGCCGCTGCTGGTGCCCGTGGTCCTGGCCGCGTGGGGCAGCCCGGCCCTGTTCGTCCTCTTCGCCCTCGCCTTCGGAGTCGGTGCCGTCGCGGCCCTGCTGCTCCTGCCCGAGCAGGCGGGGGACGCGCTGGACACGACCTGACCGAGGATGCTGCATACTTATGCTGTCGACTGCATGAGTAGCCGGACCTCCCGTCGCCGACCCTGGACCCCCTCACCCCTAGGATGACCTGCATGACTGAGCTGTCCACCAACCAGGACTTCATCGACCTCGAGGACAAGGTCGCCGCGCACAACTACAGCCCGCTGCCGGTCGTCGTCGAGCACGCCGAGGGCATCTGGGTGACCGACGTCGAGGGGCATCGCTACCTCGACGCGCTCTCGGGCTACTCAGCCCTCAACTTCGGGCACCGCCACCCGGGTCTGGTCCAGGCCGCCAAGGACCAGCTGGACAAGGCGACGCTGACCAGCCGGGCCTTCCACAACGACCAGCTCGGCCCCTTCTGCGCCAAGCTGGCCGGGCTGGTGGGCAAGGACATGATCCTGCCGATGAACACCGGCGCCGAGGCGGTCGAGACCGCGCTGAAGATCGCGCGCAAGTGGGGCTACCTCGTCAAGGGGGTGGAGCAGGACCGGGCCGAGATCATCGTCATGGACGGCAACTTCCACGGCCGCACCACCACGATCATCTCCTTCTCCGACGACGCGGAGGCTCGCGACCACTACGGCCCGTACACCTCGGGCTTCGTGTCGGTGCCGTACGGCGACCTGGCCGCGATCGAGGACGCGATCCACGAGAACACCGTGGCCGTCCTGGTCGAGCCGATCCAGGGCGAGCAGGGCGTGAAGATCCCGAAGGAGGGCTTCCTGCCCGGGCTGCGGGAGCTGTGCACCAGCAGGAACGTGCTGATGATCGCCGACGAGATCCAGGCCGGTCTGGGTCGGGTCGGCACGACCCTGGCCTGCCAGTACGAAGGTGTCGAGGCCGACATCTACACCCTGGGCAAGGCGCTCGGAGGAGGGATCGTCCCGGTCTCGGCCGTCGCGGCCGACGCCCAGGTCATGGGGGTCATCACCCCCGGCACCCACGGGTCCACCTTCGGCGGTAACCCGCTGGCGGCCGCCGTCGGGCTGGCGGTGTGCGAGCTGCTGGAGGGCGGGGAGTACCAGGCGAACGCCGCGAACCTCGAGGGTCAGTTCCGGGAGGCGCTCGAGGCGCTCGTCGGCCAGGGCGTGGACGAGGTGCGGGTGCGGGGCCTGTGGGCAGGGGTCGACATCTCCCCGGACCTGATGACGGGCAAGGAGGCGTGCAAGCAGCTCGCGAAGAAGGGCGTGCTGGCCAAGGACACGCACGGCTCGACCATCCGCCTGGCCCCGCCGCTGACCATCACCGCCGAGGAGCTGAAGATCATCACCGACGCGCTCAGCGAGGTCGTCAGCGAGGCCCGGCAGGGCTGAGCAGCCGCCGCTTCACCACCTCGAGGTGCTCGACCAGCTCCGGCGGGTCGAGCACCTCGACGTCGGTGCCCAGCATCACCAGCTCCGCCGCGAGGTGGTCCAGGGTCTCCCCGCCCGTCACCAGGCGGCACCATCCGTCCCCCAGGTCGGTGACGTCCCCGGCGAGGGGTGGGACCCGCTCCCGCACCCGGTCGCCCGAGGCGCGGACGCGAGCGGTCGCCACGTAGCGGTAGGGCGACTGGGAGACCGAGCGGGTGATGTACGACGCTGGGTCGGGGACCTCGCGGGGCTGGTTGCGCAGGGTGCCGACGGTGACCCGGCGCACCCGGTCCAGGCGGAAGCTGCGCCAGTCGTCCCTGTCGAGGTCGAAGGCCAGGAGGTACCACCGGTCGGTCACCGCCACCAGGGCGTGGGGCTCGACCCGCCGCTGCGACCCTCGACCCTGCCGGTCGACGTAGTCGATCGTGGCGTGCACCCGGTCGCGGCAGGCCCGGGAGGTGGCCATGAGGACCTCCGGGTCGACGACGGCACGGGCAGCACCCACCGTGACCGTCGTGCTGTGGATGGCCGCCACCTGCTCGCGTGCCCCCGCCGGCAGGACCTGGTCCAGCTTGGCGAGGGTGCGCACGGCGGACTCGCTCACCCCGGCCACGGTCCCGCCGGCCGCCAGCCGCAGGCAGACCGCGATCGCGACCGCCTCGTCCTGCGCGAGCAGCAACGGGGGGAGCGACCCACCGGCTCCCAGCTGGTAGCCACCGCCGACGCCGCTGCTGGCCCGGACCGGGTATCCGAGCTCGCGCAGGCGCTCCACGTCCCGGCGGATGCTGCGGGTCGTCACCCCCAGGCGCGCGGCGAGCTCCTCCGAGGTCCACAGGGCCCGGGTCTGGAAGAGGCCCAGGAGGCGCAGGGCACGCGTCGTCGGGTCCGTCATGACGTCACTCTGGCACGCACCGCGGACAGGATGTGTCCGTCGAGGGTGGTTCGCTGGCGACCATGGAGAACGCACGCGACACCCTCGATCTCGTCCGCGCCCTGCACGAGCAGCTCGACTGGCACTGGCAGGGGCAGGCCCGGCCGCGGCTGCACGGCCTCACCGACGAGGAGCTGCACTGGGAGCCGACCCCCGGCGCCTGGGGCGTGCGCCGGCGCGACGAGCCGAGCCCGTCGACGGTCACCCACCGGGTGGGGTCCGGCGACTGGCTCGTCGACGTCGGGATCCCGGAACCGCAGCCGGTCCCCGTCACCACCATCGCGTGGCGCGTGGCCCACGTGGGCGTCGGCGTCCTCGGCGCGCGGGCGCACAGCCACTTCGGGGGCCCGGAGGCGAGCGACGAGTCGTTCGCCTACGCCGGCAGCGCCGACGAGGCCCTCCGCCAGCTCGACGAGGCGTATGCCGCGTGGTCGGCCGGGGTGCGCTCGTTGACGCCGGAGACGCTCGCCGCCGCGGTGGGCCCGGCCGAGGGTGCCTGGGCGCAGGCCCCGATGCTCACCCTGGTGCTGCACATCAACCGCGAGACGATCCACCACCTCGCCGAGGCCGCCCTCCTGCGTGACCTGTGGGCCAACGGAGCCCGCTGACGGCACAATGGGGCGGTGGACATCGCCCTGGAGATCGGCATCGGTCTGCTCGTGGGCCTGGTCATGGGGGCACTCGGCGGTGGCGGCGGCATCATCACCGTGCCGGCCCTCGTCTACCTCCTGCACCAGCCGCCGGCGGTCGCCACGACCACCTCCCTGGTCATCGTGGGGATCACCGGCGTGGCCGCCGTCGCCCAGCACGCCCGGGGCGGCAGGGTGCGGTGGGCCGACGGCCTGGCCTTCGGCGTGCTGGGGGCCGGGGGAGCCGTGCTCGGCGCGCGGGTGGGCGCGGTGGCCGACCCCACCTGGACCATGGGCCTGTTCGCCGCCCTGCTGCTCATCACCGCCGGGGTGATGTGGCGCCGGTCCGGGGTCCAGAGCCGGACGGACCCCGAGGAGGACGGGGGGTCGACCTGGCTCACCTGGCGGCCCTTCTCGCTCGACCTGCGCCGGGGCCTCGTCGTGCTGGCCGTCGCGTCCGGCTCGGGGGTGCTCACCGGGTTCTTCGGCGTCGGCGGCGGCTTCGCCATCGTTCCCGCGCTGACGCTCATCATGGGGATGTCGATGCCCCTGGCCGTGGGCACGTCGCTGCTGGTCATCACCATCAACTCGGTCACCGGCGTGGCCGGCCGGCTCGGGACGGACCTGCAGCTGGACTGGTCGCTCATCGCGGTCTTCACCGCGGCGGCGGTCGGAGGCAGCCTCGTGGGCGGCCGGATCGGCCGTCGCCTCGACCCGACCTGGTCTCAGCGCGCCTTCGCGGCCATGCTGGTCCTCGTCTCCGGCTACACCGCGCTGAGCACCTTCGTCCTCTGACCGCTCAGGCGGTGCGCGCCCCAGGCGTCCACCGGTCGATCTCCTGCTCCGCCAGCATGCTCGAGCCCAACCAGGCCTCCGGCACGCCCAGACCCTCCACCAGCGCGAGGGCGTCGGGCCGCAGCTGGCGGCACAGGTCGTTGATCGCCCGGTGGACGTGCTTGAGCCGGGCCGAGTTGATCCGGTTGTGCTGCTGGAACCAGCCGGAGTCCGCCTCGATGACCGTCAGGGCGTAGAGGTCGCAGAGCCGGTCGAGCACGACCCGGGCCTCCTCGTCCCGGCAGCCGTCGACCATCCCGACGAAGGCCTCGAGCACCATCCGGTCGATGTGGGTGCGGGCGGCGGCCAGGACGTGGTCCTGGGCGGCGTTGAAGGTGTCGAAGGCCTCGGTGGCACCGCCGCGGCCGGCCTTGCGCAGGCGCCCGGCCAGGGTCTCGAGCACGTGCCGCTCCCGCTCCTGGAACATGGCCAGCTGCCACCCGCGGTCCAGCAGGGTCTCCGACTCCGGCCGGCGTGCCGCGGCGGCGACCAGCCGGTCGACGAGGGGGCGGGCGTTGGTCCGCTCGAGCACCGTGCCGCCGAAGCTGCGGGCGGCGAACTGCACCATGCCGCGCCAGTCGAGGTCGCCGAAGAGCTCCTTGTAGGACGTCAGCAGCCCCTTGGCGACCAGCTGCAGAAGCACGGTGTTGTCGCCCTCGAAGGTCGCGAAGACGTCGGCGTCCTGGCGCAGCAGGGTCAGGCCGTTCTCGGCCATGTACCCCGCCCCGCCGCACGCCTCGCGGCAGACCTGGATGGTGTCGTTGGCGAAGCGGGTCTGGACCGCCTTGAGCCCGGCGGCGCGGGTCTCCAGCTCCCGCACGTCCTCGACCGGCGCGTCCGCGGTCGCCGACAGCTCGGCGACGCGCACGGTGATCTCGTCCTGCGCCGCGCCGAAGGCGTAGAGGGTGGCCATGGCCGGGAGCAGCTTGCGCTGGTGGGCGAGGTAGTCCAGGAGCACCACCTCGCCGGCGTCCTGGCCGGGCGCCGCGAACTGGCGGCGGCGGAGGGCATACCGGGTGGCGATGCTCACCGCCTTGCGGGTGGCCATCGACGCGCCCCCGCCCACGCAGATGCGGCCGCGCACCAGCGCGCCGAGCATGGTGAAGAAGCGCCGGCTGTCGCTCTCGATCGCCGAGACGTAGCGGCCCTCGTCGTCGATGTCCGCGTAGCGGTTGAGCAGCATGTCGCGACCGACCCGCACCTGGTCGAAGCGGATCATGCCGTTGTCGACGCCGGCCAGACCACCCTTGGGCCCGTGGTCCTCGATCGTCACACCGGGCAGCACCCGGCCGGCCTCGTCGCGCACGGGCACGAGGACGCAGTGCACCCCGTGACCGACCCCGTCGACGACGAGCTGGCCGAAGACGGAGGCCATCCGGGCGGTCTGGGCCGCGCCGCGATGTAGGCCTTGGTGGAGCTGGGGGTGGGGGAGTGGACCACGATCTCGTCGGTGGCGGCGTCGTAGGTCAGGGTCGTCTCCAGGGATGCGACGTCGGAGCCGTGGCCCAGCTCGGTCATGGCGTAGCAGCCGGGGAGCGTGAGGTCGATGACGCCGGGCAGGAACCGCTCGTGGTGGGACTCCGTCCCGAGGTAGAGGACCGCCCGCGCGAAGAGCCCGAAGTGGACGCCGCTCTTGACGGTCACCGACAGGTCGCACAGGGCCGACTGCTCAAAGTCGACGATGGAGCGCCCCGTGTCACCGAGGCCTCCGAACGCCTCCGGAAGCCGCTGGAGGCGTACCCCAGCGCGGCGAGCTCGGCCAGCCGCGCGTCGGTCCACGCCCGGGCCTCCTGCAGCCCCTGGCCGACCGGTCGGTGGGTGAAGGCCGGGTCGAGCTCGGCGCGGTAGCTCTCGCGCACCTCCCGCCAGGTGCCGTCGAGGGTATGCCGCAGGGCGGCACCCAGCTCGCTCACCTCCTCCTGGGGAACGGTGGGGGCCGCGGTGGCCCGCACCTCGTGGTCGCGGTCGGACGGCAGGTCGTCGTCATCGGCGCTCTCCTGGTTCGCGTGGGGTGATCGGGTAGGTGGGCACGGGCCCGGCCAGTGCCGGGCGGATGAGGGCGACGACGGCCCGGGTGACGTCGTCGACCGAGGGCTCGTGGCCCGCACGGGTGGTCCCGTTGGTGAGCAGCCAGTGGTCGGCGGCGGCCCGGACCAGCCCGACGATGCCGTGCGCCCAGACCGGGGCCAGCAGGTCGGCCTCGTGGGTCCGGCCCTCGGCGACCAGATGCTCACGCACGACCTCGGTCAGCTGCTCGCCGATCCGGCCGGTGAGCTCACCGACCGGTCGTTGGGGTCGAACTCCGTGGTCTCCAGCGGCCGCGTCATGACGAAGCGGTAGATCTCCGGGTCGCGCTCGACCATGAACAGGTAGGAGCGCACCATGGCCGCGATCCGCTCACGACGTCGTCGCCGCTGGCCCGCGCGGCGGCGAGGTCGGCGAGGATCGTCTCGTCCACGGCCTCGACGACCGCCCGGTAGAGGCCCGCCCGGTCGCCCAGGTGACGGTAGAGGACCGTCTTGCTGGTGCCGGCCGTGGCGGCGACCTCGTCCATGCCGACACCGGCGCCGTGGCGCTGAATCGCCTTGAGCGCGGCCTCGACCAGCTGGCGACGGCGCTTGGTGCGGTGCGCCTCCCAGCGGGCGTCACGCCCGTCGCGAGCGCCGTTCGGCAGCCGGCTGCGGCCTGGCACGGTGAGCTCATGCCCGCCAGAGTACCGTGTACTCGTCGTATCGGCTACAGTCGGTACGGATACCCGTCCGAGTCCCCGGACCCCCGCAGCGACCCTCCAGGAGAGCCATGTCCGACCAGACCCTGCGCGACGCCGTCATCGTGGGCGGCAACCGCATCCCCTTCGGCAAGGCGGGCGGGGCGTACGCCTCGGCCTCCAACCAGTCGATGCTGACGGCGGCCCTGGACGGGCTCGTCGCGCGCTTCGGGCTGGCCGGTGAGCAGGTCGGGGAGGTCGCCGCCGGTGCCGTCCTCAAGCACTCCCGCGACTTCAACCTCACCCGCGAGGCGGTCCTGGGCTCGGCGCTGGCCCCGACCACCCCCGCCTACGACCTGCAGCAGGCCTGCGGGACCGGGCTGGAGACCGTCATCCAGGTGTCGCACAAGATCCGCCTGGGCCAGATCGACTCCGGCATCGCGGGGGGTGTGGACTCCGCCAGCGACGCCCCGATCGCCGTGGGCGAGGGGCTGCGCAAGGCGTTGTTGCGGGCGAGCTCGGCGAAGACCCCGATGCAGCGGGTCAAGGCGCTCGCCGGCATCCGCCCCGGTGACCTCGCGCCGGAGACGCCGCGCAACTCCGAGCCGCGGACGGGCCTGTCGATGGGCGAGCACCAGGCCCGGACCGCCCGGGAGTGGGGCATCACCCGTGAGGCGCAGGACGAGCTGGCCGCCGCCAGCCACCACAACCTGGCCCGCGCGTGGGACTCCGGCTTCTTCGACGACCTCGCCACCGGGTTCCTCAAGCTCTCCCGCGACCAGGGGCTGCGCGCCGACACCTCCGTCGAGAAGCTCGCCACCCTGAAGCCGGTCTTCGGCACCGGGGAGGGCGCCACGATGACGGCCGGCAACTCCACCCCGCTGTCGGACGGCGCCGCCCTCGTGCTCCTGTCCTCCCGCGAGTGGGCGCAGGAACGTTCGCTGCCGGTCCTGGCCCGCCTCGTGGACGCCGAGGTCGCCGCCGTCGACTACGTCTCCGGGGAGGAGGGGCTGCTCATGGCGCCCGCGTATGCCGTGCCCCGGCTCCTGGCCCGGCAGGGCCTGACCCTGCAGGACTTCGACTACTACGAGATCCACGAGGCCTTCGCCTCCACCGTGCTGGCCACGCTGGCCGCCTGGGAGTCGGAGGAGTTCTGCCGCGACCGGCTCGGACTGGACGCCCCGCTGGGCGCCGTCGACCGCGACCGGCTCAACGTGCACGGCTCCTCGCTGGCCGCCGGCCACCCGTTCGCCGCGACCGGCGGCCGGATCGTGGCGGGTCTGGCCAAGATGCTGTCCCAGAAGGGCCCCGGCTCCCGTGGCCTGGTGTCCATCTGCGCCGCCGGCGGCCAGGGTGTCGTCGCGATCCTGGAAGGGTGCTGACCATGGCCGACCTCGTGCAGCTGCTGACCACCAACCCCCTCGCCAAGCAGCTCGGCGTCCCGCAGGCCACGCGCCTGCGCCGGGGACGCGAGCTGCCCGCGGGCCCCGTCGTCCTCGGGCTCGCCGGCGGCACCTCCTCCCTCGTCCGGAGCTCCCTGGAGCTCCTCGGGGTGCAGCCGGAGGACGCCCTCGTCGACACGCCGGAGACCCGCACGACGCAGACCGACGACAAGGGACGCACCAGGGAGGTGCCCACGCCGTACCCCGGGAAGATCGGTGCGCTCCTGGTGGACGCCACCCAGGTCACGTCCGTGGCCGACCTGGAGACCGTGCGCGGCCTGCTGCGCCCCGCCATGAAGGGGCTCGAGCCGTCCGGGCGGGTCGTCGTCGTCGGGGTGGAGCCGGAGACCGCCGGCGCTCCCACGGCCGTCGCGACCCAGCAGGCCCTGGAGGGGATCGTCCGCAGCGTCGGCAAGGAGCTGCGCGCCGGCGCCACCGCCAACCTCGTGCGGGTCGACCTGCTGACCGAGGAGCCGACCACGGCGACGGACCTCGCCTCGACGTTGTCTTTCCTGCTGGAGGGCCGCTCGGCCTACGTGTCCGGCCAGGTGCTGCACGTGGGGCACGCCGACCCCGCCCGGGTCGTCGAGATCGGCAACGCCCGACCCTTCGAGGGTCAGGTCGTCGTGGTCACCGGGGCCGGCCGTGGCATCGGCGCGGCGATCGCCGAGACCTTCGCCCGGGACGGTGCCCTCGTGGTCGCCGTCGACGTCCCCGCCGCGGGTGAGGGCCTGGCCAGGGTCGCCAACCGGATCGGTGGCACCGCCCTGCAGCTCGACATCACCACGCCGGACGCCGGCCGCCGGATCGCGGCTCATGTCGCCCAGCGGTTCGGCGACGCCGGCCGCATTCACACGATCGTGCACAACGCCGGGATCACCCGCGACAAGCTCCTCGCCAACACCGACGAGGAGCGGTGGGGCAGCGTGCTCGAGGTCAACCTCGCCGCGCAGATCCGGATCAACGAGGTCCTCCTCGACCCGGCGCTCCCCGGTGGGCTGGACGAGGCAGGACGCATCGTCGGCGTCGCCTCCACCTCCGGGATCGCCGGCAACCGCGGCCAGACCAACTACGCGGCCTCCAAGGCCGGCGTCATCGGCTTGGTGCGTGCGATGGGTGCCGACCCCCGCCTGGCGGAGCGGGGCATCACCGTCAACGCCGTGGCGCCGGGCTTCATCGAGACGGAGATGACGGCCAGGATCCCGCTGGCGACCCGCGAGGTCGGGCGCCGGATCAACTCCCTGCAGCAGGGCGGCCGTCCCGTCGACGTGGCCGAGACCATCGCCTACCTCGCCGAGCCCGCCTCGGCGGCCGTCACCGGGCAGGTGCTGCGCGTGTGCGGCCAGTCCCAGCTGGGGGCGTGAGGATGGACGACCTCGAGGTCCGGCTGCTGGACGCCCCGCCGAGCATCGCCCCGCTCCTGGCGAGGGCGGTCGTCACCAGCCGTGGGCGAGCCGGTGCCCGGGGACATCTCCCGCAGCGACGGCTCATGCTGCGCGGGGTCGAGCAGGACGTGGGCCGCCTGGCTGCCTACGCCGAGGTCACGGGCGGGGTGCTGTCCGACCGGCTGCCCGCCACCTGGCTTCACGTCCTGACCTTCCCCCTGCAGGTCGAGCTCATGGCGGCCAGGGACTTCCCCTTCCCCATGGTCGGGATGGTGCACGTGGCCAACGTCATGACCCAGCACCGTCCGGTCGGCGTGGGGGAGGAGCTGACCCTGTCCACCTGGGCGGACCACCTGGCCCCCCACCGCAAGGGCTCCACGGTGGAGCTGCACGGCGAGGCGCGGGTGGGTGAGGAGGTCGTCTGGACCGGACAGTCCACCTACCTCGTGCGGGGCCCGTCGGGCGAGGCCGGTGCCGGCGTCGTGGACGAGGCCGGCCCCGGGGAGGAGCGGCAGGCCGGGCGTCCCGGCGCTCTCGTCGAGGTGGACGCACCCCCGCTCCCGGTCACCGAGCTCGCCACCTGGCGGCTCCCCAAGGACCTCGGCCGGCGCTACGCCAGGGTGTCGGGGGACGCCAACCCCATCCACCTCACCGGCGTCACCGCCAAGGCCCTCGGCTTCCCCCGCGCCATCGCGCACGGGATGTGGACCCACGCCCGGGCGCTCGCCGCGGTCCAGCCCCGTCTCCCCGCGGCGTTCACGCTGGACGCGCAGTTCGTCAAGCCCGTGCTGCTGCCCTCCACCGTCGTGCTGCGGGGTCACCTGGACCAGGGTGGAGGTGCTCTCGCGGTCACGTCCCGGGACGGTGCGAAGGTCCACATGACGATGCGGGTGGACGCCCGATGAGCCGCCTCCGGCAGGCCTCCGTCACCGATTTGGAGACCGTGCGCAGGCCCGTGTAAAGTTGCTTCTCGCTGCCTGCGGGCCCCGGCCCGGCAGGATTCACAGCCCGCCCCTATAGCTCAGTCGGTAGAGCGTCTCCATGGTAAGGAGAAGGTCAACGGTTCGATTCCGTTTGGGGGCTCTGGCAGGCAGGCCCTCCCGGGTCGCCTCCCGAGGCGGGATAGCTCAGCTGGTTAGAGCGCACGACTCATAATCGTGAGGTCGCGGGATCGAGCCCCGCTCCCGCTACCACCCCGACAGCACCACACCGACGTTTCGAGAGCAGGTTGCACCGTGGCCAAGAGCACCGACATCCGCCCCAAGATCACCTTGGCGTGCACGGAGTGCAAGGAGCGCAACTACATCACCAAGAAGAACCGTCGGAACAACCCCGACCGGCTCGAGATGGCGAAGTTCTGCCCGAGCTGCGGCAAGCACACCGCGCACCGCGAGACCCGCTGACCGCAGTCTCCGTACGAGGCCGTCACCCTTGCCGGGGTGGCGGCCTTCGTCATACCCCCGCGGCGGACACTAGGCTGACGCGCATGCCCGTCAACCCTGACTACGCCGGGCGGGAGTACCCGCCGGCCGGCCCCTTCCGGGTCACCCGCGAGGAGATCGCCGCCTTCGCCGACGCGCTCGGCTCGACCAGCGCAGCCCACCGGGACGCGGGGGCGGCTCAGCAGCTGGGGTATGCCGACGTCGTCGCACCCCCGACCTTCGCCGTGCGCCTGGCGCAGCAGTGCGAGGCCCAGGTGGTCCGGGACCCGGGGGCAGGGATCGACTTCGCCCGGGTCGTGCACGGTGAGGAGGCCTTCACCCACCACCGGCCGATCGTCGCCGGAGACGTCCTCACCGGGGTGCTCCACGTCGACCGCATCAGGGAGGCCGGAGGTCACGGCATGGTGAGCACGCGCGTCGAGCTGACCGACGCCGACGGTGCACCGGTCACCACGGTCACCTCGACCATCGTCGTGAGGGGGGAGGGGTCGTGAGCGGTCCTGTCACCGACCCGCGGGCCCTGTCCAGGGTCGTTCCCGTCGACCGCGCCCGGCTGGTCGCCTACGCGAACGCCTCGGGGGACCAGAACCCGATCCACCAGGACGCCGGGGTCGCCCGCTCGGTGGGGCTGCCGGACGTCATCGCGCACGGGATGTGGACGATGGGCGCTGCGCTGGACGTCGTCACCGCCTACGTCGGGGGGGATCCCGGTCGTGTCCTGTCCTGCACGACCCGCTTCACCGGCATGGTGGTGGTCCCGGAGGGTGCGGTCGTCGAGCTGCACGTGGAGGGCGTGGTGAAGAAGACGGACGAGGTGGCCGGGACGCAGACGATCGAGGTCACCGCGTCGTGCGGGGGCGAGAAGGTCCTGGGTCGCTGCCAGGCCGTGGTCCGCGCATGACCTCGCACGGGGGCTCCGCCCCCGTGGACCCCCGTCCTGATTCGCCACCCGGGGGCCCCGCCCCCGTGGACCCCCGTCCTCATTCCTCACCCGGGGGCGCCACCTCCTCGCACCCGCTGGCCGAGCTCACGACCATGCGGGTGGGGGGCCCCGCGCGACGGCTCGTCACCGCGACCACGGAGGCCGAGTTGATCGAGGCCGTCCGGGAGGCCGACGCCGCGCAGGAGCGGCTGCTCGTCGTGGGCGGCGGCTCCAACCTGCTCGTCGCCGACGAGGGTTTCCCGGGGACGGTCGTCCTGGTGCGGACCAGGGGGATCGAGGTGCCGCACGAGAGTGCCTGCGGCGGGGTCAGCGCGACCGTCGCCGCGGGGGAGGTGTGGGACGACGTCGTGGCCCACGCCGTGGAGCAGGGGTGGTCCGGCATCGAGGCGCTCTCCGGCATCCCCGGGGCGACCGGGGCCACACCGGTCCAGAACGTCGGCGCCTACGGGCAGGAGGTCGCCCAGACGATCGCCCAGGTGCGCGTGTGGGACCGGCTCGAAGGCCGGGTGCGGACGATGTTCGCCGGCGACCTCCAGTTCTCGTACCGCCACTCGCTGCTCAAGGACTCCATGGTCAGCGCCGGTGAGGTGACCCCGCGCTTCGTCGTCCTCACCGTGACGTTCTCGCTGCGGCCCACGGACCTGTCGCAACCGGTCGGGTATGCCGCGCTCGCCACCGGTCTCGGTGTCGACCTCGGCACCCGTGTGCCGTTGTCCGCGGCCCGTGAGGCGGTGCTCGAGCAACGCCGCGCACGCGGGATGGTGCTCGACGCCGACGATCACGACACGTGGTCGTGCGGCTCCTTCTTCACCAACCCGATCCTGTCGCGCGAGGCCATGGCCGCCGTCCGTGACCGCGCCGCGGCGCACCTCGGCCCCGACGCCCCGCCGCCACCGGAGTTCCCGGCGGGCGACGACGAGCACGTGAAGACCTCGGCCGCCTGGCTCATCGACAAGGCCGGCTTCGGCAAGGGCTACGCCACCCTCCAGGGCCGTCCTGCGGGCCTGTCGACCAAGCACACCCTGGCGGTGACGAACCGCGGAGCGGCCCGGGCGCAGGACGTGCTCGACGTCGCACGTGAGGTCCGCGACGGGGTCGAGCAGGTCTTCGGCGTGCGCCTGGTCAACGAACCGGTGCTGGTCGGCCTCCAGCTCTGACGGCGCCAGGCCCGGAGAGGATTGCGGAGTCCTGCCGGACGGTCAGGAGGCCGGCGCGGTCCCGGCGGACCGTCAGTAGGGCCAGCGCGGTCCCTCACCCTCCTCGCGAGGTCTCGGCCTCTTCCCGTAGCGCGTCCCCTCGGGCGGGGTGAAGCCCTCCGCGGTCCAGTCCGGTGGTTTCCGGTAGGGCCGGGAGCCGAGGTACTCGTGGTACCACCACCACAGCGGTCCGTCCGTCCCGCGCACCGTCCGGTGGGCGGGGAAGCGGCTGCCCGAGCGGGTCCTCGCCCTGAGGTCCGTGTCGTCCCACTGCGGCAGGGGTCGGTCCACACCGACCGGGACGACCGCCACCTCATACCCCGTGCCCTCCAGCAGTGCCCTGACCGTCTCGAGCGACGCCGCCCCGGCATCGACCTCGACCCTGGCCAGCATCTCCCTGCTCAGCCGCCGTGCCGCGGCGTACGCCCGTTGACTCTGCCCCCGCTCACGCCTGTGAGCGCGCAGCGCCAGCCCCACCTCCCGCGCGACCCCCAGCTCCGCCATCGACCGCCCCTCCGGCCCCCTCTTCCCGCCCTCCATGGCCCGACCCTGCCCTGCGGCCTCCACCTCGATCTAGCCGACCACCGTCCCTGGGGACGGCGGACCACGCTGCCCACCCTCCTGTGGACACAGGTGACACCGGCCGACATGACGACCCACCTGACCTCTTGGATCGCTCGGTGACCCAAGAGGTCAGGTGGGTCGTCGGGCGACCCGGGCGACCCCTTGGTTCGTGTGACGAACCGGTGTCACGTCGGTCGCGGCAGGGGCGGGGGGCTCGCTGGGGTGGTCCTCCGGCTCGGGTCAGGGGGACCAGCCGTCGAGGGTGACCTGGTCGGCGGAGGCGAGCCAGGCGTCGATCCGGCGCAGGAGGTCGGTCTTGACGGTGGTGGGGGCCAGCGAGCCCTGGACGGAGTGCCGGGCCAGCGCCGCGAGATCCTCGTCGTCGAGCCCCTGGTCGGTCCGGGCGCTCTGGTACTGGTCCAGCAGGCGGCTGCCGAACAGGAGCGGGTCGTCCGCGCCGAGGGCCACCCGGGCGCCGGACCGCAGCAGGGCGCGCACCGGGACCGAGGCGAGGTCGGGGTAGACGCCGAGGGCGACGTTGCTGGTCGGGCACACCTCGAGGGTGACCTCGTCCCGGACGACACGGTCGAGGACCGAGGGGTCCTCGACCGTGCGGACCCCGTGGCCCAGCCGGGCGGGGACCAGGTGCTCCAGCGCGACGTGCACGTGGTCGGCCCCGAGCAGCTCCCCGGCGTGCGGCACGCTCGCCAGCCCGGCCCGGGTGGCGATCCGGAAGGCTGGGGCGAAGTCGCTGGTCCTGCCGCGGCGCTCGTCGTTGGACAGGCCGAAGCCCACGACCGTCCCGGCGCCGTCCCCGGCGTACCTGGCCGCCAGCCGAGCGAGCGTGCGCGCCTCCAGAGGGTGCCGCATCCGGCTCGCGGCCACCACGACCGCCACCAGCGTGCCGGTCGCCGCGCTGGCCGCGCGCGCCTCGTCCAGCACGATCTCCAGCGCGGGGGTCAGGCCGCCCACGAAGGGCGCGTACGAGGTGGGGTCCACCTGGATCTCGAGCCACCGGGAGCCCTCGGCCGCGTCGTCCTCCGCCGCCTCCCGGACGATGCGCCTCATGTCCGCCTCGCCGCGCACGCAGGCGCGAGCCGCGTCGTAGAGGCGCTGGAAGCGGAACCACCCGCGCTCGTCCGCGCCGGAGAGCTCGGGCGGCCACCGCGTGGTGAACGCCGACGGCAACCGCATACCGTGCCTCTCGGCCAGGTCCCGGACCGTCCCCACCCGCATCGACCCGGTGAAGTGCAGGTGCAGGTGGGCCTTGGGCAGGGCGGTCAGCGAGCGACCCGGGGCAGGCACGGTCATGGTGGTCCATGTATACCTGCGTCGACCGGAGCTTGAGGGAGCCGGGCGTGCAGGAGCCGGGACCGGGCGCCCGGGAACCACCACGGCCCAGCCACCACCCAGGAGGCACCGATAGGGTCACCCCTCGTGACCGTCATCCGCACCCGAGGGCTCACCAAGCGGTACGGCACCGCTCAGGTCGCCGCCCTGGACGAGCTGAGCGTCGACGTGGGCGAGGGTGTGACCGGTCTGGTGGGGGCGAACGGGGCCGGCAAGTCCACGCTCATCAAGATCCTCCTGGGCCTGCTCACCCCGACGGCCGGTGAGGCGGAGGTGCTGGGGCACGACATCCGGGCCGAGGGCCCCGCGATCCGCCGGGCGGTCGGGTACATGCCCGAGCACGACTGCCTCCCCCCGGACATGCGGGCGATCGACTTCGTCGTCCACATGGGCCGCGTGTCCGGTCTGCCGCCGGCCGCGGCGCGGGAGCGCGCCGCCGACGTGCTGCGGCACGTGGGCCTGGCCGAGGAGCGCTACCGGCTGATGGGCGGCTACTCCACGGGGATGAAGCAGCGCGCCAAGCTCGCGCAGGCGCTCGTCCACGACCCGCGGCTCGTGCTCCTGGACGAGCCGACAAACGGTCTGGACCCGGCCGCCCGGGACGACATGCTCGCCCTCGTGCGCCGGATCGGCCACGACTTCGGCATCCCCGTGCTGGTCACCTCCCACCTGCTGGGGGAGCTGGAAAGGATCAGCGACCACGTGGTGGTCCTCGACGCCGGCCGTCTCCTCCGGTCCGAGGCCACGCAGTCCTTCCTCGCCGACACCGGCGTGGTGCTCGTCGAGGTGCTGGGGGAGCGCGACGCCGACGGGCGGGACGCCCAGACGCGGATGGGGGAGGCCCTGGCGGCACGCGGTGTCGGGTGCCGACCGCTGGGGGCGTTCGTGGCCGTGGAGCCCTCACCGCTCGGCGCCGGGGAGGAGCAGTCCGGTGGGCGGGGACCGGCCGCGCAGGCGGAGGCCTACGACAGGCTGCGCGACCTCATCCGTGACACCGCGGCCGAGCTCGGTCTGGGCCTGGTCCGGGTGCAGCCCCAGACCGGCCGCCTCGAGGACGTCTTCCGGGACGAGGTGCCGGCGTGAGCGAGCGCACCGGAGTCATCCACGACATCGGCTACCGCCCCTACACCGGCCCGCGGGAGGGTGGGTGGGGGATCGTGCGCGGCCTGCTTCGCCACGGCGCCCTGTCGACCTTCGGCTTCGGCCGCTCCGCACGGTCCAAGGTGCTGCCCTTCGGGCTGCTCGTCGTCACCCTGGTCCCGGCCGTCGTCTTCGTCGGCATCGTCAGCTTCATCGGGCTCGACGCCGAGCTGCTCAACTACGCCGGCTACCAGCAGGTCACCTCCGGGTTCGTCTCCCTCTTCGTCGCCGCCCAGGCGCCGGTGCTGTTCACCCGCGACCTGCGCTCGGGGGCGATCAGCCTCTACCTGGCCCGCCCGCTGGGGCCCACGACCTTCGCGCTGGTGCGCTGGGCCTCGCTCGTGCTGGCGATCCTCGCCTTCGTCATCACCCCGCTGCTCGTGATGTTCCTGGGGGGCCTGGGGGCGGGGACGTCGTTCCGGGAGGAGCTGCCCAAGGTCCTCGTGGCCCTCGGCGGGGCGGTGCTCCTGGCCGTGCTCCTGGCCACGATCGGGGCCACCGTCTCCAGCCTGACGATGAGGCGGGGGCTCGCTGTCGGCGGCACGATCGTCGTGCTCATCCTGGGGCTGGGTGCCACCGCCATCCTGCAGGAGATCGGCCGCGAGCAGGGTCAGGAGGAGGCGGCCACCTGGTTGAGCCTGCTGTCGCCCTTCGTGCTCGTCGACTCGGTGCAGCACGGGCTGGGCGGGGCCACCAGCTCGTTCGAGACCCCGCCGGACGATCCCCTCACCGCCGCGCTGCTGCTGCTGGTCGCTCTCGGACTGGCGGGCCTCGCGATCCTGCTGCTCGTGCGTCGCTACCGCACGAGGGGGTCGCGATGACCGAACTGGTCCTGTCCAACGTGAGCCGGTGGTACGGCAACGTCGTCGCGGTCAACGACGTCTCGATGACCATCCGCCCCGGCGTGACCGGTCTGCTGGGCCCCAACGGCGCCGGCAAGTCCACGCTCATCGCCATGATGTCGGGCTTCCTCGAGCCCTCCGCCGGCGAGGTCACGCTCGGGGGAGAGGCGGTCTGGCGCCACGTGGCCGCATACCGCCAGCTCGGCCTGGTGCCCGAGCGCGAGGTGAGCTTCTCCTACCTCACCGGGCGGCAGTTCGTGCAGGCCAGCGCCGAGCTGCATCGGCTGCCTGACCCCCGGGCGGCGACCCGGCACGCCGTCGAGGAGGTCGACCTGCTCGACGCCGCGGACCGGCCGATCAGCACCTACTCCAAGGGCATGCGGCAGCGCGTCAAGCTGGCCAGCGCCCTCGTGCACGAGCCGCAGGTGCTGCTCCTGGACGAGCCCTTCAACGGTGTCGACCCGCGGCAGCGCCTGCACCTCATGGAGCTGCTGACCCGGATGGGCGAGCAGGGACGGACCGTCCTGTTCTCCAGCCACATCCTGGAGGAGGTCGAGCACATCGCCCGGCACGTCGAGGTCGTGGTCTCGGGGCGGCACGCCGCCAGCGGTGACTTCGGGGCGATCCGCCGGCTCATGACCGACCGGCCGACCCACTACACCGTCCGCAGCAGCGACGACCGCGCGCTGGCCGCCGTCCTCATGCGCCAGCCCAGCGTGCGCTCGGTCGCCCTGGCCGCACCGGGGGGCACCGAGGAGGTCCAGGTGGAGGTCACCGACATGGGCGAGTTCGCCCGCGCCCTGCCGTCGCTGTCCCGGGACGCCGGGATCACCGTCCGCGAGCTGGTGCCCACCGACGAGTCGTTGGAGTCGGTCTTCACCTACCTGGTGCAGTCATGAACCCCACCATCAGCCGTCTCGCGCTGCGCGCCCTCGGTGGGCAGCGGCGGGGACTGGTGCTCGTGGCCCTGCCGCTGGTCCTGGTCCTGCTCGCGGTCGCGGTGCGCCTGCTCACCGGCGAGGCGATCAGCGCGCGGGGGGTCCTCGTCGAGGTCGGCCTGGCGCTCGTCGTCCCCCTGGTCGCCCTGCTGGCTGCCAACGGCGTGCTCGGCCCGGAGGTCGACGACGGCTCGGTCGTCTACCTGCTGTCCACCCCGGTGTCCCGCTACTCGGTGGCGGCGAGCAAGTGGGCGGCCGCGGCGGGGGTGTCCGTGGTGCTCAGCGCCGTGGGCCTGGCGGCTGCCGCCTGGGCCGGCGGTGTCAGCGGCCGCTGGATCCTCGCGTCCGCCGTCGCCGGTGCGGTCGGGGCGGTCCTCTACACCGCCCTGTTCACCGCCATGTCGTCGGCGACCCGGCACGGGATGATCGCGGGCCTGGTCTACATCCTGCTCATCGAGCGCGGCCTCGGGAGCCTGCTCACCGGCCTGCGCTACGTCTCGGTCCAGTCCTTCACCCAGCGCGTCACCGAGGTGGTGGCCGACGTCGAGATGCCGGTGGACATGGGCCTGGGGTATGCCGTCGTCGCGGCGGGCCTGGTCCTCGTCCTGGGCGTGCTCGCGGCCGGCTGGCGGCTCCAGCGCTTCCAGCTCAGGGGCGACGAGTAGCGGCGCCGGCGCGCGTCATACCCCGTCCCACCTGCAGATTGCATATCTATGCGGATCACCGCATACACTCATTTGCATGTCCAAGGTCTTGACGAGCATCCCTGTCGGTGAACGTGTCGGGATCGCCTTCTCCGGCGGTCTCGACACCTCTGTCGCGGTGGCGTGGATGCGTGAGAAGGGCGCCGTGCCCTGCACCTACACGGCCGACATCGGGCAGTACGACGAGCCCGAGATCGACACCGTCCCCGGGCGGGCCCAGGAGTACGGCGCCGCCATCGCCCGCCTGGTCGACTGCCGGGCCGAGCTCGTCGAGGAGGGGCTCGTCGCCCTGGCCTGCGGCGCCTTCCACCTGCGCTCCGGCGGACGCACCTACTTCAACACCACCCCCCTCGGGCGTGCGGTCACCGGCACCATGCTCATCCGCGCCATGAAGGAGGACGGCGTCAACATCTGGGGCGACGGCTCCACCTTCAAGGGCAACGACATCGAGCGGTTCTACCGCTACGGGCTCCTGGCCAACTCCAAGCTGCGGATCTACAAGCCCTGGCTGGACGAGGCCTTCGTCGACGAGCTCGGCGGCCGGGACGAGATGAGCCAGTGGCTCACGCAGCGCGACCTGCCCTACCGCGCCAGCCAGGAGAAGGCCTACTCCACCGACGCCAACATCTGGGGCGCCACCCACGAGGCCAAGAAGCTCGAGCACCTCGACACCTCGATGGAGATCGTCGAGCCCATCATGGGGGTGCCCTTCTGGGACGAGTCGGTGCACATCGCGCCGGAGACGGTCTCGGTGAGCTTCGAGCACGGGCGCCCGGTCGCCATCAACGGCGACGACTTCGACGGCGACCCGGTGCGCCTGGTCATGCGGGCCAACGAGATCGGTGGCCGCCACGGCCTGGGCATGGCCGACCAGATCGAGAACCGGATCATCGAGGCGAAGTCCCGTGGCATCTACGAGGCCCCGGGCATCGCCCTGCTGCACATCGTCTACGAGCGGCTCGTCAACGCGATCCACAACGAGGACACGATCGAGGCGTACCACACCCAGGGTCGGGCGCTCGGGCGGCTGCTCTACGAGGGGCGCTGGCTGGACCCCCAGGCCCTGATGATCCGCGAGTCCCTGCAGCGCTGGGTGGCCTCGGCCGTGACCGGCGTAGTGACCCTGCGGCTGCGCCGCGGGGAGGACTACACGATCGTCAGCACCGACGGCCCGGCGTTCTCCTACCACCCCGACAAGCTGTCCATGGAGCGGGTGAGCAACGCCGCCTTCGGCCCGACCGACCGGATCGGTCAGCTGACGATGCGCAACCTCGACATCGCCGACTCCCGCTCCCGGCTGGAGCAGTACGTCGCCATGGGCCTCCTCGGCTCCGGCGGTGCCGCGGCCTCGGCCATGGGGCTCGCGACGACCTCGCTCGTGGGTGAGCTCACCCCCGGCGGCGCCGACCGGATCGCCGACGGGGTCGGCCCCACCGAGGACGAGGAGGAGGCCCTGGACTGGGCCGCGATGGAGTTCGGCACCGACTGACCGGACGCGCGTTCCTGCCACACCGGACGCGCGTTCCTGACAGATGTCCACAGGGCGTGGAGCCCCATACCTGTGGAAAAGCGTCAGGAACGCGCGTCCGGTCGGTAGTGCAGGGGGGTGGGGTCAGCCGAGCAGGGTCTGGATGCGGGTGACGCCCTCGGTGAGGTCCTCGTCGCCCAGGGCGTAGCTGAGGCGGAGGTAGCCGCTGGGGCCGAAGGCCTCGCCCGGCACGACGGCGACCTCGACCTCGTCGAGGATGAGCTCGGCCAGCTCGGCGGAGGTCTGCGGGGTGCGGCCGCGGATCGAGCGGCCCAGCACGCCCTCGACGGAGGGGTAGGCGTAGAAGGCGCCCTGGGGGACCGGGCAGTGCACGCCCTCGATCGCGTTGAGCATGTCGACGATGAGCCGCCGGCGGCGGTCGAAGGCCGCCCGCATCTCGTCCACCGCCTCCAGCGACCCCTCCAGCGCGGCGATCGCGGCCCACTGGGAGACGTTGGCGACGTTGGAGGTGGCGTGGCTCTGCAGGTTGGTCGCGGCCTTGACGACGTCCGTCGGGCCGATCATCCAGCCCACCCGCCACCCGGTCATGGCGTAGGTCTTGGCCACACCGTTGAGGACCACGCAGGTGTCGGCGAGCTCGGGGACGAGGACCGGCATCGACGGGGCCCGGGCACCGTCGTAGAGGAGGTGCTCGTAGATCTCGTCGGTGACCACCCAGATGCCGTGCTCCAGCGCCCACCGGCCGATGGCCTCCACCTGCTCGGGCGGGTAGACCGCCCCGGTGGGGTTGGAGGGGGAGCAGAACAGGAGCACCTTGGTCGCCGGCGTCCGGGCGGCCTCCAGCTGGTCCACGCTCACGAGGTATGCCGCGTCGGCGCCGGCGAAGACCTCGACGGGCACCCCTCCGGCCAGCCGGATGGCCTCCGGGTAGGTCGTCCAGTAGGGCGTGGGCAGGATGACCTCGTCACCGGGGTCGAGGAGCGCGGCGAAGGTGTTGTAGACCGCCTGCTTGCCGCCGTTGGTCACCATGACGTTGGCCGGCTCCACGGCATACCCCGAGTCGCGCTGCGTCTTGGCGGCGATCGCGGCCTTGAGGTCGGGGAGCCCGCCGGCGGGGGAGTAGCGGTGGTTCACCGGGTTGCGGGCGGCCGCCACCGCAGCCTCGACGATGTAGTCGGGCGTGGGGAAGTCGGGCTCGCCGGCGCCGAAGCCGATGACCGGCCGCCCCTGCGCCTTGAGCGCCTTGGCCCTGGCGTCGACCGCCAGGGTGGCGGACTCGGCGATGGCGCCGATCCGGCGAGAGATCCGGGGCCTGGTCTGTGTCGTCTGCTCGCTCACAGGGCCCATCTTTGCACCTGCCCCGGGCGTCCCGTAGACTGACCGTTCGGGTGTTCGCACCGTGCGTGAGCCTGCCTCCCAACGGCTGGTGGACGCGTGAGCATCCGGAGGGCAATAGCTCAATTGGTAGAGCACCGGTCTCCAAAACCGGCGGTTGGGGGTTCGAGTCCCTCTTGCCCTGCGCACCGGCGTCGGACGGGCGGCAGGCTTCCTGCCCCGGCCCGCCGCGCCAGTCGAGACCAAGTGACCAGCGTAAGGAAGGCTCCCCGTGGCGAACTCCGCCGACACCGAGGGTGTGGCTCGCAGCAGCCAGCCTGGCTCCGGCCAGCCGCCCCGCCCGGCGACCTTCGTGGCGCAGGTCATGGCCGAGCTGCGCAAGGTCGTCCAGCCGACGCGGCAGGAGCTGATCACCTACACGATCGTCGTCTTCGTCTTCGTGTGCGTGATGATGGCCTACATCTTCGGCCTGGACCAACTGTTCCAGGGGGTCGTCGGCTTCATCTTCGGGGACTGACCGTCCTCGGAGGCTGACCCCTCTGATCCCGAGGTGGCGCCCCGCGCCGCCCGACCCGAGCACGAACGAGGAAGTAGGGCATGTCCGATCAGACCCCTGACCACGACGAGGTCACGGCCGAGCAGACCGTGCAGGCTGCCGACCTCGAGGCCGCCCAGCGCTTCGACGACGCCGACGACCAGCCCGACGCCGCCGACCCCGGCACCCCCGAGGACGCTCTCGCCGACACCGACGAGGTCACCACCGAGCCCGTCCCCTCCTCCCCGGCCGCCGATGAGACCTCCGGGGACGAGGTCGCCGCTGACGCGGACGCCGAGGCCGAGGTCGTCGACCCGCTCGAGGAGTTCAAGTCCGTGCTGCGCGGCAAGTACGGCGACTGGTACGTCATCCACTCCTACGCGGGCTACGAGAACCGGGTCAAGCACAACCTGGAGACCCGCATCACCAGCCTCAACATGGAGGACTACATCTTCGAGGTGGAGGTCCCCATGGAGGAGGTGACCGAGATCAAGAACGGCCAGCGCAAGCAGGTGCGTCGCGTGCGCATGCCCGGCTACGTGCTGGTCCGTATGGAGCTGTCCGACGAGTCCTGGGGCGCCGTCCGCCACACGCCGGGTGTCACCGGCTTCGTCGGCAACGCCCACCAGCCGGTGCCGCTGTCGATCGACGAGGTCGTCTCCATGCTGGCGCCCACCTTCGCCGCCCCGGCCCCCGCCGCCGGCAAGGGTGACCAGGCTGCCGCGGGCGGTGGCGGCGGCGCGAGCGCCCCGCAGGTCGACTTCGAGGTCGGGGAGTCGGTCACCGTCATGGAGGGTCCCTTCGAGACCCTGCCCGCCACCATCTCCGAGATCATCCCCGAGAGCCACAAGCTCAAGGTGCTCGTCTCGATCTTCGGCCGCGAGACCCCCGTCGAGCTGTCGTTCAACCAGGTCGCGAAGCTCTAGGGCGCCGCGCGGCGAGGAGCGGCTCCGCCGCACCACCTCATACAGACTTCGGGGCCGTGGACGGCCCCGGATCACGAGGGCTCCGTCCTCGTGATGCAACCGGGTCATCGCCCACGGCGTCGGCCCACAACCCCCAAGGAGAGGCACATGCCCCCCAAGAAGAAGGTCTCCGGCTTCATCAAGCTGCAGATCCAGGCCGGTGCGGCCACCCCCGCGCCGCCGGTCGGTCCCGCGCTGGGTCAGCACGGTGTCAACATCATGGAGTTCGTCAAGGCCTACAACGCCGCGACCGAGTCCCAGCGTGGCAACGTCATCCCGGTCGAGATCACGGTCTACGAGGACCGCTCGTTCACCTTCGTCACCAAGACCCCGCCGGCTGCCGAGCTCATCAAGAAGGCCGCTGGTGTGCAGAAGGGCTCCGGCGAGCCCCACAAGACCAAGGTCGCCACGCTGACCGACGCGCAGCTGACCGAGATCGCCGAGATGAAGATGCAGGACCTCAACGCGAACGACGTCGACATGGCCAAGCGGATCATCGCCGGCACTGCTCGTTCGATGGGCATCACCGTCCAGTGACGCCCGAGGTATGCCGCCCCGCGAGGGGGCGGCACGCCTCACCTGTGGCAGGGCCTGCGCTGGCCCGTCCGACCACAGCTCCACGTACCACGCACCGCAAGGAGTTCTGATGAAGCGCAGCAAGGCGTACCGCGCCGCGGCCGAGAAGATCGAGGAGGGCCGCCTCTACACCCCCCGTGAGGCCGTCCGTCTGGCCAAGGAGACCGCGAGCACGAAGTACGACTCGACGCTGGAGGTCGCCCTGCGCCTCGGCGTCGACCCCCGCAAGGCCGACCAGCTGGTCCGCGGCACCGTCAACCTGCCCAACGGCACCGGCAAGACCGCCCGGGTGGTCGTGCTGGCCAACGGCGACAAGGCCGAGGCGGCCCGCGAGGCCGGCGCCGACCACGTCGGGTCCGACGACCTGATCGAGAAGATCGGCGGTGGCTGGACCGACTTCGACGCGGTCGTGGCCACCCCGGACCTCATGGGCAAGGTCGGCCGGCTCGGCAAGGTGCTCGGCCCCCGCGGCCTGATGCCGAACCCGAAGACCGGGACCGTCACGATGGACACCGCCAAGGCGGTCACCGACATCAAGGGCGGCAAGATCGAGTTCCGTGTCGACAAGCACGGCAACCTCCACTTCATCATCGGCAAGGCCTCCTTCGACGAGGCCAAGCTGGTGGAGAACTACGGGGCCGCGATCGACGAGGTCCTGCGGCTCAAGCCGTCGGCCTCCAAGGGTCGCTACGTCACCAAGGCGACGATCGCCACGACGATGGGCCCCGGCATCCCGGTGGACCCGGCCCGCGTGGGCAGCGTCGCGGACACCGCCGCCGAGTGAGCACCCGCCTCACCACGTGAGGTATGACGAGGGCCCCCGACCGCCGCGGTCGGGGGCCTTCGTGCGTGGGCCCCGCGGCGGGTGCGCGGTGCCTGCGCGGGATCGCGGGCCCGCGCAGCGATTTGGGTGGAGGGCCGCGATGGCGTAGCCTTGCTGCATACCCAAGACCGCCGGTTGTCGGCGTGCCCGCGTTCGAGAGAGCACGGGGAGCGCCGGCCGAAGGTTCCCACGAGGGGGCGACCAGCGCAGGAGGACCAGCCAGACCCCGCATCCTTGGATGCGCAGAGTCGAGCCCCGGTGCGCCTGCGCCGGGGCTTTTTCGTGTCGGGCCCGGAGGGTAGCCGGCACCACGACGTGAAGGAGGCCAGCATGGCGACGCCCGAGAAGGCAGCTGCCATCGCCGAGCTGACGGAGAAGTTCCGCAGCTCCGGTGCGGCCGTGCTCACGGAGTACCGCGGACTGTCGGTGGCTCAGATCACCACCCTGCGCAACTCCATGCGTGAGCACGCCACCTACGCCGTGGTGAAGAACACGCTGACCAAGCGTGCTGCTGCCGAGGCCGGCATCGAAGGCCTCGACGAGCACCTGGTCGGCCCCACGGCCATCGCCTTCGTCACCGGTGACCCGGTCGAGGCGGCCAAGGGTCTGCGTGACTTCGCCAAGGCCAACCCGGCCCTGGTCATCAAGGGTGGTGTGCTCGACGGCAAGCCGTTGTCGCCCACCGAGATCACCACGCTCGCGGACCTCGAGTCCCGCGAGGTCCTGCTGGCCAAGCTCGCCGGCGCCATGAAGGCGAACCTGAGCAAGGCTGTCTACCTCTTCGCCGCCCCGCTGTCGCAGACCGCCCGGGTCGTCGACGCGCTGCGCGCGAAGGTGGAGGAGCAGGGCGGTCCCGCCCCCGTGGCCGAGGCATCCGCCGACGCCGCACCGGCCGAGGCTGACGCCGAGGCCACCCCTGACGCCGCCGAGGGTGGCGACGACAGCTGACCGCGCGGGTGCCTCGCACCCACCGGTCGGTACAACCCCGACACGCCACTCACGGCAAGAAGTAGAAAGGACGCCATCATGGCAAAGCTGAGCACCGAGGAGCTCCTTGACCAGTTCAAGGAGATGACCCTCATCGAGCTGTCCGAGTTCGTCAAGGCCTTCGAGGACACCTTCGAGGTCACCGCCGCCGCCCCGGTCGCCGTCGCGGCTGCGGGCGCCCCGGCCGCCGCCGGTGGCGACGCCGGCGCCGCTGCGGAGGAGCAGGACGAGTTCGACGTCGTCCTCGAGGCCGCCGGTGACAAGAAGATCCAGGTCATCAAGGAGGTCCGCGCGCTGACCTCCCTCGGTCTGAAGGAGGCCAAGGACCTCGTCGACGGCGCTCCCAAGCCGGTCCTGGAGAAGGTCGACAAGGACACCGCCAACAAGGCCAAGGAGCAGCTCGAGGGCGCTGGCGCCACCGTCACGCTCAAGTGAGCCGCGCCGGTCGGCGTCCTCGGACGCCGACCGGACGCTCCGCCGAGGGCGGGGCCGCACCGCGAGGTGCCGGCCCCGCCCTCGTCCGCGTCCGGGGCCGGTATGCGGTGCCGTCCGGCGCGCCGCACGGCGCTCCGGCTTGACGGGGGGCCTGGTCAGGGCGCACCATCGACTCACGCATCCGTCCCTGGACGGAGCCGGGACACACCGGGAGCGCGGCCGCTCCCGACGCCGGCCCCGACGTCCGCGGCGACCCGTCGTGACCGAAGTTGGACGACGGGTGTTTCAGCGTGTAAGGTGTATCTTTGCGCTACCCTGCACTTGCCCCCAACCCCCCATCCACCCGCCGAGCTCGCCGATCCTCCCGTCCGGATCGTGCTGCCGCGGTGCATCGGGGCGCGACGCAGGTCCGGGTCCCGCTTGACCGCTGCACACATTAAGGCCCGTGGAAGGACCAATCCTTGGCTGCCTCGCGCACTGCGAAGAAGACGGTGTCCACTGCTCAGACCGCCTCCGGCCGGTTGAGCTTCGCTAAGATCCGGGAGCCCCTGGAGGTCCCTGACCTCCTGGCCCTCCAGACGGAGAGCTTCGACTGGCTCCTCGGCAACGAGGCCTGGCAGGCGCGGGTCGCCGCCGCCCAGGCCGAGGGTCGCAACGACATCCCCACCGCCTCCGGTCTGGAGGAGATCTTCGAGGAGATCTCCCCGATCGAGGATTTCTCCGGCTCCATGTCCCTCAGCTTCCGGGACCACCGGTTCGAGGAGCAGAAGTACTCCGTGGAGGAGTGCCAGGAGAAGGACATGACCTACTCCGCCCCGCTGTTCGTCACGGCGGAGTTCATCAACAACCAGACCGGTGAGATCAAGAGCCAGACGGTCTTCATGGGCGACTTCCCGCTCATGACCCCCCGCGGCACCTTCATCGTCAACGGCACCGAGCGGGTCGTCGTCTCCCAGCTCGTCCGCTCCCCTGGCGTCTACTTCGAGCGCAGCCTGGACAAGACCTCCGACAAGGACGTCTTCTCCGCCAAGGTCATCCCGAGCCGGGGTGCGTGGCTGGAGTTCGAGATCGACAAGCGTGACCAGGTGGGCGTGCGCGTCGACCGCAAGCGCAAGCAGAGCGTCACGGTCCTGCTCAAGGCCCTCGGGTGGAGCAACGACCGCATCCTGGAGGAGTTCGGCGACTACGAGTCGATGCGGCTCACCCTGGAGAAGGACCACACCACCAACCAGGACGAGGCGCTGCTCGACATCTACCGCAAGCTGCGTCCGGGGGAGCCCCCGACCAAGGAGGCGGCCCAGACCCTGCTGGACAACCTGTACTTCAACACCAAGCGCTACGACCTGGCCAAGGTCGGTCGCTACAAGGTGAACAAGAAGCTGGGTCTGCAGGCCGGGCTGGAGGAGTCGGTGCTGCGCATCGACGACGTCGTCGCCACGATCAAGTACCTCGTCGCGCTGCACGCCGGCGAGACCTCCCTGCCGATGCCGGCCGGGGACGTCCTGGTCGAGGTGGACGACATCGACCACTTCGGCAACCGTCGTCTGCGCAGCGTCGGCGAGCTCATCCAGAACCAGGTCCGCACCGGCCTGTCCCGGATGGAGCGCGTCGTGCGCGAGCGGATGACCACCCAGGACGTCGAGGCGATCACGCCGCAGACGCTGATCAACATCCGGCCGGTCGTGGCCTCCATCAAGGAGTTCTTCGGCACCAGCCAGCTCTCGCAGTTCATGGACCAGAACAACCCGCTCGCGGGCCTGACGCACAAGCGTCGTCTGTCGGCCCTGGGCCCCGGTGGTCTGTCCCGTGACCGTGCGGGCATGGAGGTCCGTGACGTCCACCCCTCGCACTACGGCCGCATGTGCCCGATCGAGACCCCCGAGGGTCCCAACATCGGTCTTATCGGGTCGCTGGCCTCCTACGGCCGGATCAACCCCTTCGGTTTCGTCGAGACCCCCTACCGCCGCGTCGTCGACGGCAAGGTGACCGACGAGGTCGACTACCTCTCCGCCGACGAGGAGGACCGTTTCGTCATCGCCCAGGCCAACGCGAGCCTGGCCGACGACGGCACCTTCCTGGACGAGCGCGTGCTGGTCCGGGCCCGTGAGGGCGAGGCCGTGGACGTCCCCGCCGGTGAGGTCGAGTACATGGACGTCTCGGCGCGCCAGATGGTGTCGGCCGCGACCGCGATGATCCCCTTCCTGGAGCACGACGACGCCAACCGTGCGCTCATGGGCGCCAACATGCAGCGTCAGGCCGTGCCGCTGGTGCGCGCCGAGGCTCCGCTGGTGGGCACCGGTATGGAGCACCGCGCCGCGCTGGACTCCGGCGACGTGGTGCGTGCGCTCAAGCCGGGCGCCGTGCAGGAGGTCTCGGCCGACCTGGTCACCGTGGCCAACGACGACGGCACCTACCAGTCCTACAAGATCGACAAGTTCACCCGCTCCAACCAGGGCAACTGCTACAACCAGCAGGTCCGGGTCGACGTCGGTGACCGCGTCGAGGCCGGGGAGCTGATCGCCGACGGTCCCGCGACCGACGGCGGCGAGATGGCCCTGGGCCGCAACCTGCTCGTGGCGTTCATGCCGTGGGAGGGTTACAACTACGAGGACGCGATCATCCTCTCCCAGCGTCTGGTGCAGGACGACGTGCTCAGCTCGATCCACATCGAGGAGCACGAGATCGACGCCCGCGACACCAAGCTGGGCCCCGAGGAGATCACCCGGGACATCCCGAACGTCTCCGACGAGGTGCTGGCCGACCTGGACGAGCGGGGCATCATCCGCATCGGTGCCGAGGTCCGCGACGGCGACCTGCTGGTCGGGAAGGTCACCCCGAAGGGGGAGACCGAGCTGACCCCGGAGGAGCGCCTGCTGCGCGCCATCTTCGGCGAGAAGGCGCGCGAGGTGCGCGACACCTCGATGAAGGTGCCCCACGGCGAGACCGGCACCGTCATCGGCGTGAAGGTCTTCGACCGCGAGGACGGCGACGAGCTCCCGCCCGGCGTCAACCAGCTGGTGCGCGTCTACGTCGCGAACAAGCGCAAGATCACCGACGGCGACAAGCTCGCCGGCCGGCACGGCAACAAGGGCGTCATCTCCCGCATCCTGCCGGTGGAAGACATGCCCTTCCTCGAGGACGGCACCCCCGTGGACGTCATCCTCAACCCGCTGGGCGTGCCCGGCCGGATGAACATCGGCCAGATCCTCGAGCTGCACCTCGGCTGGGCCGCGGCGCAGGGCTGGAAGATCGACGGCGACCCGGAGTGGGCCGAGCTCATCCCGGCCGACGCCCGCGAGGCCGGTCCGCGCACCCGCGTGGCCAGCCCGGTCTTCGACGGTGCGCGTGAGGAGGAGATCGCCGGTCTGCTCGACTCGACCAGCCCCACGCGGGACGGCAAGCGGCTCATCGACTCCTCGGGCAAGACCAAGCTCTTCGACGGTCGTTCCGGCGAGCCGTTCCCGGAGGAGATCTCGGTCGGCTACATGTACGTCCTCAAGCTGCACCACCTCGTGGACGACAAGATCCACGCGCGCAGCACCGGCCCCTACTCCATGATCACCCAGCAGCCGCTGGGCGGTAAGGCGCAGTTCGGCGGTCAGCGGTTCGGCGAGATGGAGGTCTGGGCGCTGGAGGCCTACGGCGCCGCCTACGCCCTGCAGGAGCTGCTGACGATCAAGTCCGACGACGTCACGGGCCGCGTGAAGGTCTACGAGTCCATCGTCAAGGGTGACAACGTCCCCGAGCCCGGCATCCCCGAGTCCTTCAAGGTGCTCATCAAGGAGATGCAGTCGCTGTGCCTGAACGTCGAGGTGCTCTCCGCCGACGGCACGCAGGTCGACCTGCGCGAGTCCGACACCGAGGTGTTCCGGGCCGCCGAGGAGCTCGGCATCGACCTGTCCCGCCGCGAGCCCTCGTCCGTCGAGGAAGTCTGAGGTATGCCCGCAGGGCCGGCTCCGCGCGAGCGCGCCGGTCCTGCGGGAGCCTCCACGTCAGTCTTCAGCCTTTAACTCACTTTTCCTCAGATTCACGAGAGAAGGAACCACGTGCTCGACGTCAACGTCTTTGACGAGCTGCGTATCGGCCTGGCCACCGCGGACGACATCCGGACCTGGTCCTACGGCGAGGTCAAGAAGCCCGAGACCATCAACTACCGCACCCTGAAGCCGGAGAAGGACGGGCTCTTCTGCGAGAAGATCTTCGGCCCCACCCGGGACTGGGAGTGCTACTGCGGCAAGTACAAGCGCGTCCGCTTCAAGGGCATCATCTGCGAGCGCTGCGGCGTCGAGGTGACCCGTGCGGGCGTGCGCCGGGAGCGCATGGGCCACATCGAGCTCGCCGCCCCCGTCACCCACATCTGGTACTTCAAGGGCGTGCCCTCCCGCCTTGGCTACCTGCTCGACCTGGCGCCGAAGGATCTGGAGAAGGTCATCTACTTCGCGGCCTACATGATCACCAGCGTCGACGAGGAGGCCCGCCACCAGGACCTGCCCTCGCTCGAGGCGCAGATCCAGACCGAGAAGAAGCAGTTGGAGAACCGCCGCGACTCCGAGGTCGAGGAGCGGGCCAGGAAGCTCGAGAGCGACCTGGCCGAGCTCGAGGCCGAGGGTGCCAAGGCGGACGCCAAGCGCAAGGTCCGCGACGGGGCCGAGCGGGAGATGAACCAGATCCGCCGCCGCGCCGACCAGCAGATCGAGCGCCTGGAGCAGGTCTGGGACCGGTTCCGCAACCTCAAGGTCCAGGACCTCGAGGGTGACGAGATCCTCTACCGCGAGATGCGTGACCGCTTCGGCATGTACTTCGAGGGTGGCATGGGGGCCGCGGCGCTGCAGAAGCGCCTGCAGACCTTCGACCTCGAGGCCGAGAACGAGATGCTGCGCGAGATCATCGCCACCGGCAAGGGTCAGCGCAAGACGCGCGCGATCAAGCGTCTGAAGGTCGTCACCAGCTTCCAGCAGACCAAGAACGAGCCCGCCGGCATGGTCCTGGACTGCGTCCCGGTCATCCCCCCGGACCTGCGTCCGATGGTGCAGCTGGACGGTGGACGCTTCGCGACCTCCGACCTCAACGACCTCTACCGCCGCGTCATCAACCGCAACAACCGCCTCAAGCGGCTGCTGGACCTGGGCGCGCCGGAGATCATCGTCAACAACGAGAAGCGGATGCTCCAGGAGGCCGTGGACTCGCTGTTCGACAACGGCCGCCGCGGGCGTGCGGTCACCGGGCCGGGCAACCGTCCGCTGAAGTCGCTGTCCGACATGCTCAAGGGCAAGCAGGGCCGGTTCCGGCAGAACCTGCTGGGCAAGCGCGTCGACTACTCGGGCCGTTCGGTCATCGTCGTCGGCCCGCAGCTGCGCCTGCACCAGTGCGGCCTGCCCAAGCAGATGGCCCTGGAGCTGTTCAAGCCCTTCGTCATGAAGCGGCTGGTCGACCTGGACCACGCGCAGAACATCAAGTCCGCCAAGCGGATGGTGGAGCGTGGGCGCAGCGTCGTCTTGGACGTGCTGGAGGAGGTCATCACCGACCACCCCGTGCTGCTCAACCGCGCACCCACCCTGCACCGCCTCGGCATCCAGGCCTTCGAGCCGCAGCTGGTCGAGGGCAAGGCGATCCAGATCCACCCGCTGGTCTGCACCGCCTTCAACGCCGACTTCGACGGTGACCAGATGGCGGTGCACCTGCCGCTGTCGGCGGAGGCCCAGGCCGAGGCCCGGATCCTCATGCTGTCGAGCAACAACATCCTCAAGCCGGCGGACGGCCGCCCGGTGACCATGCCCACCCAGGACATGATCATCGGCCTGTTCCACCTCACCTCCGACGCCTTCGAGGAGCCGGAGACGGCCTACCTCGTCGACGAGGACGGCGGCCGCCGGCTGCGGTCCTTCGGCTCGGTGGCCGAGGCCCGGATGGCCTTCGACGCCCACCAGATCGGGCTGGGCACCCCCATCCGGCTGCGGCTCACCGAGACCGCGGCGCCGGTCGGCCACGAGGTCGACCCGGACGCCGAGGTGACGCAGGACGGCGTCGTGTCCAGCTTCGTGCTGGAGACCACGCTGGGCCGTGCGCTGTTCAACGACGCGCTGCCGGTGAACTACCCCTACGTCAACGACGTGGTGGACAAGAAGCGGCTGTCGGGGATCGTCAACGACCTCGCCGAGCGCTACACCAAGGTGCAGGTCGCGGCCAGCCTGGACGCGCTCAAGGACGCCGGCTTCCACTGGGCGACCCGCTCGGGCACCACGGTGGCCGTCTCGGACGTGCAGACCCCGGACCGCAAGGCCGAGATCCTCACCTCCTACGAGGCCAAGGCGGCCAAGGTCCAGCTCCAGTACGAGCGCGGTCTCATCACCGACGACGAGCGTCGTCAGGAGCTCATCGAGATCTGGACCCAGGCCACCAACGAGGTCGCCAAGGAGCTGGAGAGCTCGATGCCCAAGGACAACACCATCTACCGGATGGTGACCTCGGGCGCTCGAGGCAACTGGTTCCAGCTGCGTCAGATCGCCGGTATGCGTGGCCTCATGGCCAACCCCAAGGGCGAGATCATCCCGCGTCCGATCAAGTCGAACTTCCGCGAGGGCCTGTCGGTCCTGGAGTTCTTCATCTCCACCCACGGCGCGCGCAAGGGTCTGGCCGACACCGCGCTGCGGACGGCCGACTCGGGCTACCTCACCCGTCGCCTCGTCGACGTGTCGCAGGACGTCATCATCCGCGAGCACGACTGCGGGACCGAGCGCGGCTTCGTCATGCCGATCGCCCAGCGGGCCGCCGACGGCACCCTGCGCGAACACGACGAGGTCGAGACCGCGGTCTACGCCCGCAGCCTGGCCGCGACCATCGAGCGCGACGGGGAGGTGCTCGCCGAGGCGGGCATGGACCTGGGCGACGTGGTCATCGACCGGCTCGTCGCCGCCGGCGTCGAGGAGGTCAAGGTCCGTTCGGTCCTGACCTGCGAGTCGCTGGTCGGCACCTGCGCCAAGTGCTACGGCCGCTCGCTGGCGACCGGCAAGCTCGTGGACATCGGTGAGGCGGTCGGCATTATCGCGGCCCAGTCGATCGGCGAGCCCGGCACCCAGCTGACGATGCGGACCTTCCACACCGGTGGTGTGGCGGGTGACGACATCACGCAGGGTCTGCCGCGTGTGGTCGAGCTCTTCGAGGCGCGGACGCCCAAGGCGGTCGCCCCGATCGCCGAGGCGACCGGTCGCATCCAGGTGGAGGACACCGACAAGACCCGTCGGATCGTCCTCACCCCGGACGACGGCTCGGACGAGCAGGCCTACCCGGTCAGCAAGCGGTCCCGCCTGCTGGTCTCCGACGGCGACCACGTCGAGGTCGGCACGCAGATGGTGGTCGGCGCGATCGACCCCAAGCAGGTCCTGCGCATCCTCGGTCCCCGGTCGACCCAGCAGCACCTGGTCGACCAGGTGCAGGGCGTCTACCGGCAGCAGGGTGTGTCGATCCACGACAAGCACATCGAGGTCATCGTCCGGCAGATGCTGCGCCGGGTGACGATCATCGAGGCCGGCGACACCGAGCTGCTGCCCGGCACCCTCGCCGAGCGTGGGCGGTTCGAGACCGAGAACCGCCGCGTCGTGGCCGAGGGCGGTCGTCCCGCCTCCGGACGTCCGGAGCTCATGGGCATCACCAAGGCCTCGCTCGCGACCGACTCGTGGCTCTCGGCGGCCTCCTTCCAGGAGACCACCCGGGTGCTCACCGAGGCCGCGATGGAGGCCAAGAGCGACCCGCTGCTGGGCCTGAAGGAGAACGTCATCCTCGGCAAGCTCATCCCGGCCGGGACCGGTCTGCCCCGCTACCGCAACCTCACGGTCGAGCCGACCGAGGAGGCCAAGGCCGCGGCCTACGCCGTCCCCGACTACGAGGACTTCGACTACGCCGGGGCGTTCGGCCAGGGTTCGGGCGAGGCGGTCCGCCTCGACGACCTGCCGATGGACACCGACCGGTACTGACCCGGTCCGTCCCGCCGAGGGCGGGTATGCCGTTCGCGCGGCATACCCGCCCTCGCGGCGTCCGAGGGGGTCGGGAGCGGAAGCGGGGGAGCGGCCGTGATTTGGCCGCATCCGCCCGTTCCCGGTAGTCTGGAGAACTGTGCGTGGGCTAGGTCCTGCGTGCGCGCGGGCGGCTCGCCGCCCGCACCCCACCTCTCGCCGGGCAGTCCGCCCGGCCCCTCCCGTGACGCGCATCGTGCAGCACGGCCGGGCCGGCCGGGAAGTGCAGGGGGGAGCAGCGTGCCCGACCGCCCGACCCGGGCGCGGGCAGGCGCAACGCAAGGAGTGCCGCCCGCGGTGAGAGCCGCGGCAGCACGGACCACGACGACGACTGAGAGAGAATCAGTGCCTACGATCAACCAGCTTGTCCGCAAGGGCCGGGCGGACAAGGTCAAGAAGTCCAACTCGCCCGCCCTCAAGGGCAACCCGCAGCGCCGTGGCGTCTGCACCCGTGTCTACACGACCACCCCGAAGAAGCCCAACTCCGCCCTGCGCAAGGTCGCCCGTGTGCGCCTGACCAGCGGTGTCGAGGTCACGGCCTACATCCCGGGCGTGGGTCACAACCTGCAGGAGCACTCCATCGTGCTCGTCCGCGGCGGCCGGGTGAAGGACCTCCCCGGCGTCCGCTACAAGATCATCCGCGGCTCCCTGGACACCCAGGGCGTCAAGGGCCGCAACCAGGCCCGCTCCCGCTACGGCGCCAAGAAGGAGAAGAAGTAATGCCTCGCAAGGGCCCCGCTCCCAAGCGCCCCCTCATCCAGGACCCGGTCTACGGCTCGCAGCTCGTGACCCAGCTGGTCAACAAGATCCTCGTCGACGGCAAGAAGTCCACCGCCGAGCGCATCGTCTACGGCGCCCTCGAGGGCTGCCGCGAGAAGACCGGCACCGACCCCGTGCAGACGCTCAAGCGGGCGCTGGACAACATCAAGCCCTCGCTCGAGGTCAAGTCCCGCCGCGTCGGTGGCGCCACGTACCAGGTGCCGATCGAGGTCAAGCCCGGTCGCTCCACCACCCTCGCGCTGCGCTGGATGAGCGGCTACGCCCGCCAGCGTCGTGAGAAGACCATGACCGAGCGTCTGATGAACGAGATCCTCGACGCGAGCAACGGCCTGGGTGCCGCGGTCAAGCGTCGCGAGGACACCCACAAGATGGCCGAGGCCAACAAGGCGTTCGCCCACTACCGCTGGTGAACCCCCGGGAGGGGAGGCAGCAGCCCGGTCCGCCGGTGCCGCGCCTCCCCTCCCGACCACCGGCCACCGCACCGTTACCTACGTAGTCCCACAAGAGAGAAGAGACTGTGGCACAGGACGTCCTGACGGACCTGCACAAGGTCCGCAACATCGGCATCATGGCGCACATCGATGCCGGCAAGACGACGACCACCGAGCGCATCCTGTTCTACACGGGTGTCAAGCACAAGATGGGCGAGACGCACGACGGCGCGTCGACGACCGACTGGATGGAGCAGGAGAAGGAGCGGGGGATCACCATCACCTCCGCGGCCGTCACCAGCTTCTGGAAGGGCACCCAGATCAACCTGATCGACACGCCCGGCCACGTCGATTTCACCGTCGAGGTGGAGCGCAACCTGCGCGTCCTGGACGGCGCGGTCGCCGTCTTCGACGGCAAGGAGGGTGTCGAGCCGCAGTCCGAGACGGTCTGGCGGCAGGCCGACAAGTACGGCGTGCCCCGCATGTGCTTCATCAACAAGATGGACAAGATGGGCGCCGACTTCTACTTCTCGGTGCAGACCATGGTGGACCGCCTCGGCGCCACGCCGCTGGTCATGCAGCTGCCCATCGGCTCCGAGTCCGACTTCATCGGCATGGTCGACCTCGTCTCCATGAAGGCGCTCGTCTGGCCCAAGGAGACCGCCCTGGGTGAGGACTACGAGGTCCTGGACATCCCGGCCGACCTGCAGGAGAAGGCGGACGAGTACCGCAACCTGCTCGTGGAGCGGGTCGCCGAGGCCGACGAGGAGCTGCTCGAGAAGTACCTCGGCGGCGAGGAGCTGACCGAGGACGAGATCAAGAAGGGCGTCCGCACCCTCACGCTCGCCGGCGAGGTCAACCCCGTCTTCTGCGGCACCGCGTTCAAGAACAAGGGCGTGCAGCCGCTGCTGGACGCCGTCGTCGACTACCTGCCCTCGCCCCTGGACCTGCCCCCGACCGAGGGGCTCAAGCCGGGCGACGAGGAGACGGTGATCACCCGCGCCGCGAGCACCGACGAGCCCTTCGCCGCGCTCGCCTTCAAGATCGCCACCCACCCGTTCTTCGGGACCCTGACCTACATCCGGGTCTACTCCGGTGAGATCTCGGCCGGCCAGCCGGTCATGAACGCCACCAAGGGCAAGCGCGAGCGTCTGGGCAAGCTGTTCCAGATGCACGCCAACAAGGAGAACCCGGTCGAGAAGGTCTCCGCGGGTCACATCTACGCCGTCATCGGTCTGAAGGACACCACCACGGGGGACACCCTGTGCGACATGTCGCAGCAGATCATCCTGGAGTCGATGACCTTCCCGGAGCCGGTCATCCACGTGGCGATCGAGCCCAAGACCAAGGGTGACCAGGAGAAGCTGGGCACGGCGATCCAGAAGCTGGCGCAGGAGGACCCCACCTTCACCGTCCGCCTGGACGACGAGACCGGCCAGACCGTCATCGGCGGCATGGGCGAGCTGCACCTCGACATCCTGGTCGACCGGATGAAGCGCGAGTTCAAGGTCGAGGCCAACGTGGGCGCCCCCCAGGTCGCCTACCGTGAGACGATCCGCCGTGCTGTGGACAAGTACGACTACACCCACAAGAAGCAGACGGGTGGGTCGGGCCAGTTCGCGAAGATCCAGATCAGCCTGGAGCCCATGGACACCAGCGAGGGCGAGCTCTACGCCTTCGACAACGTGGTGACCGGCGGTCGCGTGCCGAAGGAGTACATCCCCTCGGTCGACCACGGCATCCAGGACGCGATGCAGCTGGGCATCCTGGCCGGCTACCCCGTCGTGGGCGTCAAGGCGACCCTCATCGACGGCGCCTACCACGACGTCGACTCCTCGGAGATGGCGTTCAAGATCGCCGGGTCCATGGCCTTCAAGGAGGCCGCCCGCAAGGCCGACCCGGTCCTGCTGGAGCCGGTCATGGCCGTCGAGGTGCGCACGCCCGAGGACTACATGGGCGACGTCATCGGCGACCTCAACTCCCGCCGTGGGCACATCCAGGCGATGGAGGACATCAGCGGGGCCAAGATCGTCCGGGCCACCGTGCCGCTGTCGGAGATGTTCGGGTACGTTGGTGACCTCCGGTCCAAGACCCAGGGTCGCGCCAACTACACGATGCAGTTCGACTCCTACGCCGAGGTTCCCCGGAACGTGGCCGAGGAGATCATCAAGAAGGTCCGCGGCGAGTGAGCTGACCCACTCCGCCCTGACCGGCGAGTGATGGACCTGCAAGCACCACCTTTTCATCCCATAGTTGTCGTCCCGGCACCCAGCTGGCGACGATCGCACAACACCGTCCAACAGGAGGACCCCAGTGGCTAAGGCCAAGTTCGAGCGGAGCAAGCCGCACGTCAACATCGGCACGATCGGTCACATCGACCACGGCAAGACCACGCTGACGGCTGCCATCTCCAAGGTGCTGCACGACAAGTACCCGGACCTGAACGAGGCGTCGCCGTTCGACTCGATCGACAAGGCTCCCGAGGAGCGGCAGCGCGGTATCACCATCTCGATCGCGCACATCGAGTACCAGACCGAGAAGCGGCACTACGCGCACGTCGACTGCCCGGGGCACGCCGACTACGTGAAGAACATGATCACCGGTGCGGCCCAGATGGACGGCGCGATCCTCGTGGTCGCCGCCACCGACGGCCCGATGCCGCAGACCAAGGAGCACGTCCTCCTGGCCCGCCAGGTCGGCGTCCCCTACATCGTGGTGGCCCTCAACAAGGCCGACATGGTGGACGACGAGGAGATCATGGAGCTCGTCGAGATGGAGGTCCGCGAGCTGCTGACCTCCTACGAGTTCCCGGGTGACGACCTGCCGGTCGTCCGCGTCTCGGCGCTGAAGGCGCTCGAGGGCGACGAGAAGTGGGCCGCGACCGTGGCCGAGCTCATGGACACCGTGGACGAGTACATCCCGGAGCCGGAGCGCGACCTGGACAAGCCGTTCATGATGCCCGTCGAGGACGTCTTCACGATCACCGGTCGTGGCACCGTCGTCACCGGTCGCATCGAGCGCGGCATCCTCAAGGTCAACGAGGAGGTCGAGATCGTGGGTATCCGCGAGCAGTCCTCCAAGACGATCGTCACCGGCATCGAGATGTTCCGCAAGCTGCTCGACGAGGGTCGTGCGGGCGAGAACGTCGGTCTGCTGCTGCGTGGCACCAAGCGCGAGGACGTCGAGCGCGGCCAGGTCATCGTCAAGCCGGGCTCGATCACCCCGCACACGGAGTTCGAGGCCCAGTCCTACATCCTGTCCAAGGACGAGGGTGGCCGTCACACCCCGTTCTACGACAACTACCGCCCGCAGTTCTACTTCCGGACGACCGACGTCACCGGCGTCGTGCACCTCCCCGAGGGCACCGAGATGGTCATGCCGGGCGACAACACCGACATGCGCGTCGAGCTGATCCAGCCGATCGCCATGGAGGAGGGCCTGATGTTCAACATCCGCGAGGGTGGCCGCACCGTCGGCGCCGGCCGGGTCACCAAGATCCTCAAGTGATCTGACCCGCCCCGCGGCTCCCGAGGCCCCCGTCACCGATCGGTGGCGGGGGCCTCGTCGTGCCCGGGGCGACCGCAGCACCGGTGGTCCGCACCTCGATTTGGGGTGAGGCGGCCGGCCGTGGCACACTAGGGAGGTTGCTTGACGCGTGGTGCGCACCCAAGTGCGCATCGCCGGCCGTCTGGCACGCACCGCACGGTGGTGGAGGTCGTCCCGATCTCCATGGTCCGGTGGTGCGGGCGATGGCAGCGCAAGCCCCGGCCCGGACCGGGCACGGACACCGACATCGATGCGACCTCCTCGTGGGGTCGCGTCCGCGGAGGGCGCGACACGCCCGACCGCGGGGGTCGGCGCACGTGCCCAGGCCGGACCGGCCAGGAATGTTCCAGCAGGACGACGAGAGAGAGTCTGACAAGCGATGGCGGGACAGAAGATCCGCATCCGGCTTAAGTCGTACGACCACGAGGTCATCGACAGCTCGGCGCGCAAGATCGTTGACACGGTGACCCGTGCCGGAGCCACCGTGGTCGGCCCGGTGCCGCTCCCGACGGAGAAGAACGTCTTCTGCGTCATCCGGTCGCCTCACAAGTACAAGGACAGCCGCGAGCACTTCGAGATGCGCACGCACAAGCGCCTGATCGACATCGTCGACCCCACGCCCAAGGCGGTCGACTCGTTGATGCGTCTCGACCTGCCGGCGGACGTCAACATCGAGATCAAGCTGTAAGGACCAAGGACCAATGACTGCTACGACAGAGCGCAGCGTCAAGGGCATCCTCGGCGAGAAGCTCGGCATGACCCAGGTCTGGGACGAGGAGAACCGCCTCGTGCCCGTGACCGTGATCAAGGCCGGGCCGGCCGTGGTGACCCAGGTACGCAACGCTGAGACCGACGGGTACAACGCGGTCCAGATCGCCTACGGCGCCATCGACCCCCGCAAGGTCACCCAGCCGATGAAGGGCCACTTCGCCAGGGCCGGGGTCACCCCCCGTCGCCACCTGGTGGAGCTGCGCACCTCCGACGCCGCCGACTACGAGCTCGGCCAGGAGCTGACCGCGCAGACCTTCGAGAGCGGGCAGACCGTGGATGTCACGGGCACCACCAAGGGCAAGGGCTTCGCCGGTGTCATGAAGCGTCACGGCTTCTCCGGCGTCGGGGCCTCCCACGGTGCGCACCGCAACCACCGCAAGCCCGGCTCGATCGGTGGCGCGTCCACCCCGGGCCGCGTCTTCAAGGGTCTGCGCATGGCCGGCCGTATGGGCGGCGTGCGCCAGACCACCCCGAACCTGACCGTCCACGCCGTGGACGCCGAGAGGGGGCTGCTGCTCATCAAGGGTGCCGTTCCCGGCCCCCGTGGCGGCGTCGTCCTCGTGCGCACGGCCGCGAAGGGTGCGTGAGCCGCATGACCACCATCACCATCACCACGCCGTCCGGCGGTGACGCCGGGACCGTGGACCTGCCCGCCGAGATCTTCGAGGTGCAGACCAACATCCCGCTGATCCACCAGGTCGTCGTGGCCCAGCTGGCCGCGGCCCGCCAGGGTACGCACGCGACCAAGACCCGCGGCGAGGTCCGCGGCGGTGGCCGCAAGCCGTACCGCCAGAAGGGCACCGGTCGCGCCCGTCAGGGCTCGACCCGCGCGCCGCAGTTCGCCGGCGGTGGCGTCGTGCACGGCCCCCAGCCGCGCGACTACAGCCAGCGGACGCCCAAGAAGATGAAGGCCGCCGCCCTGCGCGGGGCCCTCTCGGACCGCGCGCGCCACGGCCGCATCCACGTGCTGAGCGCGCTGGTGGAGGGGGACACCCCGTCCACCCGGACCGCCTGGGCCGCGATCTCGGGTCTGTCCGGACGCCCCAACTTCCTCGTGGTCCTGGACCGCGCGGACGAGGTGGGCCTGAAGAGCCTGCGCAACCTCCCCGAGGTCCACGTGCTCTTCGCCGACCAGCTCAACACCTACGACGTGCTCTGCGCCGACGACGTGGTCTTCACCCAGGCCGCCCTCGACGCCTACGTCTCCGGCGTGAGCAAGGCTCGCCAGGCACAGGAGGAGAGCAAGTGAGCACCCCCGCCTTCAACAACCAGAAGGACCCCCGCGACATCCTGCTGTCGCCGGTCGTCTCCGAGAAGTCCTACGCGCTGCTCGACCAGGGCAAGTACACCTTCGTGGTGGACCCCCGGTCGAACAAGTCCGAGATCAAGAAGGCCGTGGAGTCGATCTTCGGCGTCAAGGTCGCCTCGGTCAGCACCCTGAACCGCTCGGGCAAGACCCGCCGGACCCGGTTCGGCACCGGCAAGCGCAAGGACACCAAGCGCGCGATCGTCACGCTGCGTGAGGGCACCATCGACATCTTCGGCACGCTCTGAGCCGGCCGAGGACGAGAAGCGAAGAGGATCTAGAGAATGGCTATCCGCAAGTACAAGCCGACGACGCCCGGGCGTCGCGGCTCCAGCGTGGCCGACTTCGTCGAGGTGACCCGCACCACCCCGGAGAAGTCGCTCGTCAAGCCGCTGTCCAAGTCCGGTGGGCGTAACGCCTCGGGCCGCATCACCACCCGCCACATCGGCGGGGGGCACAAGCGGGCCTACCGCGTCATCGACTTCCGCCGGGCCGACAAGGACGGTGTGAACGCCAAGGTCGCGCACATCGAGTACGACCCCAACCGCACCGCGCGCATCGCGCTGCTGCACTACACCGACGGCGAGAAGCGCTACATCATCGCGCCGAACAAGCTCAAGCAGGGCGACGTCATCGAGAACGGGCCGTCGGCGGACATCAAGGTCGGCAACAACCTTCCGCTGCGCAACATCCCGGTCGGTACCGTCGTCCACGCCATCGAGCTCCGTCCCGGTGGCGGGGCCAAGATCGCCCGCTCCGCCGGCGCCCGCGTCCAGCTGGTCGCCAAGGAGGGCGCGATGGCTCAGCTGCGCATGCCCTCCGGCGAGATCCGCAACGTCGACGCGCGCTGCCGCGCGACCGTCGGCGAGGTCGGCAACGCCGAGCAGAGCAACATCAACTGGGGCAAGGCCGGCCGTATGCGGTGGAAGGGCAAGCGCCCGACCGTCCGTGGTGTCGTCATGAACCCGGTCGACCACCCGCACGGTGGCGGTGAGGGCCGGACCTCCGGCGGTCGCCACCCGGTCAGCCCTGGGGTCAGCCCGAGGGTCGTACCCGTAAGCCCAACAAGCCCAGCGACAAGCTCATCGTGCGTCGTCGCCGACCGGCAAGAAGCGCTGAGCAGGGAGTTAGACAACAATGCCTCGCAGCCTGAAGAAGGGCCCGTTCGTCGACGACCACCTCGCCAAGAAGGTGGACGCGCAGAACGAGGCCGGAACCAAGAACGTCATCAAGACCTGGTCCCGCCGGTCGATGTCACCCCGACATGCTCGGCCACACCCTGGCGGTCCCACGACGGCCGCAAGCACGTCCGCGTCTTCGTGACCGAGTCGATGGTCGGTCACAAGCTCGGTGAGTTCGCTCCGACCCGCACGTTCAAGGGTCACGAGAAGGAGACAAGAAGGGTCGGCGTCGCTGATGACCACCCAGACCGAAGGAAACACCATGGAAGCCAAGGCCGTGGCGCGGTACGTCCGCGTGACGCCCCATGAAGGCCCGCCGTGTCGTGGACCCATCCGGGGCAAGTCCGTCCCGGAGGCTCAGGCGCTCATGCGGTTCGCCCCGCAGGCCGCCAGCGAGCCGTGCTGAAGGTCCTCGACAGCGCGGTCGCCAACGCCCGGTTCGCCGCCGACCAGAAACGGCACGGCGTTCGACGAGGGTTCCCTCGTCGTGACGGCCGCCTTCGTCGACGAGGCCCGACCATGAAGCGGTCCGGCCGCGCGCCCAGGGCCGCGCCAGCCGCATCAACAAGCGGACGAGCCACATCACCGTGCTCGTCGGTCCTCGTACCACCAAGGGAGGTGCCCGCTGATGGGGCAGAAGATCAACCCGAACGGCTACCGCCTGGGCATCACCACCGACCACCGCAGCCGCTGGTTCGCCGACTCCACCAAGGAGGGTCAGCGCTACCGCGACTACGTGAAGGAAGACGTCGCCATCCGCGCCCTGCTCTCCGAGGGCATGGACCGGCCGGCATCTCCAAGGTCGAGATCGAGCGCACCCGTGACCGCGTGCGGGTCGACATCCACACCGCCCGTCCGGGCTCGTCATCGGCCGGCGCGGCGCGGAGGCGGACCGCCTGCGCGGTGCGCTGGAGAAGCTCACCGGCAAGCAGGTCCAGCTCAACATCCTCGAGGTGAAGAACCCCGAGATCGACGCCCAGCTCGTCGCCCAGGGCATCGCCGAGCAGCTGGCTGCCCGCGTGACCTTCCGTCGTGCGATGCGCAAGGGGATGCAGTCCTCCATGCGCGCCGGCGCCAAGGGCATCCGGATCCAGTGCTCGGGCCGCCTGGGTGGCGCCGAGATGTCGCGCTCGGAGTTCTACCGCGAGGGCGTGTGCCGCTGCACACCCTCCGCGCGAACATCGACTACGGCTTCTACGAGGCCAAGACCACCTTCGGCCGCATCGGCGTGAAGGTCTGGATCTACAAGGGTGACCTCACCGCCAAGGAGCTCGCCCGCGAGGAGGCCGCCGCCGGCCCCGCCGGACGTGGCGACCGTGGCCGTGGCCGTGGTCCGCGCAGCGACCGCGGTGACCGCGGCGGCGAGCGTCGTGGCCGTGCGCCGCGTCGGGACGACGCGGCCAGCAGCGCCGAGGCGCCGGCAGCCCCGGCCGCCGAGGCTCCCGCCAGCAGCGAGGAGAGCATCCTGATGTTGATTCCCGTCGAGTCAAGCACCGCAAGCAGCACCACCCCGGCCGCTCCGGCATGGCCAAGGGTGGCACCACGCTCGCCTTCGGTGACTACGGCATCCAGGCCCTGGCCCCCGCCTACGTCACCAACCGGCAGATCGAGTCCGCGCGTATCGCCATGACCCGCTACATCAAGCGTGGCGGCAAGGTGTGGATCAACATCTACCCGGACCGTCCGCTGACCAAGAAGCCTGCCGAGACCCGCATGGGTTCCGGTAAGGGCTCCCCGGAGTGGTGGATCGCCAACGTCAAGCCCGGCCGCGTCCTGTTCGAGCTGTCCGGCGTGAGCGAGGACGTCGCCCGTGAGGCGCTGCGTCTGGCGATGCACAAGCTCCCCATGAAGACCCGCTTCGTCTCCCGTGAGGGTGGTGACATCTGATGGCAGTCGGTTCTGACAACCTGACGCCCGAGCAGCTGCGCGGGCTGGAGGACGGCCCCCTGGCCGATGCTCTGGCCGAGGCCAAGAAGGAGCTGTTCAACCTGCGCTTCCAGTCCGCCACCGGGCAGCTGGAGAGCCACGGCCGCCTGCGTGCGGTCAAGAAGGACATCGCGCGTATCTACACCGAGATGCGTGAGCGCGAGCTCGGCATCGGGCGCGCGGCCGCCGACGACAACGAGAAGGTGGGCTGAGCATGAGCGAGACCCCGCAGACCGCCCAGGCCGAGCAGGCCGTCGAGGCGCACGAGCCGAGCGAGTCGGCCCTGGGCCACGGCGGTGACCGCAACTACCGCAAGACCCGCCAGGGTTACGTGGTGAGCGACAAGATGGACAAGACCGTCGTCGTCGTCGTCGAGGACCGCGTCAAGCACGCGCTCTACGGCAAGGTCCTGCGCCGCAGCGAGAAGATCAAGGTGCACGACGAGCAGAACACCGCCGGCATCGGCGACCGCGTCCTGATCATGGAGACCCGCCCGCTGTCCGCGACCAAGCGGTGGCGCCTGGTGGAGATCCTCGAGAAGGCCAAGTAAGACATTCCGCACGGGGGGTCCGCCCCCCGTGGACCCCCCGAAAATCCACGACGTTCGGCCAGGCTCACGAGAGATCGTGAGAACCAGCCGGCAGTAGGAGAACGAACAGTGATCCAGCAGGAGTCGCGACTGCGCGTCGCCGACAACACCGGTGCCAAGGAGATCCTGTGCATCCGCGTGCTCGGCGGCTCGGGCCGTCGCTACGCGGGCATCGGTGACACCATCGTGGCGACCGTCAAGGACGCCATCCCCGGCGGCAACGTCAAGAAGGGCGACGTCGTCAAGGCGGTCATCGTGCGCACCAAGAAGGAGCGCCGTCGCCCCGACGGCAGCTACATCCGTTTCGACGAGAACGCCGCGGTCATCCTCAAGGCTGACGGGGACCCCCGCGGCACCCGAATCTTCGGCCCCGTGGGCCGCGAGCTGCGCGACAAGCGATTCATGAAGATCGTCTCGCTCGCGCCGGAGGTGATCTGAGCCCATGGCCCGGATGAAGATCAAGAAGAACGACCTCGTGCAGGTCATCGCCGGCAAGGACAAGGGCCTCCAGGGCCGCGTCATCGCCGTCTACACCGAGACCGGTCGGGTCCTGGTGGGGGCGTCAACCGGATCACCAAGCACACCCGTGCCGGTGGCCAGCGTGGCGTCAACACCGGTGGCATCCAGGTCCAGGAGGCCCCCATCCACGTGTCCAACGTGATGGTGGTCGACCCCGAGACCAAGAAGCCGACCCGGATCAAGACCCGCGTCGAGACCGTCGAGCGCGAGGGCCGCAACAAGACGGTGCGCACCCGCGTCGCGGTGCGCTCCGGTAAGGACCTGTGAGCATGACCGACACCATCGAGCAGACCCGCAGCGAGGGCACCAAGGTGCCCCCGCGGATGAAGACCCGTTACCGCGAGCAGATCGTGCCCGCGCTGACCTCGGAGTTCGGCTACGCCAACCCGATGCAGGTGCCCGGCCTGACCAAGATCGTGGTCAACATGGGCGTCGGTGACGCCGCCCGCGACAGCAAGCTGATCGAGGGCGCCGTCCGCGACCTGGCCACCATCACCGGCCAGAAGCCGTCGGTGACCATGGCCCGCAAGTCGATCGCGCAGTTCAAGCTGCGCGAGGGCATGCCGATCGGCGCGCACGTCACGCTGCGCGGCGACCGCATGTGGGAGTTCCTGGACCGGCTGCTGGCCCTGGCGCTGCCCCGCATCCGTGACTTCCGCGGCCTGTCGCCGCGGCAGTTCGACGGCAATGGCAACTACACCTTCGGTCTCACGGAGCAGTCGATGTTCCACGAGATCGACCAGGACAGGATCGACCGCGTCCGCGGCATGGACATCACGGTCGTCACCACCGCGAAGAACGACGACGAGGGTCGGGCGCTGCTCAAGCACCTGGGCTTCCCGTTCAAGGAGAACTGAGCCGATGGCGAAGACCGCTCTGATCAACAAGGCCAACCGCAAGCCCAAGTTCAAGGTGCGCGCCTACACCCGCTGCCAGCGGTGCGGCCGTCCCCACTCGGTCTACAAGAAGTTCGGCCTGTGCCGGATCTGCCTGCGGGAGATGGCGCACCGGGGCGAGCTCCCCGGCGTGACGAAGTCCTCCTGGTGAGCCGCGGCCGGACCGCAGCGCACCGCATACCTCTGTTCGACCAGCCTCGACCAACCTTGAACATCGAAGGTCGCCCGCACCGGCAGCACGCCGGCACCGGGGGAAACCGCGATGAGAAAGGGCATGAAGCCCCATGACCATGACCGACCCGATCGCGGACATGCTGACCCGGATCCGGAACGCCAACTCGGCGCACAAGGACCAGGTTTCCATGCCGTACTCCAAGCTCAAGGCGACCATCGCCGACATCCTCAAGGCCGAGGGCTACATCGCCTCCTGGTCCTCCGAGGACGCGGAGGTCGGCAAGACGCTGACCATCGAGCTCAAGTACGGCCCGAACCGTGAGCGTTCCATCGCGGGGGTGCGCCGGGTGTCCAAGCCCGGTCTGCGCGTCTACGCGAAGTCCACCAACCTGCCCCGCGTGCTGGGCGGCCTGGGCGTGGCGATCATCTCCACGTCCTCCGGCCTGCTCACCGACCGTCAGGCAGCCCAGCAGGGCGTCGGCGGCGAAGTGCTCGCCTACGTCTGGTGACCTGAGGAAGGAGAAAGAACACAATGTCTCGTATCGGACGACTTCCCGTCACCATCCCCTCCGGGGTCGACGTCGCCATCGACGGCTCGAACCTGACCGTGAAGGGCCCCAAGGGTGAGCTCGCGCTCGACGTGGTCGAGCCCATCACCGTCGCCCGGGGTGAGGACGGCAGCATCGAGGTGTCCCGGCCGAACGACGAGCGGGACTCCCGCTCGCGGCACGGCCTCACCCGCAGCCTGATCGCCAACATGGTCGAGGGTGTGACCAACGGTTACACCAAGAAGCTCGAGATCCACGGCACCGGTTACCGCGTGGTGGCCAAGGGCAGCGACCTGGAGTTCGCGCTCGGCTACAGCCACCCGATCCTCATCAAGGCCCCGGAGGGCATCACCTTCCAGGTCGAGAACCCCACCCGGTTCTCGGTCACGGGCATCGACAAGCAGCTGGTCGGCGAGGTGGCGGCGAACATCCGCAAGCTCCGCAAGCCCGACCCGTACAAGGGCAAGGGTGTGCGCTACGAGGGCGAGCACATCCGCCGCAAGGTCGGAAAGGCTGGTAAGTAAGCCATGGCACAGATCATCAAGCGCTCCAAGACCAAGGGTGCGGCCCGTTCCCGGCGCCACGCCCGCCTGCGCAAGCGGATCACCGGGACGGCCGAGCGTCCGCGCATCGTCGTCAACCGGTCCTCGCGCCACGTCTTCGTCCAGATGGTCGACGACACCCGGAGCACCACGATCGCGTCCGCGTCCACCATGGAGGCCGACCTGCGCTCGCTCGAGGGTGACAAGACCGCCAAGGCCCGGCGGGTCGGCGAGCTGCTCGCCGAGCGCGCCAAGGCCCTGGGCGTCGAGTCCGCCGTGTTCGACCGGGGTGGCAACCGCTACGCCGGCCGTGTGGCCGCGATCGCGGAGGGCGCCCGCGAGGGCGGCCTGTCGCTCTGACCCCGACAGACAAAGGAAAGAGGAACCTTCCTATGGCTGGTGACTTCCAGCGCCGCGGCTCCGGTGACAGCAGCACCGGTGACGCCCGCGACAACCGTCGGGGCAACCGCGACAACCGTGACAACCGCGACCGCCGTGGCGGCCGCGAGGACGACCGCAACCAGTACCTGGAGCGGGTCGTCACCATCAACCGCGTGGCCAAGGTCGTCAAGGGTGGCCGCCGCTTCAGCTTCACCGCGCTCGTCGTGGTGGGCGACGGCGACGGCACCGTGGGCGTCGGCTACGGCAAGGCCAAGGAGGTGCCCGCCGCCATCGCCAAGGGCGTGGAGGAGGCGAAGAAGAACTTCTTCCGCGTCCCCCGCATCGGCGGCACCATCCCTCACCCCATCCAGGGTGAGGCGGCGGCCGGTGTCGTGCTCCTGAAGCCGGCCAGCCCCGGTACCGGTGTCATCGCCGGTGGTCCGGTGCGCGCCGTCCTGGAGTGCGCGGGCGTCCACGACGTGCTGAGCAAGTCGCTCGGCTCGGACAACTCGATCAACATCGTCCACGCCACCGTGGCCGCCCTCAAGGGTCTGGAGCAGCCGGAGGCCGTCGCCGCCCGCCGCGGCAAGTCCGTGGAGGACGTGGCCCCCGCCGCGATGCTTCGCGCCCGCGCCACCGCGGCCGCCGAGGCGAAGGCAGGTGCCTGATGGCCAAGCTGAAGGTGACCCAGATCAAGTCCACCGTCGGTACCAAGCACATGCACCGCGAGACCGTGCGGAGCCTGGGCCTGAAGCGCATCGGTGACACCGTCATCAAGGAGGACCGCCCCGAGTTTCGCGGGATGGTCCGTACGGTCGCCCACCTGGTGACCGTGGAGGAGGTCGACTGACATGTCCGATTCCAAGGCGCGCGAGCACGCGCTGAAGGTCCACCACCTGCGTCCTGCCCCCGGGGCCAAGACCGCCAAGACCCGCGTGGGTCGTGGTGAGGGCTCCAAGGGCAAGAGCGCGGGGCGTGGCACGAAGGGCACGAAGGCCCGCTACCAGGTCCCCGCGACCTTCGAGGGCGGCCAGACCCCGATGCACATGCGGCTGCCCAAGCTGCGTGGCTTCAAGAACCCGTTCAAGGTGACCTACCAGGTCGTCAACCTCGACACCCTGTCGACCCTCTTCCCCGAGGGCGGCACCGTGGGTGTGGAGGACCTGGTGGCCAGGGGCGCGGTCCGTAAGGGCCAGCCGGTCAAGGTCCTGGGCAACGGCGAGATCTCCGTCAAGGTCGACGTCACCGCCACCCGCTTCTCGAGCTCCGCCAAGGAGAAGATCGAGGCGGCGGGCGGCACCGTCACCGAGGCCTGAGCGGCCTCACGCCTCACGCACCGCCGTCAGGCCCCGGGTCGCGCACGCGGCCCGGGGCCTGACGCGTGCCAGCGGTACTCCCGCACCCGTCCGGGGTCGGCCCTTCGCCGGCCGCAGCCCCGGGTGTTATCGTCATCCGGATCGATGCCCGCTCCTCGTCGCGCGGCGCCCGCCCTCGCGCGGGGCCGCCGGGCCAGGGGACCCACAGGAGGACCTGCATGCTCTCCGCCTTCGTGCGTGCGTTCAAGACGCCCGATCTTCGCAAGAAGATCCTCTTCACGCTCGCGATCATGGCGATCTACCGGTTCGGGACGCACGTCCCGTCCCCCGGCGTCGACTACCAGCTCGTCCAGCAGTGCCTGGACAACGCCGAGCTGTCCGGCAACGTGCTGGGCATGATCAACCTCTTCTCCGGCGGGGCGATGGTCCAGCTGTCGGTGTTCGCGCTGGGGATCATGCCCTACATCACGGCCGCGATCATCGTGCAGTTGCTGACCGTCGTCATCCCGCGCTTCGAGCAGCTGAAGAAGGAGGGGCAGGCCGGGCAGACGAAGATGACGCAGTACACGCGCTACCTCACCATCGGCCTGGCGGTCCTGCAGGCCTCGACGCTGGTGACGATCGCGCGCGAGCCCGCGCGGCTGTTCGGCGGCACCTGCGCCACGGTCATGCCGGACGACAGCTGGCCGCACCTGGTCCTCATGGTCCTCACCATGACCGCCGGCACGGGCCTGATCATGTGGCTCGGCGAGCTGATCACCGAGAAGGGTGTCGGCAACGGTATGTCGCTGCTCATCTTCGTCTCGATCGCCGCAAGCTTCCCGGCGGCCCTGAGCCAGATCTACTCCCGCTCGGTCACCACCTTCGTGCTGGTGATGCTGCTGGGCCTGGCCGTCATGACCCTCGTCGTCTACGTGGAGCAGTGCCAGCGGCGCATCCCGGTGCAGTACGCCAAGCGGATGATCGGCCGCCGCCAGTACGGCGGGACCTCGACCTACATCCCGCTCAAGCTCAACATGGCCAACGTCATCCCGATCATCTTCGCCAGCTCGATCCTCCTGCTTCCCTCGCTGGTGGCCAACTTCAACCGGCCGACGCAGACGGGCGAGGTGGCGCCCGGCTGGGTGACCTTCATCGACCGCTACCTGTCGATGGGGCTGAGCGGGCAGGGGACCCACTGGGTCTACATGCTGGTCTACACCGTCCTCATCATCTTCTTCGCCTTCTTCTACACCTCGGTGACGTTCAACCCGACGGAGGTGGCGGACAACATGAAGCGGTACGGCGGTTTCATCCCCGGCATCCGGGCGGGCCGCCCGACGGCGGAGTACCTGGAGTACGTCATCAACCGGATCACCACCCCGGGCTCGCTCTACCTGGCCGGGCTGGCGCTCATCCCGCTCATCGCCTTCAACGCCCTGCAGGTTGCAGACTTCCCGCTCGGCGGGGCGTCGATCATCATCATCGTCGGCGTCGGTCTGCAGACGGTCAAGCAGATCGAGTCCCAGCTCCAGCAGCACGACTACGAAGGGTTCCTCCGCTGATGCGACTGATTCTTCTCGGTCCCCCCGGTGCCGGCAAGGGCACGCAGGCCGCCCTCGTCTCCGCGGCCCACGGGGTCCCCGCGATCTCCACGGGCGACATCTTCCGGGCCAACATCAAGGGCCAGACCCCCCTGGGTCTGCGCGTCAAGGAGATCACCGCCACCGGCGGCTACGTCCCGGACGAGATCACCAACGCGATCGTGCGGGACCGGCTGGCCCAGGACGACGCCGCGGCGGGCTTCCTGCTGGACGGCTACCCGCGGACCACCGGCCAGGTCGAGGCGCTCGACGAGATGCTCGGCGACACCGGGCACGCCCTCGACGCGGTCATCGAGCTGACGGTCGACACCGACGAGGTGGTCCAGCGCCTGCTCGCCCGCGCCCAGGAGCAGGGTCGGGCCGACGACACCGAGGACGTCATCCGCGAGCGGATGCGCCTCTACGCGGAGGAGACCGCGCCGCTGGCCGCCGTCTACGCCGACCGCGGCCTGCTGCACCGGGTCGACGGTATGGGGTCGGTCGAGGACGTCACCGCCCGGATCGCGGCGGTGCTGGACGTCGCCCCGGGTGACGCCTCCGGCTCGCGCTGAGCGACGGGCGAGGCACTCCCATGTCGATCTTCCGTCGCGGCCCGCGGATCGAGGCCAAGACCGACGAGCAGCTGATCGCCATGCGGCGCGCGGGGCTCGTCGTGGCCGACACCCTGGCGCTGGCCCGGGCGGAGGCCGTGCCCGGTCGCACCACCCGCGAGCTCGACGCGCTCGCGGAGGACGCGATCCGCAGCGCCGGGGCCACGCCCAGCTTCCTGGGCTACCACGGCTTCTCCGGGAGCCTGTGCATCTCCGTCAACGACGAGGTGGTGCACGGGGTGCCGGGGGACCGGGTCCTGCAGCCCGGCGACCTGGTGTCGATCGACTGCGGTGCCATCGTGCAGGGGTGGCACGGGGACGCCGCCATCACCCTCGTCGTCGGCGGCCGCGAGCACGGCAGCGCCGCGGATCTCGCCCTCATGGACGACACCGAGGTCTCGCTGTGGGACGGGCTGGCCGCGCTGCGGGCCGGTGGCCGGCTCTACGCCGTGGGGGAGGCCGTGGAGGCCTCGGTCGACGCGGCGCTGGAGCGTCGTCGTCGGGAGGCGGTGCCGGGGGTGGAGGAGTACGGCATCCTCGAGGAGTTCGTGGGGCACGGCATCGGGCGGGAGATGCACATGGACCCGCACGTCCCGAACTACGCCGTCAGCTCCCGGGGGCCGGAGGTGCCCGGCGGCGCGACCTTCGCGGTGGAGCCGATGGTGACCCTGGGGACCATCGAGACCCGCACGCTGGACGACGACTGGACCGTGGTCACCACCGACGGCAGCCACGCAGCCCACTGGGAGCACACCGTCGCGGTCACCGAGCGCGGACTGTGGGTCCTCACCGCCCACGACGGCGGCCAGGAGCAGCTGCGCGCCCGCGGGGTGTACGTCGCGCCGCTCGCCGACTGAAGGCCGCCGGGCGCGATTGGCGTCCCGGGTTGATCCTCGCGTAGGATGGTGCGTCGGCCCACGTGGGCCGATAGCAGTGCAGTCACGCGAAAAGTGGAGGACATGGCGAAGAAGGACGGCGTCATTGAGATCGAGGGCACGATTGTCGAAGCCCTTCCGAACGCAAACTTCCGGGTCGAGCTCACCAACGGTCACGTGGTGCTCGCTCACATCTCGGGAAAGATGCGTCAGCACTACATCCGGATCCTCCCCGAGGACCGGGTCGTCGTGGAGCTCAGCCCGTACGACCTGACCCGCGGACGTATCGTCTTCCGCTACCGCTGACCGTGGCCCCCCGGGGCCGCACGCACGCACCACCCCCCACAGATCGATCCAAAGGCAGGCAGCCATGAAGGTTCAGCCGAGCGTGAAGAAGATCTGCGACAAGTGCAAGGTGATCCGCCGTCACGGCCGGGTCATGGTGATCTGCGAGAACCTGCGCCACAAGCAGCGCCAGGGCTGAGCACAGCCACCGAGCACGCGTCGCCGACTTCGACGACGAGACTGAAGCACAACTGAACACGACAGCAGCAGCACCCGACCCCCGTCGACGCGGGACGTCACCCTCGGCCGCGAGAGCCGAGGACCGCGGGCACAGGCCCACCACAGAGGATGCGGACCGGTGTTGCACCACACTCTCGCATCAGCCAAGGAGCACCACCAGATGGCACGACTCATCGGTGTCGACCTCCCGCGCGACAAGCGCATCGAGGTCGCACTCACCTACATCTTCGGCGTGGGACGCACCCGCGCCGAGCAGACGCTGACGGCCGCGGGTGTCGACCCGTCCGTCCGCGTCAAGGACCTGACCGAGGAGCAGCTGGTCGCCCTGCGTGACCACCTCGAGGGCAGCTACCGCCTCGAGGGTGACCTTCGCCGTGAGGTCGCCGCCGACATCCGCCGCAAGGTCGAGATCGGCAGCTACCAGGGTCTGCGGCACCGCCGCGGCCTCCCGGTGCACGGTCAGCGCACCAAGACCAACGCCAGGACCCGCAAGGGCCCCAAGCGCACCGTCGCCGGCAAGAAGAAGGCCAAGTAATCACGCACGGGGGCTTCGCCCCCGTGTACCCCCGCTGGGGCTCCGCCCCAGACCCCGGGCACTCGGCCTCCGGGTTCCCTCGCTGGGGCTCCGCCCCAGACCCCGGGCACTCGGCCTCCGGGTTCCCTCGCTGGGGCTCCGCCCCAGACCCCGGGTACTCGGCCCAGAACGCCGGCCCAGCACTGCATACCTCGTCAGGAGAAACCACATGCCCCCCAAGAGCCGTCAGGCCAGCGGTGCGCGCAAGGTGCGCCGCAAGGAGAAGAAGAACGTCGCCTTCGGGCAGGCTCACATCAAGAGCACGTTCAGCAACACCATCATCAGCATCACCGACCCCACCGGTGCCGTCATCGCCTGGTCCTCCTCGGGCCAGGTCGGGTTCAAGGGCTCGCGCAAGTCGACCCCCTACGCGGCGCAGATGGCCGCCGAGTCGGTCGCCCGCCGCGCCATGGACCACGGCATGCGCAAGGTCGACGTCTTCGTCAAGGGCCCCGGGTCCGGTCGTGAGACCGCGATCCGCTCCCTGACCGCCGCCGGCCTCGAGGTCGGCGCGATCAGCGACGTGACGCCCCAGGCGCACAACGGCGTCCGCCCGCCCAAGAAGCGTCGGAACTGAAGCCCGGAAGGAACTAGGTAAACAGACATGGCCCGTTACACCGGACCCATCACCAAGAAGTCCCGCCGGCTCAAGGTCGACCTCGTCGGTGGCGACAAGTACTTCGACCTGCGCCCCTTCCCCCCGGGGCAGCACGGCCGCCGCCGCAGCCAGGAGAAGGAGTACCTCACCCAGCTCCAGGAGAAGCAGAAGGCCCGCTTCACCTACGGCGTCATGGAGAAGCAGTTCCGCCGCTACTACGCCGAGGCGGCCCGTCGCCCCGGCAAGACCGGCGCGAACCTGCTCATCATCCTCGAGTCCCGTCTGGACAACGTCGTCTACCGCGCCGGCCTGGCCCGCACCCGCCGGGCCGCGCGCCAGCTGGTCACGCACGGCCACTTCATGGTCAACGGTCGGCGCGTCGACGTGCCGTCGTACCGCGTGGAGCAGTACGACATCATCGAGGTCCGCCCGCAGTCGGTCCAGACCTTCCCGATCGAGCTGGCCCGTCAGACCTTCGGCGACCGGCCGGTCCCGGCCTGGATGAAGGTCGTCCCCGGCTCGCTGAAGATCCTCATCCACCAGCTGCCGACCCGTGAGCAGATCGACACGATCCTCACCGAGCAGCTCATCGTCGAGCTCTACTCGAAGAACTGATCCCTGGGGGCTCTGCCCCCAGACCCCCACGGCCAGGGGCTCGCTCCGCTCGCGAGCTCCTGGTCGTTCCGGGAAACCAGGCCTCGCTCCGCTCGGCGGTTTCCCGGGCTCGCTCTCGCGAGCTGCACGGTATGGCGTCACGCACGCCGTACCCGCAGCTCACCAGGCGCGGTCATGGACAGAGGTGACCACGCAGAACCGGCCGTCGGCCGGTGTGGGCGTCATATAGCGGTCGCCCACTGAAAGGAAAGAAAACAGTGCTCATCGCACAGCGTCCCGTCCTGTCCGAGGAGGTTGTCGCCGACAACCGCTCCCGGTTCGTCCTCGAGCCCCTGGAGCCCGGCTTCGGCTACACCCTGGGCAACTCCATGCGCCGGACCCTGCTGTCCAGCATCCCCGGCGCCTCGCTCACCAGCATCCGCATCGACGGCGTGCTGCACGAGTTCTCCACGATCCCCGGGGTCAAGGAGGACGTCACCGAGATCATCCTCAACCTCAAGCGCCTCGTCGTCTCCAGCGAGCACGACGAGCCCGTGGTGATGTACCTGCGCAAGCAGGGCGCTGGTGCGGTCACCGCCGCCGACATCGCGCCCCCGGCGGGCGTCGAGATCCACAACCCCGACCTGCACCTGGCCACGCTGGGGGAGTCGGGCAAGATCGAGATGGAGATGACGGTCGAGCGTGGCCGTGGCTACGTCTCCGCGGCCCAGAACAAGTCCGGCGAGCAGGAGATCGGGCGCATCCCGGTCGACTCCATCTACTCCCCGGTGCTGTCCGTGACCTACAAGGTCGAGGCCACCCGTGTCGAGCAGCGCACCGACTTCGACCGCCTGGTCATCGACGTCGAGACCAAGAGCTCCATCTCCCCCCGCGACGCCGTCGCCTCGGCCGGCCGCACCCTGGTCGAGCTGTTCGGCCTCGCCCGTGAGCTCAACGTCGAGGCCGAGGGCATCGAGATCGGCCCCTCCGCCGGCGACGGGGCCCTGGCCTCCGACCTGGCCCTGCCGATCGAGGAGCTCGACCTCACGGTCCGCTCCTACAACTGCCTCAAGCGCGAGGGCATCCACAGCGTGGGTGAGCTCGTCGGGCGCAGCGAGGCGGACCTGCTGGACATCCGCAACTTCGGCGCGAAGTCCATCGACGAGGTGAAGGACAAGCTCGCCGAGATGGGCCTGGCCCTCAAGGACAGCCCGCCCGGGTTCGAGGGTGCCGCTGCCTACGACGACACCTCGGACGAGGACGAGGGCGACGCCGCCTTCGCCGAGGACGAGCAGTACTGAGACCTGACGAAAGCCCTAAGGAGAACCCATGCCTGCACCCAAGAAGGTCCGCGCCTCGGCGGCGGTCCGGCGCACGAGCGTCTGATCCTGTCGAACCTGGCGACCGCGCTGTTCGAGCACGACCGCATCACCACCACCGAGGCCAAGGCCAAGCGCCTGCGCCCGCTGGCCGAGCGCCTGGTGACCTTCGCCAAGCGCGGTGACCTGCACAACCGTCGCAAGGTCCTGGCCATCGTCCGGGACAAGGGCGCCGTGCACCGTCTCTTCACCGAGATCGCGCCCGACATGGCCGAGCGCGAGGGCGGCTACACCCGCATCACCAAGATCGCGCCGCGCAAGGGCGACAACGCCCCCATGGCCGTGATCGAGCTGGTCCGGGAGCCGGTCGCGAAGAAGGCGGTCGTGACCCAGGCCGAGGGCGCCACCCGGCGGGCGGCCAAGGACGCGAAGAAGGACGAGCCGGCCCCCGCGCCGATCACCGACGCCGAGCTCGAGGCCGAGCAGCCCACCACCGACGAGCCGGCGGAGGTCGACCAGGCCCAGGCCGAGGTCGAGGCCGCCGACGCGGCCGCGGAGCAGGGGGCGTCCGTCGCCTCCGAGGGCGAGGTCGTCGAGGTCGCCGAGAACGAGCCGGCCGAGGACACCACCGAGGCCGCCATGACCTCGGCGGGCGCCGACGACGCCACCGACGCCGAGGGTTCGCAGACCGACAAGAGCTGACCCCTCGGACACACGCACGGGCCGTCACCCCCTCGGGGTGGCGGCCCGTTCCGCGTGCCCCGTCCCGCACACTGGTCGGGTGAGGATCCGGCTCGACTTCGCCTACGACGGCACCGACTTCTCCGGCTGGGCCCGGCAACCGGGTCTGCGGACGGTGGAGCAGGTGCTGGCCGCGGGCCTGGCCACGGTGCTGCGCACCGAGCCACCGACCCTGACCGTCGGGGGGAGGACGGACGCGGGGGTGCACGCCCGGGGGGCGGTGTGCCACCTCGACGTCCCCGAGGAGGTATGGCGCTCCCTCCCCGGTCGGTCCGACCGCGACCCGGGGCAGGCCCTCGTCACCCGGCTGCGCGGCGTGCTGCCCGAGGACGTCGTCGTCAGGGGGGCCGCCGTGGTGCCGGACGCCTTCGACGCCCGGTTCGGCGCCCTGCGTCGGCGCTACACCTACCGGCTGTGCGACCGGCCCCATCTCCTGGACCCGTTGCGCCGGCGGGACACCGTGGTCACCCGGCGACCCCTCGACGTCATTGCGATGGACGCGGCCGCCCGGAGCCTGGTCGGCCTGCACGACTTCGCCGCCTTCTGCCGTCGACGCGAGGGGGCGACGACGGTGCGGACCCTGCTGTCCTACGGCTGGGCCCGGGAGGAGGACGGAACCGTCGTGGGGACGGTCGAGGCCGACGCGTTCTGCCACAGCATGGTCCGGGCTCTCGTCGGAGCCGTGGTGCCGGTGGGGGAGGGGCGGCGTCCTGCGGACTGGCCCGCCGCCGTCCTGGCGGGCCGGCAGCGCGACCCCGGGGTCCAGGTCATGCCCGCCCACGGGCTGTGCCTGGAGGAGGTCGTCTACCCCTCGGGCGAGGACGAGCTCGCGCGGCGCGCGGCCGGGGCCCGGGCCGTGAGGGTGCTGCCGGACCGCGGCCGGTAGGGTCGGGCCATGCTCGCCGCCTACGCCGCCCGCTTCTCCCCCGACCGGCCGCTGGACGCGCTGGAGGTGGGGGAACGGCCGGCCCCGGCGGCCCAGGAGGGCTGGGTCAGCCTCCCGGTCGTGGCGGCCGGTCTCAACCATCACGACCTGTGGTCGCTGCGCGGCGTGGGCCTCCGGCCTGAGCAGCTGCCGATGATCCTGGGGTGCGACGCGGTGGTCCGGCACCCGGAGGAGGGGGAGGTGGTGCTCCTCCCGGTCATTCCCGGCACCCCGGGATGGACGGGTGACATCACCCTGGACCCCCGCCGCTCGTTGCTGTCCGAGCTCCACCAGGGCACCCTGGCCGAGCAGGTGAGCGTGCCCGAGGGATCCTGGGTCGCCAAGCCGGACCACCTGAGCGCGGTGGAGGCGGCCGCCCTGTCCACGGCCTGGCTCACCGCCTACCGCATGCTCTTCCGCAACGCCGACGTCCGTCCCGGGGACCTGGTCCTCGTGCAGGGGGCCGGGGGCGGGGTGGCGACGGCCCTGATCCAGCTCGCCTCGGCCGCCGGCCTGAGGGTGTGGGTCACCAGCCGGGACGAGACCAAGCTCGAGCGGGCGCGCGAGCTGGGGGCGGAGCGGGGTTTCGAGGCCGGGGCCCGCCTGCCGGAGAAGGTCGACGCCGTCCTCGAGACCGTCGGGGCCGCGACCTGGTCCCACTCGGTCAACGTGCTCCGCCCCGGGGGGACCATCGTGATCTGCGGCGCGACCTCGGGCGACGCCCCCGCGAAGGCCGAGCTGACCAAGATCTTCTTCCGCCAGCTCCGCGTGGTGGGGTCCACGATGGGGACGAAGGAGGAGCTGCGAGCTCTCTGCTCGTTCGTCTCGACGACCGGCCTGCGGCCTCGCATCGACAGCACCTACCCCCTGACCCGGGCCCGGGAGGCGCTGGCGAAGATGGAGAGTGGCGAGCTCGTCGGCAAGATCGGCATCACCCCCTGACCCTGGTGCCGCCTCGTCGGTCTCAAGACGGGGGCTGACCAGCGACGATGTCGCCCGCTCCGCACGGATTTGGCCCGAGCCCGCGACGGGTGTAGTGTTTCACCTCGCTGCCGACGCGAGAGCGAAGGCGAGCATCACCCCCACAGCCTCCGGCTACTCCCCGCATCCGATCCTCGGATTTGGACAGCGGCGCCGGGCTGAGGTAAGGTAGAGAGGTTGCCCCACGCGGGAAGCTCGGAAAACGAGCCGGCCGCGGGTGTGTGTCCGATTCTTGAGAACTCAACAGCGTGTCAGTTTATTGATGCCAATTGTTTGTTGCTGCACCGCCTTTTTTGTGGGGTGGTGTGGTTTTGCACCGTGTCGTCCACCCCCGTGGGTGGCAGGGTGTTTGCTGGTGATCGGCTCTGGATAAGAGTTTTGGTTTTTATCGGAGAGTTTGATCCTGGCTCAGGACGAACGCTGGCGGCGTGCTTAACACATGCAAGTCGAACGCTGAAGCCCAGCTTGCTGGGTGGATGAGTGGCGAACGGGTGAGTAACACGTGAGTAACCTGCCCTTCACTCTGGGATAACTCCGGGAAACCGGTGCTAATACTGGATAGGACTCCTGCCTGCATGGGTGGGGGTGGAAAGATTTATCGGTGGAGGATGGACTCGCGGCCTATCAGCTTGTTGGTGGGGTAATGGCCTACCAAGGCGACGACGGGTAGCCGGCCTGAGAGGGTGACCGGCCACACTGGGACTGAGACACGGCCCAGACTCCTACGGGAGGCAGCAGTGGGGAATATTGCACAATGGGCGGAAGCCTGATGCAGCGACGCCGCGTGCGGGATGACGGCCTTCGGGTTGTAAACCGCTTTCAGTAGGGACGAAGCTTTTGTGACGGTACCTACAGAAGAAGCACCGGCTAACTACGTGCCAGCAGCCGCGGTAATACGTAGGGTGCGAGCGTTGTCCGGAATTATTGGGCGTAAAGAGCTTGTAGGCGGTTTGTCGCGTCTGCTGTGAAAGCCCGGGGCTTAACCCTGGGTCTGCAGTGGGTACGGGCAGGCTAGAGTGTGGTAGGGGAGACTGGAATTCCTGGTGTAGCGGTGGAATGCGCAGATATCAGGAGGAACACCGATGGCGAAGGCAGGTCTCTGGGCCATTACTGACGCTGAGAAGCGAAAGCGTGGGGAGCGAACAGGATTAGATACCCTGGTAGTCCACGCCGTAAACGTTGGGCGCTAGGTGTGGGTCCCATTCCACGGGGTCCGTGCCGCAGCTAACGCATTAAGCGCCCCGCCTGGGGAGTACGGCCGCAAGGCTAAAACTCAAAGGAATTGACGGGGGCCCGCACAAGCGGCGGAGCATGCGGATTAATTCGATGCAACGCGAAGAACCTTACCAAGGCTTGACATACACCGGAAACTTCCAGAGATGGGAGCCCCCTTTGTGGCTGGTGTACAGGTGGTGCATGGTTGTCGTCAGCTCGTGTCGTGAGATGTTGGGTTAAGTCCCGCAACGAGCGCAACCCTCGTTCTATGTTGCCAGCGGTTCGGCCGGGGACTCATAGGAGACTGCCGGGGTCAACTCGGAGGAAGGTGGGGATGACGTCAAATCATCATGCCCCTTACGTCTTGGGCTTCACGCATGCTACAATGGCCGGTACAAAGGGCTGCGATCCCGTGAGGGGGAGCGAATCCCAGAAAGCCGGTCTCAGTTCGGATTGGGGTCTGCAACTCGACCCCATGAAGTCGGAGTCGCTAGTAATCGCAGATCAGCAACGCTGCGGTGAATACGTTCCCGGGCCTTGTACACACCGCCCGTCAAGTCACGAAAGTCGGTAACACCCGAAGCCGGTGGCCCAACCCCTTGTGGGAGGGAGCTGTCGAAGGTGGGACTGGTGATTGGGACTAAGTCGTAACAAGGTAGCCGTACCGGAAGGTGCGGCTGGATCACCTCCTTTCTAAGGAGCATCAACGGTTCTGGCCCCTTTGGGGGTCGGGGCCTGCGGCCTCGTGGTGCACCCGTTCGTGGTGCCCGGGGTTTTGCTACGGGTGGAACATCGATGGACTGTCGCTGCCGGCTGGTTGGTCGGGTGGTTCGAGTACGGCCTCTTCGTGGGGTGTGGAAAGGGTGCCTGGTCGACGGGTGGGTGGTGCTGGCACGCTGTTGGGTCCTGAGGGATCGGGCTTCCCCTACCGGTTGGTGGGGGTGTCGGGTGTCTTGGCTGGGGCCGTCGGTCTCACCGGACCGGCTCATCGCGTTCACCTCTGGTGTGCGGGTGGGTGTCTGGTGGTGGGGTGGGTGGTTGTCCTGGTTGTTGGTTGAGAACTGTACAGTGGACGCGAGCATCTTTGTGGCTTGTTAAGTTTTTAAGGGCGCACGGTGGATGCCTTGGCACTAGGAACCGAAGAAGGACGTAGGAATCTGCGATAAGCCTCGGGGAGTCGATAACCAGACTGTGATCCGAGGGTGTCCGAATGGGGAAACCCGGCCAGTTTCATCACTGGTCACCCGCACCTGAATATATAGGGTGTGTGGAGGGAACGTGGGGAAGTGAAACATCTCAGTACCCACAGGAAGAGAAAACAACATGTGATTCCGTGAGTAGTGGCGAGCGAAAGCGGATGAGGCTAAACCGTTTCTGTGTGATACCCGGTAGGGGTTGCAGGGGCGGGGTTGTGGGAGTGCGCGTACCAGGTCTACCGGTCTGGTGCACAGTAAGAAATTCGCGGTGTAGGTGAAGGGTCTGGAAAGGCCTGGCGTAGACGGTGAGACCCCGGTAGCCGAAACATCGTGGACTGTGTTGCGTGCCACCCGAGTAGTACGGGGCCCGAGAAATCCCGTACGAATCTGGCAGGACCACCTGCTAAGCCTAAATATTCCCTAGTGACCGATAGCGGACAAGTACCGTGAGGGAAAGGTGAAAAGTACCCCGGGAGGGGAGTGAAATAGTTCCTGAAACCGTGTGCCTACAATCCGTCGGAGCCGGGCTGCGGTCTGGTGACGGCGTGCCTTTTGAAGAATGAGCCTGCGAGTTAGTGCTCAGTGGCGAGGTTAACCCGTGTGGGGTAGCCGTAGCGAAAGCGAGTCCGAACAGGGCGATCATAGTCGCTGGGTCTAGACCCGAAGCGGAGTGATCTACCCATGGCCAGGGTGAAGCGCGGGTAAGACCGCGTGGAGGCCCGAACCCACTTAGGTTGAAAACTGAGGGGATGAGCTGTGGGTAGGGGTGAAAGGCCAATCAAACTCCGTGATAGCTGGTTCTCCCCGAAATGCATTTAGGTGCAGCGTCATGTGTTTCTTGCCGGAGGTAGAGCTACTGGATGGCTGATGGGCCTCACCAGGTTACTGACGTCAGCCAAACTCCGAATGCCGGTAAGTGAGAGCATGGCAGTGAGACTGCGGGGGATAAGCTTCGTAGTCGAGAGGGAAACAGCCCAGATCACCAGCTAAGGTCCCTAAGCGTGTGCTAAGTGGGAAAGGATGTGGAGTTGCGAAGACAACCAGGAGGTTGGCTTAGAAGCAGCCACCCTTGAAAGAGTGCGTAATAGCTCACTGGTCAAGTGATTCCGCGCCGACAATGTAGCGGGGCTCAAGCACACCACCGAAGCTGTGGCACTGACATTTTGCTCGGCCCGTCCCCTCGTGGGGTGGGTCCAGGCGTGTTGGTGGGTAGGGGAGCGTCGTGCCGGGAGTGAAGCATCCGAGTGATCGAGGTGTGGATCCGGCACGAGTGAGAATGCAGGCATGAGTAGCGAAAGAAGAGCGAGAAACTCTTCCGCCGAATGACCAAGGTTTCCAGGGTCAAGCTAATCTGCCCTGGGTAAGTCGGGACCTAAGGCGAGGCCGACAGGCGTAGTCGATGGACATCCGGTTGATATTCCGGAACCGGCGAAGAACCGCCCAGTACCGAATCTTGTGATGCTAAGCGCCCGAGCTTCCGGCAGACGGAGTCCTACCTTCGGGTGGGGTTCCCGGTCGGGAGTGAGCGCGTGACCCGAGCTGGTAGTAGGTAAGCGATGGAAGGACGCAGGAAGGTAGCCCCGCGTGGCGATGGTTGTCCACGTTGAAGAGCGCAGGGCCGGGGAGTGGTAAATCCGCCCCATCAGTGCCCGAGGCTTGACCGTGACCGCGTATGCGGGAAGCAGGGTGATCCTATGCTGCCAAGAAAAGTTCCTAGCGAGGTTCTAGCCGCCCGTACCCCAAACCGACTCAGGTGGTCAGGTAGAGAATACTAAGGCGATCGAGTGAATCGTGGTTAAGGAACTCGGCAAAATGCCCCCGTAACTTCGGGAGAAGGGGGGCCGGACGCGTGAAACCCCTTGCGGGTTAGCGCTGATGGCCGCAGAGACCAGGGAGAAGCGACTGTTTACTAAAAACACAGGTCCGTGCGAAGTCGCAAGACGATGTATACGGACTGACGCCTGCCCGGTGCTGGAACGTTAAGGGGACGGGTTAGCCTCACGGCGAAGCTCTGAACTTAAGCGCCAGTAAACGGCGGTGGTAACTATAACCATCCTAAGGTAGCGAAATTCCTTGTCGGGTAAGTTCCGACCTGCACGAATGGCGTAACGACTTCTCCACTGTCTCAACCACGAACTCGGCGAAATTGCACTACGAGTAAAGATGCTCGTTACGCGCAGCAGGACGGAAAGACCCCGGGACCTTTACTATAGCTTGGTATTGGTGTTCGGTACGGCTTGTGTAGGATAGGTGGGAGACTGTGAAGCGGCCACGCCAGTGGTCGTGGAGTCATCGTTGAAATACCACTCTGGTCGTTCTGGATATCTAACCTCGGTCCGTGATCCGGATCAGGGACAGTGCCTGGTGGGTAGTTTAACTGGGGCGGTTGCCTCCTAAAAGGTAACGGAGGCGCCCAAAGGTTCCCTCAGCCTGGTTGGTAATCAGGTGTCGAGTGTAAGTGCACAAGGGAGCTTGACTGTGAGACAGACATGTCGAGCAGAGACGAAAGTCGGGACTAGTGACCCGACGGTGGCTTGTGGAAGCGCCGTCGCTCAACGGATAAAAGGTACCCCGGGGATAACAGGCTGATCCTGCCCAAGAGCTCATATCGACGGCATGGTTTGGCACCTCGATGTCGGCTCGTCGCATCCTGGGGCTGGAGTCGGTCCCAAGGGTTGGGCTGTTCGCCCATTAAAGCGGTACGCGAGCTGGGTTTAGAACGTCGTGAGACAGTTCGGTCCCTATCCGCTGCGCGCGGAGGAAACTTGAGAAGAGCTGTCCCTAGTACGAGAGGACCGGGATGGACGAACCTCTGGTGTGTCAGTTGTCCTGCCAAGGGCACCGCTGATTAGCTACGTTCGGACGTGATAACCGCTGAAAGCATCTAAGCGGGAAGCACACTTCAAGATGAGGTTTCCATGCACCCTCGGGTGTGAGAGGCTCCCAGCTAGACTACTGGGTTGATAGGCCGGATGTGGAAGCACAGTAATGTGCGGAGCTGACCGGTACTAATAAGCCGACAACTTAACAAACCCACGGTGGGCTTCGCCCCCCGTGGCCCCCCAGATAAACACGCGTCCACTGTACGGTTCCCGACCCACAACCAACCCCTGGTCGGTTGATAGAGGTTGATAGTGTTACGGCGGTCATAGCGTCAGGGAAACGCCCGGTCACATTCCGAACCCGGAAGCTAAGCCTGACAGCGCCGATGGTACTGCACCGGGAACGGTGTGGGAGAGTAGGACACCGCCGGACTTCTTCTTGAAAGGCCCGCTCGGAGCAATCCGAGCGGGCCTTTCGCATGCCCGGAAACGACCCCGCGGGGGGCGTCCACGAGCCGGCGTGGCACGATGCCAGCCATGGCCTCCTCCCTCCTCTTCGAGCCCCTCACGCTGCGCGGGCTCACCGTCCCCGGTCGTGCCTGGGTCTCGCCGATGTGCCAGTACTCCTGCTCACTCGAGAGCCCTGGTGTCGTGGGTGACTGGCACCTGGCGCACCTGCAGGCGTTCGCGGCCGGCGGGGCGCCCATGATCCTCACGGAGGCCAGCGCGGTCACCGCCGAGGGACGGATCTCCCCGTGGGACGCCGGACTGTGGGGGGAGCACCAGATCGGGCCGTGGGAGCGGATCGTCTCCTTGGTGCACGCCACCGGGTCCCGCATCGGGATCCAGCTGGCGCACGCCGGGCGCAAGGGGTCGACCTACGCACCCTTTCACCCTGAGAGCGGGTCGGTGGGCGAGGACGACGGGGGATGGGCGACCGTGGGGGCCGGGGAGGCACCCTTCGGGGCGTACGCCTCGCCGCGCGCCATGACCACCGAGGAGGTCGCCGCCGTGCCCGGGGCGTTCGCGGCGGCTGCGCGCCGGGCGGTCGTCGCCGGCTTCGACGCGGTGGAGCTCCACGCGGCCCACGGCTACCTCCTGGCGCAGTTCCTGAGCCCGCTGGTGAACGAGCGGCAGGACGGCTACGGGGGGTCCGACCAGGCCCGGGCGCGCCTGCTCCTCGAGTCCGTGGAGGCGGTGCGGCAGGTGGTGCCCGACAGCATGCCGGTTCTGGTGCGGGTGTCGGCCACGGACTGGTCGCCGCACACGCCGGGCGGGGTCGCCGGCGATGTCGAGCGGACCGTGCAGGTGGCCCGCTGGCTGGCCGAGCGCGGGGCCGACCTCGTGGACGTCTCCAGCGGGGGCAACCTTCCCGACCCGCAGATCCCCGTGGGCCCCGGCTACCAGACGCGCTTCGCGGCGCGGGTGCGTGAGGAGGTCGACGTGCCGGTGAGCACGGTGGGGATGATCACCCAGCCCCGCCAGGCGGAGCTGGTGCTGGCGACCGGCCAGGCGGACGTGGTGATGATGGCCCGGGCGCTCCTGGCCGACCCACGGTGGTGGCACCGCGCGGCCCACCAGCTGGGGCACGACCTGCCGTGGGTCCCGCAGTACGCCCGCGTCCTGGACCGGCACGTCTACTAGACGAGCCGGTCCAGGACACCGGGAGGGGGATCAGCTGCTGGCGGAGCAGGCCTGGGTGTAGTCCAGACCCTCGAAGGTCGAGCCCTGGTAGAAGTCGTCGGTGGTCTCGATGCCGAGCGGGGCCTCCGCCGACGGCGTGCCCACGATGAGTCCGCTCACCGCCACGTCCGCTCCGTCGCCTCCGTAGGTGATGGTCTCGGCCATCCCCGCGAAGTCGACCTCGAGGCCGTCGACGGCCGCACGCAGCCCGGCACGGGTGAGGTCGCCCTCGCCCGCGGCCTTCTCCAGCAGGGCGTGCATCGGGTAGCTCATCGCCCAGCCGATGATGTAGCCGGCGTTGACCGGCTCCTCACCGCCCAGGGACTCCTTCATGGCCGCGTTGCCCTCGCTCGTCCCGTCCCACTGCTCGATCGGCGACAGGTGGTTGTAGAGCGCGGTCAGGGCCGGGGCAGCCGCGCTCTGCAGCAGCGCGGGGTTCCACGTCGGCAGGGAGCCGAGGAAGCGGCCGGTGAAGCCCCCGCCCGCGAGCTTGCCGACGATCTCGCCGGCCTCGGCCGGGCCGACGGCCAGGATCACGACGTCCGGCTGGGCCGCCAGGACGGCGCTGACGACCGCGTCCTGCCCACCCGTGACCTGGTTGGGTCCGGTGGGCACGACCGTGACGTCGGAGACCCCGTTGGCCTCGGCCCACATCTGGGCGCCGGCTGCCGAGTCGCCGCCGTAGTCACCGGGATACCCCACCGCGGCGACCGAGGTGACCTCGCCGTGGTTCTCGGCATACCAGTCGAGGCCGACCATGGACTCGACGCAGTAGGAGTAGCCGAACTCCATGATGAGGCCCTGGTCGTTCTCCTGGAACGAGTAGCCGGACCACCAGGAGGCGGGCACCGCGACCACGTCGTTGGCGTCCATGTCTCCCAGCACCGACTCGGTGTTGACGGTGCCGAGCGTCTGCGCGAGGGCGAGGATGTTGGGCTCGATCTGCTGGTAGGCGGCAGCGTGCTCGGCCGGCTGGTACTTGGTGTCGCGGGTGTAGGTGTCGATGTCCACGTCGAAGCCACCGATGCCCCCGTCCTCGTTCACCTGGGCCCAGTAGGCGCGCTGGGCATCGGTGATCGGCACGGCGAGCGCCGCGAACGGTCCCTCGGTGAGGTCGGAGAGCACACCCAGGTAGATGCAGCCGTTGTCGGGGTTGACGGCGTCGGGGCAGGCCTCCTGCGTCACTCCCTCGGCGAAGTCGATCTCACCGCCCGCCGTGGCGTCGTCGGTCTCGGTCGCCGCGCCGGTGTCGGCGGCGCTGTCGTCGGTCTCGGTCTCCGTCTCGGTCTCGTCGTTGCTCCCGGTCTCCTCGGACGTGCTGTCGTCCTGGGTGGCGGCGGGCTCCGGCTCGTCGTCGACAGCCGTGCAGCTCGCGGTCAGCAGGGCCGCGGCCGCGGCGACGGCGAACCATCGTCGGGAGGTGGTGTTGATGGACATCTGCACTCCTTCGTGCGGTGGGGATGGGTGGTGGGTCAGTAGCTGAAGGGCCAGGTGGTGAAGTACGTCCGAACCCGGTGCCACAGGCCGAAGAGGCCGCGAGGCTCCAGGATCAGGAAGAGCACGATGAGCGTGCCGAACAGGATCGACTGCAGCTGGAAGATGGTGATGAGGCCACCGCTGCCGGTGGACACGAACGGCAGCCAGGGAGCCAGCCACTCCAGGAGCCGGGGGAGCAGGACGACGAAGGCGGCCCCGAGCAGGGTCCCGCTGATCGTCGCGACCCCGCCGATGACGACGATGGCGAGCAGGTTGATCGCCATCAGGATGTTCCACTGCTCGGGTGCGACGCGCCCGATCAGCACGGCGTAGAGGCATCCCGCGACGCCGGCGTACGCGCTGGAGAGGGCGAAGGCCAGGGTCTTGGTGCGGAGCAGGTTGACGCCCATGATCTCCGCGGCGATGTCCCGGTCCCGCACGGCGGCGAAGGCCCGGCCGCTCCGGGAGCGGGCCAGGTTGCGGGCGGCGACACCGAGCCCGGCGAGCAGCACCACGCACACCAGGTAGAGCGAGACGTGCGGGGGGAGCAGGAGGGGCCCGACGGCGTAGGTGCGGGTGAGGTCATTGCCGAAGAGGACGGGGAGCGCCCCGGCCCGGCCGACACCGGACCCGCCGGTGAGCGCGGCCCACTGCTTGAAGACCTGCTCGCCGAGCATGAGCAGGCCGAGGGTCAGCACGGCGAGGTACAACCCTCGGACCCGGGTGGCCAACGGCGCCACGAGCAGGCCGATGGCACCGGGGACCACGGCCGCCAGGACCAGCGCGAGGGACAGGTCGAGCTCCCAGCCGAGAACGATCGACCCCGGCGCGCCGGCGACGACCGCACCGGTGTAGGCGCCCAGCGCCATGAAGAAGGGGTGACCCAGCGAGATCTGGCCGGCGTACCCCGTCAGCAGGTTCAGCCCGATCCCGGCGATCGCCATGACGGCGGCGACGGAGAGCAGGTGGGTGAGGTCGCGGCTGAGCAGGAAGGGTGCGACCAGCGCCAGCAGCACCACGGCCAGCGTCCACCACCTCTTGGCCGGGGTGTTGAGCAGGGCCGAGTCCGCGTCGTAGCTCGTGTAGAGGCGAGGTCGACCCCGGCGGGCGCTGCGCGGGACCCGGCCGCGCCGGGTCCCGCTGCGCAGCGTCCGGGAACGGCCCGTCAGGCGAGCGGTGCCCCGGGCCTGCGCCCGGTCCTCGCCGGTGCCGGTGGCGGACGTCATACCCGCTGCACCTCCTTGGTGCCGAAGAGCCCGTAGGGGCGGACGAGCAGGACCAGGATCATGACGAGGTACGGCGCGACGTTCTCGAAGTTCGGCCCCAGCCAGGGTGCGTGGACCGGTTGGTAGACCCGGGCGACGCCGGAGACGAGACCCATGACGATCCCGCCGACGACGGCCCCGCGGAAGGAGTCGATGCCACCGAGGATGAGGGCGGGCAGGGCGACCAGGGCGAAGAGCGCGTCATTGGCCTGCACGACCGACCCGTCGGCCGCCAGCAGGACGCCCCCGAGCGCGGCCAGCCCCCCACCGAGCGCCCAGGAGAGCGAGAACATCCGGCCCACGTTGATGCCCTGGGCCATCGCCGCCTCCTGGTCCAGGGAGGTGGCGCGCATCGCGAGGCCGATGCGGGAGCGGCCCAGCCACAGGCCGAGGACGGTCAGCACGACCGCCGTGACCGCGACCTTGCCGGCATGGTGCTGGTAGAGCGAGACGGCACAGGTGACCTCCCCCTCGACCAGGCACCACCGCTCCAGCTGCCAGGGGTCACCGATGGTGCGGGCGCGGGCGGCGAAGAGGCGGAAGGCCAGCACGAGCAGGACGATGAAGAGCCCGACCGTCACCAGCGCGGTCGAGAAGACCGGCCTGCCGATCATCGGGCGGATCGCGACCCGCTCGACACCCATCGAGACCACGGCCACGGCAACGACGGCCAGGACGACCGCGACCCAGAAGGGCAGGCCTCGGTCGACCACCAGGACCGAGGTCACCCAGGTCCCGAGGATGAGCAGCCCGGGCTGGGCGAAGTTGAGCACGCCCGTCGCCCGGTAGATGAGCACGAAGCTCACGGCGATGAGGGCGTAGACCGCCCCGTCCCCGATCCCCGCCAGCACCGCGGTGAGGAAGGCCGCCATCATCCGCTCCGTCCCAGGTCGGCACCGGCATGGTCGCTGGTGCCGGCGTACATGTCGTCGACGAGGTGCGGGACCGTGGCCGCGAAGGCCGCACGCTTCAGCTTCTGGGTGGCGGTCAGCTCGCCGTCCTCGTGGTCGAGCTGCTTGTGCAGCATGCGGAACTTGCGGACCGCCTCGACCCGGGCGACGCGGCTGTTGACGTCGCGGACCACCCCGGCGATGAGCTCGACCGTCTCCGGCTTGGTCGACAGGTCCTTGTAGGTGGTGTACTCGATCCGGTGGCGCGAGGCCCAGTCCGCGACGGTGTCGAACTCGATCCCGATGAGCGCGGTCAGGTAGGGACGTCGGTCACCGATCACGACGGCCTCCCGGATGTAGGGGGAGGCCTTGAGAGCGTTCTCCAGCTCGCTGGGCGAGATGTTCTTGCCGCCGGCCGTGATGATGATGTCCTTGATCCGGTCCACGATCTGCAGGTGCGTGCCGTCGACCCACCTCCCGACGTCACCGGTATGCAGCCACCCCTGCGTGTCGATCACCTCCGCGGTCGCCTCCGGCTTGCGCCAGTAGCCGACGAAGGTGCCCGGATGACGGGTGAGCACCTCTCCGGTGTCCTCGTCCAGGGCGAGCTCGATCCCCGGCTGCGGTTCACCGACCGTCCCGAAACGGACGCGGCCGGGCATCGTCGCGGTCGCCACCGCGGTGTTCTCCGTCATGCCGTAGGCCTCGTGGATCGTGACCCCCATGGCGAGGAAGAACTCCAGCACCTCGGGGGAGATGGGGGCGGCGCCGGACAACGCGTGCCGCACCCGGGCCAGGCCCAGGTGCCGGCGCAGCTTGCGGTGCACCAGGACCCACGCGAGGAAGGCCAGGGCGCGCGCGAGCAGGTCGGGGCGCCCGCCGGCGAGCTGCTGCCGGGCGGCCCGGGCACCCAGGCCGTGCCCGACGCGGTAGGCGGCGCGCTTGAGGGGGGAGGCGTTGGCCATCCTGATCGCGACCGTGGCCTGGATCTTCTCCCAGATCCGGGGGACGGCGAACAGGATGGTGGGCTGGACCTCCGCGAGGTCGCTGACGACGGTCTCGATCGACTCGGCGAAGTGGACCAGCGGCCGGTTGCGCACCCCGCCCCAGGTGCTGATCGCCCGCTCGACGACGTGCGACAGCGGGAGGTAGGACACCAGCACGTCCTGCCGGCCCAGGCCGTCCGGGCCGAACATGCCCGGGGCACGGGCGAAGGTCGCGGCCCCGAAGTCGACGTTGCGGGCGTCGAGCATGGCCCCCTTGGGTGGGCCGGTCGTGCCCGAGGTGTAGATCAGCGTCACCAGGTCCTCGGGGGTGCGGTCGGCGTCGATCCTGGACAGCAGGCCCGGGTCCTGCTCCCGCAGGACCGCGCCGCGCCTCACCAGCTCGTCGACCGACAGCAGCCGAGGGTGGGCGTCGTCGGCCAGGCCGCGCCCGTCCAGGTAGACCACCCACTCCAGCGACGGGACCTCGTCGAGCAGCTCCACCGCCTTGTCCACCTGCTCCTGGTCCTCGGCCACCAGGACCCGGGCCCCGGAGTCGAGCAGGAGGTAGCGGACCTCTGCCACCGGGTTGGTCGGGTAGAAGCCGACCACGACGGCCCGGAGCATCCCGCACGCCAGGTCGGTGTAGAGCCACTCCGGCCGGTTCTCGGACTGGACGGCCACCCGGTCACCGGCGCCCACGCCCAGGGCGGCCAGGCCGTAGGCGACGTCCTCGGTGTTGGCCAGGTAGTCCGCCCAGGTGATGTCCTGCCACAGGCCGTACCGCTTCTCCCGCAGGGCGACCGTGTCGGGTGTCTCCGCCGCGGCCCGGCGCAGGAGGTCGGGGAGGTGCTGGACCTGGCTCACGGCCGCTCCTCGCTCACGGCCGCGCGGACCTCGTCGTCGGCCCCGCCCAGGTAGGCGGCGATGACGGCTGGGTCACGCTGGACCTCCCCGGGGGTCCCGAGGGCGATGGGTCGGCCGAAGTCGATGACCAGGACCCGGTCGGCGAGGTCCATGACCAGCCGCATGTCGTGCTCGACCATGATCATCGCCAGGCCGAGCTCGGCACGGACGTCGAGGATGAACCGGGCCATGTCCTCGGTCTCCTCGGTGTTCATCCCCGCGACCGGCTCGTCGAGCAGGAGCAGCTCGGGCTGCATCGCCAGGGCCCGGCCCAGCTCGATGCGCTTCTTGATGCCGTAGGGCAGGATGCCCACCGGGTGCCGGCGCACCGCGGTGAGGTCGAGGAACTCCACCAGGTGCTCGATCTCGAGCCGCGCGGACCGTTCCTCCCTCCGCGTGGACGGCAACCAGGCCATCGCCTGCCACCAGGGGGACCGCAGGAGGTGGTGCCGCCCGAGCAGGAGGTTCTCCAGCACCGTCAGGTTGTCGAAGAGCTCGATGTTCTGGAAGGTGCGGGCGATGCCCCGGGCGGCGATCCGGTCCGGTCGCAGCCCCAGGACCGACTCCCCCCGGAACCGGACGTCCCCGCTCTGCGGACGGTAGACCCCCGAGATGCAGTTGAACGTCGAGGTCTTGCCGGCGCCGTTCGGGCCGATGATGGCCAGGAGCTCCCCGGGGTGGACGTCGAAACCCACGCCCTCGAGCGCGGTGTTGCCACCGAAGCGGAGCGTCAGGTCCTCGACCTGCAGCAGGGCCTCGGAGGTCACGACAGCCACCGCTTGCGTCGCTTGTAGTGCTTGACGTCGCGCAACGAGGACCCCTCCGAGCCCAACCCCAGGTAGAACTCCTGGATGTCGGCGTCGGCCCGGAGCCGGTCGGCCGGGGCGTCCATGACGGTGAGGCCGTTCTCCATGACGTAGCCGTGGTGGGCCACCGACAGCGCCATGGCGGCGTTCTGCTCGATCAGCAGGATCCCCGTGCCCCCGCTGTTGATCTCGACGATGAGGTCGCGGATGCGCTCCACCATCTGCGGGGCCAGCCCCAGGCTGGGCTCGTCGAGGAGGAGGTATCTCGGGTCGGCCATCATGGCCCGGCCGATCGCGAGCATCTGCTGCTCGCCGCCGGAGAGGTAGCCGGCCTGCGAACGGCGCCGGTCGGCGAGCACGGGGAACATGGAGTAGATCCGGTCCAGCTTGTCCTGCAGGCCGCGGGCGGCGCTGGTGTGGCCGCCGACGCGCAGGTTCTCCTCCACGGTGAACTCGACGAAGACGCGACGACCCTCCATCACCTGCCCGACGCCGGCGCGCACCACACCGGCGGGGCTGCGCGTGTCGACCCGGGCTCCGTCGATGCTGACGTGACCGCGGGTGATCTTCCCGCGGTGGACGTCGAGCAGGCCGGTCATGGCGCGCAGGAGGGTGGTCTTGCCGGCGCCGTTGGCGCCGAGCAGCGCCACGATCCGGTCGGGCCCCACGGACAGGCTCGCGCCCCGTACCGCGAGCATGACGTCCTCGTACACCACCTCGAGGTTGTGCACTGCCAGCATCGTCGCTCCCTTGCGTCTGAGCAGACCGTAGTGGCAGCCGAGAAGGCCGGGGGAGCCCGCCGGGGCGTTCGTTACTCAACCGTAATATGTGCCTCGCCAGGGTAAGGATTGTGCAAAATCTTGCAGGAAATGTTGTGAGCCTGACGCGGAGGCTCTAGCCTGGGTGGCTGACCGTCCTCCCATCCCCTCCAGGAGCCGCGATGAAGCGTCCCGTCCTGTCCGGTGCCCTCGTGGCCGCGCTCCTCGCGGGCGCAGCGCCCGGCGTCGCCACGCCGTCCGCCACCGCGGGCCCCGTCGGCCCGGTGGCGTCGACCGCGAGTCTGCCGACCGCCGCCACGCCGCGCACGGTCACCCTCGTCGGCTCCCTGCAGGACGAGCTGGGCTGCGCGGAGGACTGGGACCCCGCCTGCGAGGCCACCGTGCTGGACCCCGTCGAGGGGAGCGGGACGACATACCGGGGCGTCTTCGAGGTGCCGGAGGGGACCTGGGCCTTCAAGGTCGCCCTGGACGGCGGGTTGGCCGAGTCCCACCCTGCCGCCGACCTGCCGCTGGTGCTGGAGGGGCCGGCCTCGCTGGAGTTCACCTTCGACGACGAGACCGACCGGGTGGGCGTGGCCCCGACCGAGCTGGAGGGGCCGGCCACGCCTGCGGACGAGGACCTGGCGAGGGACAGCCTGCGGCAGCCGGTGACCCGCGAGCAGTTCTACTTCGTGATGGCCGACCGGTTCGCCAACGGCGACCCGACCAACGACACGGCCGGGATCGCGGGGGACCGGCTGGACCACGGCTTCGACCCCACCGACAAGGGCTTCTTCCACGGTGGAGACCTGGCCGGGATCATGGACCGGCTCGACTACATCCAGGGCCTGGGGACGACCGCGATCTGGCTGACGCCCAGCTTCAAGAACCGCCCCGTCCAGGGCAGCGAGGAGAACGCGAGCGCCGGGTACCACGGCTACTGGATCACCGACTTCACCCAGATCGACCCGCACCTGGGCACGAACGAGGAGATGAGCGAGCTCGTCGACGAGGCGCACTCGCGGGGGATGAAGGTCTACTTCGACATCATCACCAACCACACCGCCGACGTCATCGACTACGAGGAGGGTGAGTACGGCTACATCGACAAGGAGACCGAGCCCTACCGCGACGCAGCGGGCAACGCCTTCGACGACCGCGACTACATCGGCAAGCCGTTCCCGCTCCTGGACCCCGAGATTTCCTTCCCCTACACCCCGGTCTTCCGCACCGAGGCGGACGAGACGGTCAAGGTGCCGGACTGGCTCAACGACCCGACGATGTACCACAACCGGGGTGACTCCACCTTCGCCGGGGAGTCCAGCACCTACGGGGACTTCGTCGGCCTGGACGACCTGTTCACCGAGCGCACCGAGGTCGTCGACGGGATGGTCGACATCTACTCCACCTGGGCCGACATGGGGATCGACGGCTTCCGGATCGACACGGTCAAGCACGTCAACCTGGAGTTCTGGCAGGAGTTCAGCCCGCGCGTCCTCGAGGCCGCGCGCGCCGAGAACGACGACTTCTTCATGTTCGGCGAGGTCTACGACGGCAACCCCGAGTATCTGTCGACCTTCACCACCGAGGGCCAGCTCCAGGCCGTCATCGACTTCGGCTTCCAGGGCCGGTCGATCGACTTCGCCAAGGGCCGCCCCACGACCGACCTGCGCACCTTCTACGCACAGGACGACTACTACACCGACGCGGACTCCAACGCCTACCAGCTGCCGACCTTCACGGGCAACCACGACATGGGCCGGGCGGCCATGATGCTCGCCAAGGACTTCTCCGGCGACGAGCTGCAGGAGCGGGTCGAGCTCACGAACGAGCTGATGTTCCTCACCCGCGGCCAGCCGGTCGTCTACTACGGCGACGAGCAGGGCTTCATCGGGTCGGCCGGTGACAAGGACGCCCGGCAGGACATGTTCGCCACGCAGGTGGACAGCTACGCCAGCGAGCCGGTCATCGGTGCCCCGTCCGGGTCGATGGACCGCTACGACACCACGCACCCCCTCTACCAGCAGATCGCCACGCTGGGCGCCCTCACCCAGGAGCACCCGGCGCTCGCCGACGGGGCGCAGATCCACCGCTACGCCAGCGCGGACGCCGGGTCTACGCCTTCTCCCGGATCGACGCCGACGAGCTGGTCGAGTACGTCGTGGTCGCCAACAACTCGACCGAGAGCGCCAGCGTGTCGGTCCCGACCTACAGCGAGCGCACACAGTTCACCGCGGTCTACGGCGACAGCGGCCGTATCCGGTCCGGCACCGACGCGCGCCTCGACGTCGAGGTGGCGCCCCTGTCCGTGGAGGTCTACCGCGCCGGCAAGGCGCTCACGCCCCGCCAGGAGGCCCCGGCGGTCTACCTCGACTCGCCGTCCGCGGGTGGCGTCGTCGGCGGGCGGGCCGAGATCGGCGCCTCCGTCCCGGAGAACGTCTTCGCCCAGGTCACCTTCGCCTACCGACCGGTCGGCGGGCAGGACTGGACGGTCCTGGGGACCGACGACAACGCGCCCTACCGGGTCTTCCACGACGTCACCGGTATGCCGCACGGCACGCTGCTGGAGTACCGCGCCGTGCTCAAGGACGCCTCGGGCAACCTGTCGGCGTCCTCGACCTACGGGATCGTGGGTGACCCCGCCCCCGGTGGCGGAGGCGGCGGCGGGAGCGACCCGGTCGGACCCGTCGAGCAGCCGGAGGCGGTCTCCGTCCCCGGGTCGCACAACACCGAGATGGGGTGCGAGGGCGACTGGCAGCCGGCGTGCGAGCAGGCGCAGCTGTCCCTCGACGGCAAGGACACGGTCTGGAAGGGGACGTACGACATCCCCGCCGGCAGCTGGGAGTACAAGGCGGCGATCGACCGCTCCTGGGACGAGAACTACGGTGCCGGGGGCGAGCCGGGTGGGCCCAACATCACCTATACCCTCCCCTCCGCAGGCAACGTCTCCTTCTACTACGAGCACGCCCGCCACTACGTGACCTCGGACGCCGAGGGGCCGATCATCACGGCCCCGGGCTCGATGCAGTCCGAGCTGGGCTGCCCGGGCGACTGGGACCCCTCCTGCATGCTGCCCTGGCTCATCGACCCGGACGGTGACGGCACGTACACGTGGTCGAGCACCCAGGTCCCGGCGGGCAACTACGAGCTCAAGGTCGCCCACGGTCTGTCCTGGGACGAGGACTACGGTGCCGGCGGCGCGCGGGGAGGCTCCAACGTCGGCTTCTCCGTCCCGCGCGACGGCATCGTCACCACGATCAGCTACGTGCTCGAGACGCACGAGATCTCCGTCACCACGAGCGAGGCCGGGATCGCCCCCGACCTGAGGTCGGCCAGGGCCCACTGGCTCGCCCCCGACCTGATCGCGTGGCCGGCCGACGGTGTCGAGGCGCCCGAGCTGACCGACTGGCGACTGCACTGGTCCCCGGACGGCGGCCTGGCGGTGGACGCCGAGGACGTCACCGGCGGCTCCTCGGCCCCGCTGACCTACGACCCGGCCGGTCTGCCGGACTCCGTCGTGGCGGACTTCCCGCACCTCGAGGGGTATCTCGCCCTGCGGCTCGACAGGAAGACCGTGAAGCAGGCCGGGGAGATCCTCCAGGGTCAGGTCGCCGTGGCACGGTACGACGACCTCGGCCGGCTCCAGGACGCCACCGGGGTCCAGATCCCCGGCGTCCTCGACGCCCTCTACGCCGAGAAGGCGAGGAAGACCGCCTACGGCGTCTCCTGGAACGGGCCCAACCCGCAGCTGACCCTCTGGGCGCCCACCGCCAAGGACGTCGACCTGCTGCTGTGGCCCGAGGGCGGCACCGGTGACCCCCAGCGGGTGGAGATGAAGCGTGCCGGGGACGGCTCCTGGACCGCGCGCGGCAAGAAGCAGTGGACCGGTATGGAGTACCTCTACGAGGTGGACGTCTACGTGCCCTCGACGGGGCAGGTGGAGACCAACCTCGTCACCGACCCCTACTCGGTGGCGCTGACCCTCAACAGCCAGCGGTCGGTGATCGTCGACCTGGACGCCCCGAGGTGGGCGCCGGAGATCTGGCGCACCGCGAAGGCCCCGGTCCTGGAGGACGAGGTCGACCAGACGATCTACGAGCTGCACGTGCGCGATTTCTCGATGGCCGACCCGGACGTCCCGGAGGAGCTGCGCGGGTCCTACCTGGCCTTCGCCGAGGACGGCTACGGCCGGCGGCACCTGGAGACTCTGGCCGAGGCGGGGATGAACACCGTCCACCTGCTGCCGACCTTCGACATCGCCAGCATCGAGGAGGACCCTGCCGCGCAGACGACCCCGGACTGTGACCTGGAGTCGTTCGCCCCGGCCAGCGAGGAGCAGCAGGCCTGCGTCATGGCTCAGGCCGACACCGACGCCTTCAACTGGGGCTACGACCCGTGGCACTTCATGGCGCCGGAGGGCTCCTACGCCTCGACCGCGCAGGCCGCCCACGGCGGTGAGCGGGTCAAGGAGTTCCGCACCATGGTGGGCGGGCTGCACGACTCGGGTATGCGCGTGGTGCTGGACAAGGTGTTCAACCACACCGCCCAGTCCGGCCAGAGCGAGAAGTCGGTGCTGGACCGGATCGTGCCCGGCTACTACCACCGGCTCAACGCCGTCGGCCAGGTCGAGACCTCGACCTGCTGTGAGAACGTGGCGACCGAGCACGAGATGGCCGAGAAGCTCATGGTCGACGCCGTGGTGATCTGGGCCCGCGACTACAAGGTCGACGGCTTCCGGTTCGACCTCATGGGTCACCACAGCCGCGAGAACATGGAAGCCGTGCGCGCCGCCCTGGACGCGCTGACCCTGAAGAGGGACGGGGTGGACGGCTCGGCGGTCACCCTCTACGGCGAGGGCTGGAACTTCGGCGAGGTCGCCGACAACGCGCGCTTCTACCAGGCGACCCAGGGCCAGCTGGACGGCACCTCGATCGCGACCTTCAACGACCGGCTGCGCGACGGCGTGCGCGGCGGCGGGCCCTTCGACGAGGACCCGACGACCGACAAGGGCTTCGCCTCGGGCGGGACCAGCGCCAACGACACCGACCTGGTCCAGATCGGGCTGGCCGGCAACCTGCGCGACTTCCAGTTGCGCAGCCAGGAGACCGGAGAGGTCCTCGCGGGCACCGGGATTTCCTACAACGGCTCCCCGGCGGCCTACGCCGAGGACCCTGACGAGGTCGTCAACTACGTGGACGCCCACGACAACGAGACGCTCTTCGACAACCTGACCTTCAAGCTGCCGCAGGACACCCCGATGGACCAGCGGGTCCGGCTCAACACCGTGGCCCTGTCCACCACGGCGCTGTCACAGTCCATCAGCTTCTGGCACGCCGGAGCGGACATGCTGCGCAGCAAGAGCCTGGACCGCAACTCCTACAACAGCGGCGACTGGTTCAACCTGCTCGACTTCACGATGACCGACAACGGGTTCGGCCGGGGCCTGCCGCCGGAGGGCGACAACGGTGACAAGTGGGGGATTATCCGGCCCCTGCTGGCCGACGCCTCGCTCAAGCCGGCGCCGGCGGACATCGAGCTGGCCTCGGCCATGGCCCAGGACCTGCTGCGGCTGCGGTTCTCCACCGAGCTGTTCCGCCTCGGCGACCCGGCCCAGATCGAGGCCAAGGTCTCCTTCCCGGTCTCGGGCACCGAGCATGGCGACCCGCAGGTCATCGTCATGCGGATCGACGACACCGCCGGCACCGACGTCGACCCGGCGCTGGACGGGCTGGTCGTCGTCTTCAACGCCAGCGCCGAGGCGGTCGACCAGGCCGTCCCCGGCCTGGAGGGAGCGGCCCTGGAGCTGTCCCCGGTGCAGGCCGACGGTGCCGACGAGGTCGTCAAGACGGCCACGTGGGACGCCGCGAGCGGGACGGCGCACGTGCCGGCCCAGACCGTGGCGGTCTTCGTCCAGCCCTGACGACGCCGACCGACCTGCCCCCGCCGCGCGATCGCGGGCGGGGGCAGGTCGGCATACCGGCCCCGTCGTTGGCAAGATGGGTGGGGTGACCTCCTCCCAGCCAGGACAGACCTCGCCCCCCGGGGGCCCGACCCCCTGCAGCACCGGCCCACGGATCGGGATCCTGACCTCCGGCGGTGACTCGCAGGGGATGAACGCTGCGGTCCGTGCGGTGGTGCGCACGACCCTGCGCCTGGGTGGGCAGCCGTACGCCGTCCACGAGGGGTGGTCCGGGGCGGTCGCCGGGGGCGCGCGCATCCGGCCCCTGGGCTGGGACGACGTCGGGGGCATCCTGCACCGGGGCGGGACGGTCCTCGGCACGGCGCGGTGCCCGGAGTTCCGCACGCGCGAGGGGATGCTGGCGGCCGCGCGCAACCTGCTGGAGCATGGGATCGACCGACTGGTCGTCATCGGTGGTGACGGCTCGTTGCGGGGCACCGAGGAGTTCCGCCGGCAGTGGTCCTCGCTGCTCGGAGAGCTCGTCGAGGCGGGAGAGCTGACCCCGGAGGTGGCCGAGGCCCACCCGCGGCTGGCCGTGGCGGGCCTGGTGGGCTCGATCGACAACGACCTCGTCGGCACCGACATGACCATCGGGGCCGACACGGCGCTGCACCGCATCGGCGAGGCCGTCGACGCTCTGCGCTCGACCGCCGCCAGCCACCAGCGGACCTTCGTCGTGGAGGTCATGGGCCGCCACTGCGGCTACCTCGCGCTCATGGCCGGGGTGGCCGGCGGCGCCGACGCCGTCCTGGTGCCGGAGGACCCGCCGGACGACGGGTGGCAGGACGACCTGGTGGAGCGGCTCCAGGCCTCCCGGGCCGCCGGCAGCCGCGACCTCATCATCGTCGTGGCCGAGGGGGCGGCCGACCGGCACGGGCGGCCCATCACCAGCGCCGAGGTGGGCGCCCTGGTGACCCAGCGCCTCGGGGGAGAGGGGGCCAGGGTCACCATCCTGGGGCACGTCCAGCGGGGCGGGCGACCCTCGGCCTACGACCGGTGGATGTCGACCCTGCTCGGCTACACCGCGGTCCAGGAGGTGCTGCACGCCCAGGACGCCCCCGCGCGGGTCATCGGCGTGCGCCACAACCGGATCGTCCTGCTGCACCTGGAGCAGACCGTCGGAGCCACCGTGGAGGTCGCCGACGCCCTCCGGTCCGGCGACTTCGCCCGGGCCCGGGAGGCCCGCGGACGGTCCTTCGCGCAGCTGAGCCGGGTCGTCGACGCCTTCTGCGTGCCGCCCGCGACCGAGCGCGCGGCCGGGCAGCGTCCTGCACGTCGCATCGCCGTCCTCCACGTCGGCGGGCTCGCGCCGGGCATGGACACCGCGGTGTGGGCCCTCGTGCGGTCCGCCGCCGCCGACGGCGACGTGGTGCTGGGGGTCGAGGGGTCGGTGGCCGGCCTGGCCGAGGGGCGCCTGCGGGAGCTGGGCTGGGTCGAGGTCGACGACTGGGTCGGCCGCGGCGGGGCCGCGCTCGGGACCCGTCGCCGGGTCCCGGACGCGGCGCAGCTCGAGGCGGTCGCGCGGGTGGTCGAGGAGCAGGAGGTCGACGCGCTGGTCCTCGTGGGCGGCACGGAGGCCTACCTCACCGCGGTGGAGCTGCACCGGGCGCGGGAGCGGCACCCCGCCCTGCGCATCCCCGTGACCTGCGTGCCGGCGAGCATCGACAACAACCTGCCCGGTGCCGAGCTGTCGATCGGCGCCGACACCGCGCTCAACACCATCGTCGACGCCCTGGACAAGGTGCGGACCTCCGCCTCGGCGACCCGGCGCGCCTTCGTCGTGGAGACCATGGGCGGGCCGTGCGGCTACCTGCCGATGATGGCCGGGATCGCCGCGGGGGCCGAGCGGGTCTACCTGCCCGAGGAGCACGTCGGCATCGCGGACGTGGCCGAGGACGCCGCCCGGATGACCCGGACCTTCGAGGAGGGACGCCAGCTGTGGCTCGCCATCCGGGGCCAGGAGGCCTCGGAGCACTACAGCAGCGACCTGCTGCGCCGCGTCTTCGAGGAGGAGGGCGGTGACCGGTTCGACGTGCGCTCGTTGGTGCTGGGCCACGTGCAGACGGGGGGCGCGCCGACCCCGTTCGACCGGCTCCTCGCGACGCGGCTGGCCCGCGCGGCCCTGGCCGAGATCGACCGGCAGCTCGGGTCCCCGGACGGCACCTCGTCGGTCGTCTACCTGGGCGAGGTGCAGGGGGAGCCGCGGGTGACCCCCATCGAGCGGTACGCCGAGGAGATGGCCGAGGGGTCCGACCGGCCCCGGGACCAGTGGTGGCTGGGCCTGCGACCCGTCGGGTCCGTCGTGGGGGACCGCCACGCGCAGGGGCCGGTCGCCCCGCTGACCGCGGTGGTCGACGCGTGAGCGCCCTGGACCTCCTGGGGGCCCGGGCCCACTGGCTGACCCGCGACCTGCTCGCCGTGCCGGCGTGGGCCCTGCCCGCGGGGCAGGCGGCGGAGGACCTGGCGTGGAGCCTCGCCGTGGCCCCCACCGGCGGGATCGACCTCGAGCAGCTGGACCGGGGGCGGCCGGACGGGCCGTCGGTGGAGGAGCTGGCGCTGCGGCTGGCCCCCGGCGCGCTGCCGCATCCGGTCGCCGACGCCTTCCCGCACCTGGCGGCCTGCCACCCCCTCCACCTCTCCCCGCAGGACGCCGCTCGCGCGGAGACCCTGCTCACCGGTCAGGTCGCCCTGCTCGGGCGCGACGACTCCGGGCTGCGCGTCGCGACCTCCGTGCAGGTGCCGGGGGTGCTGGACGACGTCTACGCGGAGCGGGCGGTCCGTCGCTCCTACGGCCCGGCCTGGGAGCTCGACGAGGACGGGCACCGCGTGCCGACCGTCACCGTGTGGGCACCCACCGCGCACCAGGTGGACCTGCTGCTCTGGGAGGGTGCCCCGGACCCGCTCGCCGACCGGGCCTGGTCCCCGGCGGGGGAGCCCATGGTCGTGCCCATGACCCGCACCGACGACGGGGCCTGGAGCGTGGTCGGCACGCCTGCCTGGACGGACCGCTGCTACCAGCTCCAGCTCGTGCACGTCCTGCCCCGCACCGGGACGCTGCGCACCGTGCGGTCGACGGACCCGTGGTCGGTCGGTCTCGCGGTGGACTCCAGCCACTCGGTCCTGGTCGATCTCGAGGATCCGCGCCACGCGCCGCGGGTCTGGTCCGACACCCCGGCTCCGGCCGCGATCCGCGCGGTGGACCAGGTCGTCTACGAGCTCCACGTCCGCGACTTCTCCCGCGACGACGAGCAGGTGCCGGCCGACCTCCGCGGGTCCTACCTGGCCTTCGGGGAGCACGGGCACGGGAGGAAGCACCTGGGGGCGCTGGCCGAGGCCGGGCTGACCACCGTCCACCTGCTCCCCACCTTCGACCTGACCTCGGTGCCCGAGGATCCCGCGGAGCAGTCCCGTCCCGACCGTGCCGCGCTCGCCGCGCTGCCGCCCGACAGTCCCGAGCAGCAGCTGCGGGTCCGGGCCGACGCGGTCCGGGACGCGTTCAACTGGGGGTACGACCCCTGGCACTTCCTCGCCCCCGAGGGGTCCTACACCTCCTGCGGAGGAGCGGCACACGGGGGGCGACGGGTCGCGGAGTTCCGCTCCATGGTGGGCGCGCTGCACGAGCTGGGGCTGCGGGTCGTGCTCGACCAGGTCTACAACCACACCACCGACTCCGGTCTGCACCGGGCCTCGGTGCTGGACCGGGTCGTCCCGGGCTACTACCACCGGCTCTCGCCCGAGGGGGCCGTGGAGACCACGACGTGCTGCCAGGACCTCGCGACCGAGCACGCCATGGCCGAGAAGCTCATGGTCGACGGATGCGTGCTCTGGGTGCGCCACTACCGCGTCGACGGGTTCCGCTTCGACCTCATGGGCCACCACACCCGGGCCAACCTGGTGGCGGTCCGGGAGGCGCTCGACGGCCTGACGGTCGAGGACGACGGGGTCGACGGTCGCGCGGTGCACCTCTACGGCGAGGGCTGGGACTTCGGCTCCGTCGCCGGGGGTGCGCGGTTCCGCCAGGCGGTGCAGGGACAGCTGGGCGGCACGGGCATCGGGACCTTCAACGACCGGCTGCGGGACGCCGTGCGCGGCGGTCGGGTCCACGACGAGGACCCCCGGACCGGGCTGGGCTTCGCGACCGGTGGTGCCGACCCGGGCGACGTCGACCTGCTCCAGGTGGGTCTGGCCGGGGGTCTGGCGCAGCTGCGGCTCCGCTCCCAGCGGACCGGGGAGGAGGTGACCGGCGCGCAGATCGACTACGCCGGCAGTTCCGCCGGGTACGCCTCCTCGCCGGAGGAGGTCGTCAACTACGTCGACGCCCACGACAACGAGACGCTGTGGGACACCCTCCTGCTCAAGCTGCCGCAGGACACCTCGATGGCCGAGCGGGTCCGCCGCAACACCCTGGCCCTGGCGACCGTCCTGCTGTCGCAGGGTGTGGCCTTCCTCCACGCGGGCGCGGAGATCCTGCGCAGCAAGAGCCTGGACCGCAACAGCTACGCCTCCGGCGACTGGTTCAACCACCTCGACCTCTCGCTGCGGGACAACGGCTTCGCCCGGGGGCTGCCGCCGGAGGGGGACAACGGCCCACGCTGGCACCTGATGCGACCACTGCTCGCGGACCCTGCGCTCGTGCCGACGACGGCGGACATGACCCTCGCCCGGGACTGCGTCCTGGACCTGCTGCGGCTGCGTCGTCGCCACCCGCTCCTGCGGCTGGGGTCGGCGCAGGCCATCCGGGAGGCCGTGACCTTCCCGGTGTCCGGCACCCCCTACGGCGCGGCCGACCTGGTGGTGATGCTGGTCGACGGCCGCCGCCTTGGTCCGGTGACGGCGGCGGCGGACGGGTCCGGTCTCCTCGTGGTGCTCAACGCCGCCACCCACGACCGGGAGGTGGTCGTGCCCGGCCTGGCGGGGGAGCGGTGGGAGCTGTCCCCGGTCCAGCGCGACGGTGCGGACGAGGTCGTCAAGCCCACCCGGTGGGACCTCGTGCACGGTCGCGTGCACGTCCCGGCGTTGTCGGCCGTCGTGCTCGTGCGTCGCTGAGCCGTCGCCGGAGGGTAAAGATCGGTTAAAGGTTCCCCGGGACCTCTTGTCGGCCTCCCGGGCCGCCCTTCACGATGTGGCCTCCGCCTGACCCCTGCGGCGGCCCCCGTCCCTGATCCCGAGGAGCACCCATGTCCCGACGCACGCTCTCCCTGCTCGCAGCCCTCGCACTGGCCGCCGTCCCCACGGTGGGCCACGCGGCGACCCAGGCCACGTCGGCCGGCTCGACCACCCCCGGCGGCCGGTACATCGTCATGCTGGAGGCAGGTGAGGACGCCTGGTCCGGGGGGCTCGCCCCCACCCAGGCGCAGGCGCGGAGCGCGGCGGCCACGGACCGGGCGGTGGCGTCCGCGACCGGACGCGGCATCGCGGTGGAGCGTGCGTACCGGTCCCTGGGCGGCTACGCGGCCGTCCTGACGCCGTCCCAGCTGCAGGCGGTGCGGTCCGACCCCACCGTCGCCTACGTCGAGCCGGACGCCGTGGTGTCCCTCTCGGCGGACCAGCAGGACGCGACCTGGGGCCTGGACCGCATCGACCAGCCCGCCCTGCCGCTGGACGGCGTCTACCGCTACTCCGCGACGGGGCTGGGTGTCACCTCCTACATCGTCGACACCGGCATCCGGTCCACCCACGCGGAGCTGGCCGGGCGGGTCGCCCCCGGTGCCAACTTCGCCCGGGGCAAGAACACGACGGAGGACTGCAACGGTCACGGCACCCACGTCGCAGGCACCGTCGGCGGTGCCACCTACGGCGTCGCCAAGGAGACGACCCTCGTGCCGGTGAGGGTGCTGGACTGCCGGGGCAGCGGGACCAACTCGGGGGTGATCGCGGGCATGGACTGGGTCGTCGGTCACGCCTCCGGCCCGTCCGTCGTGAACATGAGCCTGGGCGGCGGCGCCAGCAAGGCCGTGGACGACGCCGTCTCCCGGCTGACCGGTGCAGGAGTGACGACGGTGGTCGCCGCCGGGAACGAGGACCAGGACGCGTGCAACGTCTCCCCGGCCCGGGCGACCAGCGCCATCACCGTGGGGGCGACCGACGCGGCCGACGTGCGGGCCGGCTTCTCCAACTACGGATCGTGCGTGGACCTGTTCGCCCCGGGCGTCAGCATCACGTCGGCCTGGTACCGCTCCGACACCCAGCTGAGCACGATCAGCGGCACCTCGATGGCCAGCCCCCACGTGGCCGGCGCGGCGGCCCTCCACCTGCAGGGCGCCCCGGGCGCGAGCCCGGCGCAGGTGGCCTCCGCCCTGGTGTCCGGGGCGACACCGGACACGGTGGTCGACGTCCAGGGCTCCCCGAACCTGATGCTTCACACGGGCTGACGTGGGCGACGTGGCCGGCGGACGCGGGTCCGCCGGCCACGGGCGTCAGCGCTGCCGGTCGACCGGCAGCGGACAGGTGTAGACGACGACCCGTTTCGCCTGCGGGTTGCCCTGGCCCAGCCGGCGGTAACGGTCGAGGACCTCTCCCAGCTCGGCCCGCAGGGCGGCCAGCTGCTCGGCCGTGACCTGCACCGTGTGGTCCTCCAGCCCGCAGAGCTCCTGCCAGACCGGCTCCCAGCCGCGCTGCTCGACCAGCCAGCCCTGCGCGCGTTCGCCGAAGTGGGCCAGGTAGTCCAGCGCCAGCCAGTCGGCCGCCTGGGCGTCGTCCTCGTCCAGCGGCTCCTCCGCCACGGTGCGGGGGAGGATCTCCCCGGCGGCGCGCCATACCCGGCGTCGCCCGGTCCCCGTGCCCGTGTCCTCCACGAGCCCGACCTCGGCGAGCCGGCGCAGGTGGTAGGACGTCGCCCCCGTGTGGGTGTCCAGGGCCTGCGCGAGGTCGGTGGCCGTGGCGTCCCCGTGCACGCGCAGCTCGGCCAGGATCCGGCTGCGCAGGGGATGGGCCAGCGCCCTCAGCGCCGACCGCTCGGGTCCGGTGGCCATCTCAGGTCCCCTGGTGGACGGCCTCACGGGTGGAGTCCGCCCGGGCGGTCTCCGGCTTGCTGGCCAGGAAGGCGTTGGCCCACCGGGCCTGGGGGTCGGCGTCCACCAGCACCGCCTTCAGCAGCAGCGTCGCCGGGAGGGCCAGGAGCGCTCCGAGCGGGCCCAGCACCCAGGCCCACACGATGAGGGAGATGAAGGTGACCGTCGGGGTGACCCCGACCGCGTCGCCGGTGAACTTGGGCTGGATCAGCGACTGCACCACGAAGTTGAGCAGGCTGTAGACGACCACGACGAGCAGGGCGTTGGTGGGGCCGTTGGCCAGCAGCGCCATGAGCGCAGGGGGGACCAGGCCGATGACGAAGCCGATGTTGGGGATGTAGTTGGTCAGGAAGGCCAGGACGCCCCAGGCGAGGGCGAGCGGCACCCCGAGGATGACCAGGGCGACGACGTCGAGGACCGCGACGATGAGCCCGAAGATCGTGGTGACCACCCAGTAGCGGCGCACCCCGTCGCCGAAGGTCACCAGGGCCTCCGCCAGACGCGGGTGCTGCTCGCGGACCAGCCCGATCCGCTGCCCGGCGCTCGTCGAGTCGATGAGCAGGAAGAAGATGACGATGACGGTCGTCATGAGCAGGCCGAGGATGCCGGTGACGTTCCCCAGCACGCCGCCCAGGGCCCCGATGATCGCCTCCGGGTTGAAGGCGTTCCGCAGCTGGTCCAGGACCTGCTCCTGCTCCACCCCGAAGCGGGTCAGCAGGTCCTGCAGCTGGCCGTAGAGCTCGTTGTAGCGCGTGCGGTAGGTGGAGCCCGACAGCTCCTCGACCATGGCGGCGATCGACCACCCCAGGGCGTAGAAGAAGCCCAGCAGGAAGGTGAAGACGGCGGCGCCGGAGATCGCGGCCGCCAGGCCCCGGGGCACCCCGCGCCGGACCAGCCAGCTCTGCAGCGGGGCGGCGGCCAGCACGAGGTTGAGGGCGAGGAAGATGGGGCCGACGTAGTCCTTGAGCTGGTTGAGCCCGAGGAGGACGCCGAAGGCCAGCGCCAGACCCAGCAGGACGACCACGGCCCGGGGCAGGACCCGCACGGGCGGGGTCGGCGGATCGGCGGCCGGGGCCGGCGTCGCCTCGGCGGGCGGGGCGGCTCGGCGACCGCGGCGGAGCAGGGGCAGGACGGGCACGGGTGGTCCCCCTTTCGTGTCGACGGCAGCATACGCGTGGTCGTCCCATCATGCACACTTGTTGTGCACAGTCGCTGTGCACAAGCTCGACCGACGGTGCCAGCATGCGTCCTGACCTGCGGCTTCGTCCGGTTTGGGTGGGGCCGGGAGCGCCGGTAGACTTGAACGGTTGCCCCATCACTCAGACTGAAGGTAAGGCAGATGCGTACCTACACCCCCAAGGCCAGCGAGGTCACCCGCGCCTGGCACGTCATCGACGCCACGGACGTCGTCCTGGGTCGCCTGGCGTCCCAGACCGCGATCCTGCTGCGCGGCAAGCACAAGACCATCTTCGCCCCGCACGTGGACACCGGTGACTTCGTCATCATCATCAACGCCGACAAGATCGCCCTCACCGGCGCCAAGCTGGAGCAGAAGAAGGCCTACCGCCACTCCGGCTACCCCGGTGGCCTGAAGGCGGAGACCTACCAGCAGCTGCTGGAGAAGCACCCGACCCGCGCCGTAGAGAAGGCCGTCAGCGGCATGCTTCCGAAGAACTCGCTGGGCCGTCAGATGCTGAGCAAGCTCAAGGTCTACGCCGGCGACAGCCACCCGCACGCGGCGCAGCAGCCCGTGCCGTTCGAGCTCTCCCAGGTCGCGCAGTAAGGAACAGGGACCAGACATGACCGACATCACCCCCGACGTCGAGAACGACGAGTTCGACGAGAACGCGATCTCCGAGTACACCACGGAGTCCTCCGCGCCCACCGAGGCCGCCGCGCGTCCCAGCGCGTCCGCCCCCGGTGCCGCCACCGGCCGCCGCAAGCAGGCCGTCGCCCGGGTCCGGATCGTCCCGGGCACCGGCGAGTGGAAGATCAACGGCCGCACCCTGCAGGAGTACTTCCCCAACAAGGTGCACCAGCAGATCGCCAACGAGCCGCTGACCCTGCTCGAGCTGGACGGTGCGTACGACGTGCTCGTCCGCGTGCACGGCGGCGGCCCCTCCGGCCAGGCCGGTGCGGTGCGCCTCGGCGTGGCCCGCTCGCTCAACGGCGTGGACGCCGAGCTGAACCGCCCGGCCCTGAAGAAGGCCGGCCTGCTCACGCGTGACGCCCGCGTCCCCGAGCGCAAGAAGGCTGGTCTGAAGAAGGCCCGCAAGGCGCCGCAGTACAGCAAGCGCTGACCCGGTGGTGGGCGGCCACGCGCCGCCCACCGACCGCGCACCACGACGGGCGCGACACCCTTGGGTGTCGCGCCCGTCGTGGCGTCCGGGGACGGTCAGCGCATCGCGACGTCGTCGACGAGGAAGGAGGTCGCCAGCGTGTAGTCCTCGGAGGACACGAAGCGCAGGGTGATGGTCCTCCCGGCGAAGGAGTTCAGGCTCACCGAGCGCTGGACGTAGCTGCTCGAGGCGTCCCGGTTGGACCAGGTGCCCAGCACGGTCGTGGAGCCACCCGAGATGGCCTGGACCTGCATGCGGTCGTAGGCGGTCCGGGTGCCCTCGCGGGTCACGACCCGCAGCCAGAAGTCGAGCGTCGCGCCGGAGGAGGGCACGGTGACCTGCTGGGTGATCGCCTCGGTGCGCGTGGTGCCGTAGCCGCCGAGCCACGCCTTGTAGCTGCCCGAGCGTGCGGCGTACCCACCGGTCCCGATCGTGCCGGTGTCACCGCTCCACCCGGTCGCCCCGCTCTCGAAGCCACCGTTGGTGACTCCGGTGCCGGGGGTGGGCTCCGGGTCGGGGTCGGGGGTCGGGGTGCTGCCACCGCCCTGCAGGTCGGGCGTGTAGAGGAGCCGGTTGGGCGAGCCCGAGCCGGCTCCGATGACGCGGCCGGTCGTCGCCGTGCCGGTCACCGCGGAGGCCACCTGGGAGGGGGAGGCCGAGGGGTTGCCCTGCAGGTAGAGCGCCACGGCGCCCGCCACGTGCGGGCTGGCCATCGAGGTGCCCGAGATGGTGTTGGTCGCGGTGGTCGAGGTGTGCCACGCCGCCGTGATGCTGCTGCCGGGGGCGAAGACGTCCAGGCAGGAGCCGAAGTTGGAGAAGCTGGAGCGGGCGTCCGAGCTGGTCGTCGACCCGACCGTGATGGCGGAGGCGGCCCGGGCGGGGGAGACGTTGCAGGCGTTCTGGTTCTCGTTGCCCGCGGCCACGACGACCGGGACGCCGCTGGCCACCATGCGGTCCACCGCGGCGTCGGTGCTCGTGGACGCCCCTCCGCCCAGGCTCATGTTGGCGACGGCCGGGCGGACCGCGTTGCTGGCGACCCAGTCCATGCCGGCGATGACCCCGGAGTTGGTCCCGCTGCCCTGGCAGTTGAGCACCCGGACGGGGACGAGGGTGGTGCCCTTGGCCACGCCGTAGGTGGAGCCGCCCACCGTGCCCGCGACGTGCGTGCCGTGGCCGTTGCAGTCGGTCGTGCCGCGGCCGTCGCTGATGGCGGAGTAGCCCGGGGCCGTACGGCCGGAGAACTCGCTGTGGGAGGTGAGGATGCCGGTGTCGATGATGTAGCTGCGGACCCCCTGGCCGGTGCTGGTGTAGGTGTAGGTGCCGTTCAGCGGCAGGGTGCGCTGGTCGATGCGGTCCAGACCCCAGGTCGCGTTGTGCTGCGTCGCGTCGATGGTGACGACCTGGTCCTCCTCGATGAAGGCGACGTCGGGGTCGGAGCGCAGCTCCGCGAGCTGCGCGGGGGTGAGCGTGGCGGCGTAACCGCCCAGGGCGGTGTAGCTCCTGCTCACGCCGATGCCCTGGCCCCGGGCCTGGGCGACCTTGCGCTCGGTCGCCGCCTTCACGGCCGTGCGGGCCCGGTCGGAGGCGCGGGCGTCAGGCCCCTTCGTCGAGGCCTGAGGGACGTCGAGCATGACGATGTAGGACCCGGCCACGGCCTCGCCCGTGGCCTCGACGAGCGGGGCCGGGGTGTCGGGCCTGGCCTGCGCCGAGGCTGCCGGGAGGCCGTTGGCGAGCGGGAGGGCCGCGGCCGCGACGAGCGCGACCATCGTGCGGTGCCGAGAGAGGTGCATGAGGACTCCTTGAGGGACCGGGCCGCCGCGCCGGTGCGGCGGCACCGGATCAGCGTGCTGCCGGACGTCCCGCCACGCCAGTGGCCACGAGAGATCTGTACCGAATTCTGACCGGTCCTTGGGGATCCGTTGACCTGTTCTTGACCCCCTCCATACCTGCGGCGTGCAGCGGCACCGACGGGAGGCCGCGGGCGGCATACACTGCCTGTCGGCCCCACCGGGTCGAGGACTGGACGACGGAGGACGGACGACGATGGCACGACTCTTCGGCACCGACGGCGTGCGAGGGCTGGCGAACAAGGACATCACCGCCGAGCTGGCGATGGACCTGTCCGTCGCGGTCGCCCACGAGCTGGGCGGTCAGAGCGTCTTCGGCGGCGCCCGGGCCAGCGCGGTGGTGGGCCGCGACCCGCGGGCTTCCGGTGAGTTCCTGTCCAGCGCGGTCATGGCGGGGCTGGCCTCGGCCGGCGTGGACGTGCTCGACGCGGGGGTCCTGCCCACGCCCGCGATCGCCTACCTCACCCAGCGGATGAACGCCGAGATGGGGGCCATGCTGTCGGCGTCGCACAACGCGATGCCGGACAACGGCCTGAAGTTCTTCGCCCGCGGCGGGCACAAGCTCGCCGACGAGATCGAGGACCGCATCTCCGACCGGGTCGGCGACGAGTGGGAGCGGCCGACGGGCGCCGCCGTCGGCCGGATCCGCCCCTTCCCCGAGGGCGCCGAGTTCTACATGAGCCACCTGCAGCAGGCGGTGCCGGGCCGGCTCGACGGGTTGCGGATCGTGCTGGACGCCGCCCACGGCGCGGCCTCGCACGTGGGGCCGGAGGTCTTCCGCCGTGCCGGCGCCACCGTCGACCTCATCGGCGGGGAGCCGGACGGGCTCAACATCAACGACGGCTACGGGTCCACCCACCTGGGTCGGCTGCAGGAGGCGGTGCGTCTGCGCGGGGCCGACATGGGCGTGGCCTTCGACGGGGACGCCGACCGCTGCCTGGCCGTGGACGCCCGCGGAGGTCAGGTGGACGGCGACCAGATCATGGCCATCCTGGCGGTGTCGATGCACGAGGGTGGCCGGCTCCGGGACGACACCCTGGTGGCCACCGTGATGAGCAACCTCGGACTGCTCCAGGCCATGGAGCGCGAGGGTGTCCGCGTGGTGCAGACCGCGGTCGGGGACCGCTACGTGCTGGAGGAGATGCGGTCCCACGGGTACTCCCTGGGCGGGGAGCAGTCGGGCCACGTCATCATGCTCGACCACGGCACGACCGGCGACGGGGTCCTCACCGCCCTGTCCCTCGCCCAGCGGGTGGTCAGCTCCGGGCGCCCCCTGCAGGAGCTCGCCGCGGTGATGACGCGGCTGCCGCAGGTGCTCGTGAACGTCAGGGGGGTGGACAAGGACCGCGTCGGGTCCGACGCGGGGGTCCTGGACGCGGTCGCCGCCGTCGAGGCCGAGCTCGGGAGCAGCGGGCGCGTGCTGCTGCGCAAGTCCGGCACCGAGCCGCTCGTGCGGGTCATGGTCGAGGCCGACGCGCAGGAGCGGGCCCAGGGGTATGCCGACCGCCTCGCCGGGGTGGTCAGCGAGCGCCTGGCCCTGTAGGAGGGGGCCGGCTCAGGTCTGGGGGTGGGCGGCGCCCGTCTCGGCGGGCGGCTCGGGACCCGTGGGGGCCAGCTCCGCGGCGATGTCGGCGACGAACTCCTCGATCTGCTCGACGCCGTTGACGGGCCCTCCCGCCAGCAGACCGTCGGCCCCGAGCAGGACGGCGGCGGGGCTCGCGCCCGCCCGAAGGGTCTCGTAGACGGTGGCCCCCGGGTCCCACCACACGCCCGTCGTGGTGGCCAGCCGCGGCTCGTCGAAGGGGCGGAGGGTGTGGACGAGCTGGACGCCCAGCTGGGGGAGCCGATCCCGCCAGGCGGGCAACCGGTCGATCGCCGCGACGGTGCTGCCGCACCAGCAGTTGGCGAGGACGACCAGCTGGGCCTGCTGGCGGGCCAGCGCGTGCAGGGAGACGGTCTGGTGGTCGCGGTCGACGAGCACCCCGCGCGGGATGGGCGTCCGCACGTACTCCAGCTCCGCCGTCTCCTCCTGCGACGACGGGGTCGCCTGGTCCTGGCGGGCCCGCCGACCGGCCCGCGCGGGCCGTTGACCGGTCGGCGCTCCGCCGAGCACGAGGAAGGTCACTGCAGCCAGGGCCACGGCGAGAGCCAGCCACAGCCAGTCGTCGGTCGAGAAGTCGGCCAGCAGGCCGGTCGCGGATCGGCCCTGCAGGGCGATCCAACCAGCGATCAGCGCCAGCCCGACCAGGACGGTGTTGCGGGTCACCGTCCGGCCGTTGATCCGGTGGTCACCGACCCGTCCGAAGCAGCCGCAGGTGGGGCGCGGGTCGAAGGTCATGGCCCGGGCGATGACCACCCAGAACGTGAGGAAGAGGCCCAGGGCGGCGAGCGCCCCCAGGGCGTACGTCCACCGCCAGGGTGTGAGGAGCAGCGCGGCCGTCCCGATCTCGCCCCAGGGCAACGCCCGTGCGGTGGGCATCGTGGCCACCGGCGCCGGCAGCCGCAGCAGCCGCATCATGCTGTGCGTGGAGGACGGGTCGGGCCGTTTGGCGAGCCCGCTGAGGACCAGCACGGCCGCCAGGGTGAGGGGCGCGAGCGCGAGGGCGGGAGACATGACGATCAGACTACGTGACGCGTCAGCAGCCTCAGACGAGCTGCTCGAGCAGGCCCGTGTCGACGTCGTAGAGGAAACCCCCGACCTGGACGCGCCCCTGGACCAGGGGGTGGCTGGTGACCCGGTGCACGTCCTCGACGAGCGCTGCCCGCTGGTCGGGCACCACGTGGAAGTGCTGCCACCACGCGTCCTGGCCGGACACCTCGGAGATCTTCTCGCGCAGCTCGTTCTCGCTCATCTTCGTCATGGCGCACCGCGTGTGCGGGACGATGAGCACCCGGCTGACGTTGAGCAGGTGGACGCCCAGGACGATCGCCTCGAGGGCGGCGTCGGTGATGCGGCCACCGGGGTTGCGGAAGATCTTGGCGTCGCCGTGCTTGAGACCCAGCATCTTCAGCGGCTGGATCCGGGAGTCCATGCACGTCACCACGGCCACACCGGCACGGGCCACGCCGTCGAAACCGCCGAGGGCGAAGCCCTTGGCGTAGCTCCGGTTGGCCTCCAGCAGGTCGTCGAAGTCGCTGCGGGGGGAGGGGGTCACCATGGGCCACAGCCTAGTGCCGTGGCCGCGCGCGATCAGGACAGGTCGGTCCGGGTGGGTGCGGCCGCGCCGGCCCGCCCCACCGTCCAGCTGGCGGTGGCGACGGCACGGTCCACGGCCGCCAGGACGGCGTCCTTGTCGGCGACCCGCAGCCGGTCCCGGGCCCGCGCCGAGCCGAGGAGCCCGGCGTCCAGCAGACCCGAGAGCAGCCCGGCCATGAAGGAGTCGCCGGCCCCGACCGTGTCGACGACCGGCACGTCGCGGGCGGGCAGGTCCAGGACCTCCCCGGAGGCCGGGCGGTGCACCAGGGGCCCGTCGCCCCCGCGGGTCACGACGACCAGGAGCGGCCCGAGCCGTCCCCACTCACGGACGACCGCCTCGACCTCCGCCCCGGGGTAGAGCCACTCGACGTCCTCGAGGGAGGCCTTGACCACGTCGGAGCGCCCGACGCACTCCTCGATGCGCTGCCGGGCGTCCCGCGGTTCGCCCATGATCGTGGGGCGGGCGTTGGGGTCGTAGGACACGGTCGCGTCGTCGTGCGTGCGCGCGCGGGCCAGCAGGTCCACCACGGCGGTCCCTCCGGGCTCCAGGGTCGCCGCGACCGAGCCCGTGTGCAGGTGGCCGACCCCCTCGAGGTCCTGGGGACCGACCCGCCACGTGAGGTCGAAGTCGTAGGTGGCCACCCCGTCCTCGTCCAGCCGGGCGGTCGCCGTCGAGGTGCGCCGGGCGGTCCGGGACCCCGGCGTCAGCTCGACGCCGTACCGGCTGAGGTGGGCCGCAACCCGGTCACCGTACGGGTCGGTGCCCAGGTGCGCCGTGAGCCGGCTGGCGTGACCGAGGGCGGCCAGCCCGATGGCCACGTTGGCCGGTGAGCCGCCGACGTGCTCGGTGCTCGCCCCGCCCCCGGCCGGCACGACCACGTCGACGAGGGCCTCACCGACGGTGAGCACGGCCGGTCCGCTCATCCCGGCACCCTCAGACGGCGTCCGGCGCGTACGCGTCGGCGATCCGGGCCACCTTGTCCAGGCGGTGGTGGGACACGACCTCGCGGATGGTGCCCGAGCGCGAGCGCATGATGAGGGACTGGGTGACGGCGGTGCCGGAGCCGTAGCGCACCCCGCGCAGCAGCTGACCGCTCGTGATGCCGGTGGCGGCGAAGAAGCAGTTGTCGCCGGTGACCAGGTCGTCGGTCATGAGCACCCGGTCCAGGTCGTGGCCCGCGTCGATCGCCTTCTGCCGCTCCTCGTCGTCCCGCGGCCACAGCCTGCCCTGGATGACGCCGCCCAGGGCCTTCATGGCGCACGCCGTGATGATCCCCTCCGGGGTGCCGCCGATCCCCAGCAGGATGTCCGCGGAGCCCTCCTCGCGGGCCGCCGAGAGGGCACCGGCCACGTCGCCGTCGCTGATGAACCGCAGCCGCGCGCCGGCGCGACGGACCTCCTCCACGTAGTCGGCGTGGCGGGGGCGGTCGAGCATGACGACCGTGACGTCGTCGACGAACTTCTTCTTCGCCCGGGCGACCCGGCGCAGGTTCTCCCGGATGGGCAGCCGGATGTCGACCCGGTCCGCGACGTCCGGTCCCACGACGAGCTTGTCCATGTAGAACACGGCAGAGGGGTCGTACATGGTGCCGCGCTCGGACACCGCGATCACCGAGATCGCGTTGTCCATCCCCTTCGCGGTCGGCGTCGTGCCCTCGACGGGGTCCACCGCGACGTCGACCTGCGGGCCGGTGCCGTCGCCGACGTGCTCCCCGTTGTAGAGCATCGGCGCCTCGTCCTTCTCGCCCTCGCCGATGACCACGACGCCGGTCATCGCGACGGAGGAGATGACCTTGCGCATCGCCTCGACCGCGGCGTTGTCGGCGAGGTTCTTGTCCCCGCGCCCCACCCACCGTCCGGCGGCCAGCGCCGCCGCCTCGGTCACCCGGACCAGCTCGAGGGCGAGGTTGCGGTCGGGGAGGACCTGGTCGGTGGCGGGTGCGCGATCGGTGGCCATCTCGTGCGACTCCTTCGTCCGGAAACGTGCGGCCGACCCAGCCTATCCCCGTGCGACCATGGACCGGTGAGCAGTTCCCCCACCGCGCAGGCCCCGCAGCGGCCCGCTGACAAGCGGCGCAAGCGGCTGGCCTCCTACACCGTCCGCAACATGATCTACTCCGTGCTGCCCGTGGCCGGGCTCGCGCTGGCCTGGTGGTCGCTCACCTACAACCCCCAGGAGCAGCAGACCCGTCCCGCCGAGGTGGCGCCCGCCGCGGCCTACGCCGTCGACCGGGCGGACTTCCCCGTGTGGGTGCCGGAGCCCGGCGAGGGGTGGCGACCGACCGTTGCCCGGTTCGACGACCAGGTGGAGGGGGTGTGGACCTGGCACGTGTCCTTCCAGACGCCCGCGGGGGAGTACCTCGCCCTGCACCAGGCCTCCGACATCACCCCGGCGTGGACCGAGGAGGTGCTCGGCGGGGGCAGCGGGACGGGGGAGCAGACCCTGGGCGGCCCGCTCGGGGACCAGACCTGGCAGACCTTCGAGGGGCCGCGACCGAGCAACGCCGAGGAGGCCTGGGTGCTGGGGCCGGAGGTCACCGGAGGGTCGACGGTGGTGGTCACCGCGACCGACGACCTGCCCCCGACCGAGCTCGAGCTCTTCCTGGACGCGGTCGAGATCCGCGACTGACGCGGCTGCGGAGGACCCGCCGGGCGACAGGTCCGTGCGGGAGGAGGACGCGGCCCGGCACCCCGGTCCCGTTAGGGTGGCCGCGTGAGCACCCCAGATCCCGCCGATCAGGACCCGACCCCCGTCGCCGACCTCTCCTACGAGCAGGCCCGCGACGAGCTGGTCCGGCTCGTGTCCCGGATCGAGTCCGGGCAGGTGCCGCTGGAGGAGGCGATGGCGCTCTGGGAGCGCGGTGAGCAGCTCGCCGCCCACTGCCAGGCCAAGCTGGACGCCGCCCAGGACACGCTGGACCGGGCGACGGGCCAGGGGGAGCAGGTCACGGTCGGGACCGGGGAGGGTCCGGGCACGCCGGCAGGGGACGAGGACGGCACGCGCGTCGGGGCCGACGACGAGGCCCGCGACGACCCGGACGGGCCGACCGCCTGAGGCTTGCGGGCGGCGGGCCGGCTCGGCGCGGCGAGAACCGACCGGGTGCGGCTCAGGCGGTGACCGGGCGCACCGCGAAGTCGCCGCGGGCGACCGTGACCCGCAGCAGCTCGTCGGCCTCGACCTCGGCGCGGTCGCGCACGATCGTGCCGTCGCTGTGCCGCACCACGGCATACCCCCGCTCCAGCGTGTGCTGGGGGGAGACCGCACGCAGGTGCCGCAGCAGCTGCTCGGCGCGGTCCTGCTCACGGGTCAGCCGCTCCCCGAGCCGGGCCCGGCCCCGCGCGCGCAGGGCCAGCACCTCCTGCTGGTGCTGCTCGATGATGGCCGCGCGGTCGGCCATGACCGGCCGGGCCATGAGCTGCGCGATCCGCTCCCGCTCCCGGGTCAGGCGCAGCGCGAGGGAGCGCCGCGCCCGCGCCCGGACCGTCGCCAGGCCGCGCAGCTCGTCGGCGACGTCGGGGACCACCGCCGCCGCCGCGTGCGTGGGGGTGGAGGCCCGCAGGTCGGCGACGAAGTCCAGGAGGGGGGTGTCCGTCTCGTGGCCGATCGCCGACACGACGGGGGTCCGGGTCGTCGCGACCGCGCGCACGAGGGTCTCGTTGGAGAACGGCAGCAGGTCCTCGAAGGCACCACCGCCGCGGGCGACGATGATGACCTCCACGTGCTCGAGCCCGTCCAGCTCGCGCAGGGCGGCGGTGACCTGCGGGACCGTGTCGGCTCCCTGGACCGCCACCTGCCGCACCTCCACCCGGGCGGCGGGCCAGCGTCGGCGCAGCCCCGCGAGGACGTCGTGCTCGGCCGCCGTGGCGCGGCCGGTGACCAGACCGATGCCGCGCGGCAGGAAGGGCAGGGGTCGTTTGCGTGCGGGGTCGAACAGGCCCTCGCTGCGCAGCAGCTGCTTGAGGTGCTCCAGGCGGGCGAGCAGCTCGCCCACGCCCACGTGCCTCATCTGACGCGCGTCCAGCTGCAGGGTCCCGCGCTTGGTCCAGAACGTGGGTCGGGCGTGGACCACCACCCGCGCCCCGGTCTGCGGCGGGCTCGGCATCGCGTCCAGCGCCCCGGTGGGGATGGAGACCGACAACGACATGTCCACGTCGGTGTCCCGCAGGGTGAGGAAGGCTCTCCTCATGCCCGGTCGGCGGTTGAGCTCGACGATCTGCCCCTCCACCCACAACGGTGACATCTTGTCCACGTAGTCGCTGATCTTCATCGACAGCACGCGCACCGGCCAGGCGGCGGACGCGGTGGTCTCGCGGGCGGTGGGGGGCAGCGGGGACGGCACGGGGCCAGGGTATGCGGTGGGCCGGCCGGGCGAGCCCGGGCCGGGCGCGAGGCGGGCGGGGCAGGGAGGCACGATGGGGGCGTGGACCTCTCTCCCCGGACCGAGCCGCAGGGGGGCGTGCTGCCGCCGGCCGGGCTGGTCCTGCTGCACGGCACCCGGATGAGCCGGGCGCAGTGGGGTCCCTACCTACCGCTCCTGCCGGGGACCGAGGTCGTCAGCGTCGACCTGCCGGGGCACGGGGATCGCGTGGCCGAGGAGTTCACCCGTCAGGCCGCGCTACGCACCGTGGCGGACGCGGTCGCGCAGGCCGGCCCGCGCCCGGTCGTGGCCGGGCACAGCCTCGGGGGCTACCTGGCCGCCCTGTGGGCCGCCGAGCACCCGGACGCCCTGGGGGCGCTGGTCCTGATCGGGGCCACCGCCGACCCGGCGGGCCCCCTGACCGGCCTCTACCGCGCCTTCGCCCGGGTCATGCCCCACCTCGACGCGGAGCGGACCGCCCGCCGGATGAACGCCCTCATGCGCCTGCTCGGCGCCCGGGGGGAGCACGCCGACGTCCTGCCCGGCGGAGCTGCCTACGCCTCCCTCCCGGCGGCCTGGGACCTCGTCATCGCGGAGGCCGGTCCCCGGCTGCTCGAGGAGGTGCGCTGCCCCGTCGTCCTGGTGAACGGTCAGCTCGACCAGATGCGGCTGCACGTCCGCCGGTTCGCGGCGCACGCCCGGGACCCCCACGTCGTGACCATCCCCCGGGCGACCCACCTGCTGCCCGCCACCCACCCCGAGCAGCTCGCCGAGGTCCTGCGACTGGCCCTGGCCCTCGCGCGGCCGCAGGAGCCGGACGCCCCCGTGTGACCTCGCTCGCACCCGGTCCGGAGGGCCCCCGAGGAGGTAGGTCACGTGCCAGGATGAGAACGGGTCAGCTGCCGTACGGACGGCACCCGGTCGAGAGGGAGCACCATGGTCGAGCGCACCACCTACGCGGGCTTCGAGGGCAAGGTCGCCATCGTGACCGGAGGCGGATCGGGGATCGGCAGGGCGTGCGCGGAGGACCTGGCCCGCCAGGGCGCCTCGGTGCTCGTCACCGACATCAGGCTCGAGGCCGCCCAGGAGGTCGTGGACGCGATCACGGACGCCGGCGGGACGGCCGCGGCGATGGAGCACGACACCTCGAGCCCCGGGGCGAGCGAGGCCGCCGTGACCCGCGCGGTCGAGACCTACGGGGCGCTGCACCTCGCCGTCAACAACGCCGGGATCAGCGGCAGCCACGACGTGGCCGGGGAGATCTCGGTGGACGACTGGCTGCAGGTCATCAACGTCAACCTCAACGGCGTCCTGTACGGCCTGCGCTACCAGCTGCCCGCCATCGAGGCGGCCGGCGGCGGGGCCATCGTCAACATGGCCTCCATCCACGGCACCGTCGCCACCGGGCTCGGGGCGCCGGCCTACACGACGAGCAAGCACGGCGTCGTGGGACTGACCAAGCAGACCGCCGTGGACTACGGCAGGCGGGGCGTGCGGGTCAACGCCGTCGGCCCCGCCTACATCGACACCCCCCTGCTGGCCGGGCTCGACGACCAGGTGCGCCAGGCCCTCGTGGCGGCGCACCCCATCGGCCGCCTCGGCCGGGCCGAGGAGGTGGCGGCGCTGACCACCTTCCTGCTCTCGGACGACGCGTCCTTCATCACGGGCAGCTACCACCTCGTGGACGGGGGCTACACGGCCCCGTGACCTGGCCCGCGGCGGGGTGGTCCGGCACCACCCCGAGGCGCCGGGGCCCCACGCGTGCGGGACGAGGCTGTGCACCCGATGCGACGTCGGCAGCGGCGTCTGTCGTGCACAGCCTTGCCTACCGCGGCGCCGGACGACCACGACGGTGCATGACGCGCGGAGCGCGGGTCCGAGACCCGGACGGCACCGTCCAGGCTCGGTCCAGCCGCGCCTCGTAGACTGGGGGGGTGACTTCCCCCACGCCGGCCACCCGCCCGACCGACGTCGTCGTCCCGCCCGGGCAGGACGGCAAGAGAGTTCTGCTCGCCGCGCCACGCGGCTACTGCGCCGGCGTCGACCGCGCCGTCGTCACCGTGGAGAAGGCGCTGGAGCTGTACGGCCCTCCGGTCTACGTCCGCAAGGAGATCGTGCACAACAAGCACGTCGTGCGGACCCTGGAGCGGCGGGGCGCCATCTTCGTCGACCAGACGCAGGAGGTCCCCGAAGGGGCACGGGTCATCTTCTCGGCCCACGGCGTGAGCCCGGCCGTGCACGAGGAGGCCCGTCAGCTCAGCCTGCGGACCATCGACGCCACCTGCCCCCTGGTGACCAAGGTGCACCGTGAGGCCGTCCGCTTCGCGGGGGAGGACTACACGATCCTGCTCATCGGGCACGACGGGCACGAGGAGGTCGAGGGCACGGCCGGGGAGGCGCCGGACCACACGATCCTCGTCGAGAGCCCCGAGCAGGCGGCCGTCGTCGAGGTGCCGGACCCCGAGCGCCTGATCTGGCTGTCCCAGACGACCCTGTCGGTCGACGAGACGATGCAGACCGTCGCGGTGCTGCGCGAGCGCTTCCCGCACATCCAGGACCCGCCGAGCGACGACATCTGCTACGCCACCCAGAACCGCCAGGTCGCGGTCAAGCAGATGGCGGCCGAGTGCGACCTCATGATCGTCGTCGGCTCCCAGAACTCCTCCAACTCCAAGCGGCTGGTCGAGGTCGCGCTCGAGTACGGCACCCGCGACGGGCACCTGGTCGACTACGCCGACGAGATCGACGAGGCCTGGCTCGACGGGGTGCGGACCGTCGGCGTCACCAGCGGCGCCAGCGTCCCCGAGGTGCTGGTGCGCGACGTGCTCGACTGGCTCGCCGAGCGCGGCTACGGTGACGTCTCCGCCGTCACCGCGGCCGAGGAGTCCTTGCTGTTCGCCCTGCCCACCGAGCTGCGCAAGGACCTCAAGGCGGCCGGTCAGGAGGCGGCCAAGGTCCGGCATGACCCCGGCAGCGTCCCGGGTGCGCGCCAGGGTGTCGACGTCCTGCACTGACGCCCCCTGTGTGACGGGCCGTCCCGACGGCCCGGCGCCGGCCGTCCCGCGCCGAGCAGTCGTCCGACCACCTCGTGCGGCCGCCTCGTCCGACCAGTCGCGGTCGGCCGTCGCTCAGCCCACGGCGCGGTCACCTAGCGGGTCGGCCTCGCGTCGCTCGCTCAGCAGGTGGGCCTCGGGGCCACGCCCCGGAAGACCACGCTCCAGCTCTGCGGCGAGCAGCTCCGCGCTGGTCAGCGGGCGAGGGGCAGCCTCGACCGGCGCGGGCACCTCCGGCGCTGTCTCCGCCAGGCCCAGGTCGTGCATCCTGCGCGCGGTGACCAGGACGCGTGACTCCAGCGTGCCGACCAGCTGGTTGTAGGTCTCGACCGACCGCCGTAGGGCACCACCCATCGCCGAGAGGTGCCGACCCACGGTGCCGAGCCTCTGGTGCAGCTCGCCGCCGAGGGCCAGCAGCTCCCGGGCGTTGCTGGTGAGCGCATCCTGCTGCCAGGCGAGCGCGGTCGCCCGCAGCACGGCGAGCAGCGTCGCCGGTGAGGCGAGCACGACCTTGCGCGACTGCGCGTGGTCGTAGAGGTCCGGCTCGGCCCGCAGCGCGGCGGCGAGCACGGCGTCCGAGGGGACGAAGCACACGACCAGCTCGGGGGAGGTGGCGAAGGCGCTCCAGTAGTCCTTGCCCGCGAGGGTCTCCGCGTGGCCCCGGAGCGCGCGGGAGTGCTCGCGCAGCAAGCGCGCGCCCTCCTCCGGAGGGACGTCGTCACCCTGCGCCCGCAGGAAGGACGAGAGCGGGGCCTTGCTGTCGATGACCAGGGCCTTGCCCCCGGGCAGCCGCACCACCGCGTCCGGGCGGACCCTGGCCTCGTGCCGGCTGAGGCCGGTGACCTGCTCGTCGAAGTCCACGTGCGACAGCATCCCGGCGTGCTCCAGGACCCGGCGCAGCTGCACCTCGCCCCAGGTGCCCCGGGTCCCGGAGGAGGACAGGGCCCCGGACAGGGCCGCGGTCTGCTGCTGCAGCGCCCGGGTGTGGGCGGCGACCTGGGCCAGGTGCTCCCCGACCTGGCCGAACTGCTCGGAGCGGTCCCGCTCCAGCGTGCGCACCTGCCGCTCCACCCGCTCCAAGGAGGCGCGCAGGGGAGCCAGCTCCGCGGCCGTCCGGTCGTCCTCCGCCCGGGCCTCGAGGGCGGCCTCCACCTCGCGCCGCAGGCCGGTCGCCTCGCTACGGGCCAGGTCGCGCTCGACCCGGGCCGCGGCCGCGTGCCCGCGGGCCAGCAGCCAGCCCCACGACATCCCGAGCAGCAGCAGGGCGAGTCCGGCGAGCACGAGCAGCGGGGTGGGGAGCTCCATACCCGCACCCTGCCAGCAGGCTCCGACAGACCGGCTACGGCGGGCTGCGGCTGGCGGCGGGCAGAGGCGATGGTCACGAAGTGGTCACGGTCGTTGACAGAGGGGAGGCGGGTGCTCTACGGTCCGGAACGAAACATGAATCACCTTTCATGTTCACCTCCAGTGCTTGAAGGAGTCCCCGGTGACCGCACGCCCCACCCGTCTGTTCGCTCTCGTCCTCGCCGCCGGTGCGCTCGCCGTCGCCGGCTGCGCCCCGTCCCAGAGCGGGACCGGCAGCAACGCCGGCTCCGACTCCGACAGTGACACCACCGCCACCGGGGACGCCGCCGGTGGCGAGGAGGCCGCCGGCAGCGTCAAGGTCGGCATCATCTACTCCGAGACCGGCCCGCTCGCCGCCTACGGCCAGCAGTTCAAGGAAGGCCTCGAGGCCGGTCTGGACTACGCCACCGACGGCACGGGCGAGGTCGACGGCACCCAGATCGAGCTGACCTACCGCGACGACGCGGGCAACCCGGACACCGCGGTCGCGGCAGCCAAGGACCTCATCGGCCAGGAGTACAAGATCATGGGTGGCACCGTGGTCTCCGGGATCGCGGTCGCCATGGCCGAGCAGGCCGAGCAGAACCAGGTCCTCTACATCTCCGGCCCCGCCGCGACCGACCAGACCACCGGCGCCAACGAGTACACCTTCCGCTCCGGCCGCCAGAGCCTGCAGGACGTGGCCACCGCCGCCGCCTTCCTCCCCGACGAGGGCGACAACAAGATCGTCGTGCTGGCCCAGGACAACGCCTTCGGCCAGGGCAACTTCGCCGCGGTCCAGGCCGTGCTCGGCGCCGACGGCGACGAGGTCACCAGCGTCCTGGTGCCCGAGGACGCCACCGAGTTCACCAGCTTCGCCCGCCAGGTCATCGACGCCGAGCCCGACCTCATCTTCGTCGCCTGGGCCGGGGCCAGCGCCGGCAACATGTGGCAGTCCCTGGAGCAGCAGAGCGTCTTCGACGTGGCCCCGGTCGTCACCGGCCTGGGCGACAGCGCCACCTTCGGGGCGTACGGCCCGGTGGCCGACAAGATCTCCTTCCTCAACCACTACTTCCCCGGTGCCACCGACAACGAGGCCAACACCGCCCTGGTCGAGCACGTCGAGGCAGCCGGCGGCACCCCCGACCTGTTCACCAACGACGGCTTCGTCATGGGCCAGATGATCGTCCAGGCCGTCGGTGAGGGCGGTGGCGAGGACGTCAACGCCATGATCGAGGCGCTGGAGGGCTGGGAGTTCGAGGGCCCGAAGGGGACCCTGACGATCCGCGAGGGCGACCACGCGCTCCTGCAGCCGATGTTCACCGTCCAGCTCAACCAGGACGGCGAGGCGTGGGTGCCCGAGCTGCTCGACACCATCCCCGCCGACCAGGTCGCGCCGCCGGAGGCGTCCGGGCGGTGACCCAGGGGACCCGTCCCGGTGCGGGGGCGACCTCGGCCGCCCCCGCCCTGGAGGTCCAGGACCTGTCGCTGAAGATCGGTGGCGCGACGATCCTGGAGGACATCAGCTTCGCCGTGCCCGCGGGCGAGATCGTGGGCGTGATCGGCCCCAACGGCGCCGGCAAGACCACGTTGTTCAACCTGGTCTCGGGCGTCCACCAGCCCACGTCCGGCCGGGTGCTCCTCTCCGGTCGGGACGTGACCTCCCGGTCGATCACCCAGCGGGCCGTGGCCGGGCTCGGCCGCACCTTCCAGACCTCCTCGGTCTTCCCCGGTCTCACGGTGGCCGAGAACGTGCGGCTGGCCGCGCAGGTCACCGAGGGCGGCGCCATCTCGCTCTTCCGCTTCCCCCGGTCCTCCGACGCCGCGACCGGGCGGGCCCGCGAGCTGCTGGGCGAGGTGGGCCTGGGTCGACGCCTGGGGGTCCGCGCGGGCGACCTGCCCCACGGGGACAAACGCAAGCTCGAGATCGCGATGCTGCTCGCCACCGACCCCCAGGTGGTCCTCCTGGACGAGCCGATGGCGGGCGTCGCCTCCGGTGACGTCCCGGAGCTCACCGCGGTCATCCGCAGCCTGCACCGCGACCACGGCTGCACCGTGCTCATGGTCGAGCACCACATGGAGGTCCTCCTGGGGCTGGTCGAGCGCGTGGCCGTCCTCCACTTCGGCCACCTGCTGGCCATCGACACCCCGGAGTCCGTCATGAACGACCCGACGGTCCAGTCCGCCTACCTGGGGGAGAGTGCATGAGTCAGGCAGCTGAGCACGCCGGCCCCACCCCGGCCCCCCCCCCGAGGCCGGCGCACCCGTCCTGCGGGTCCGGGACCTGCGGGCCTCCGTCGGGTCGCAGCAGGTCGTGGAGCACGTCGACCTGGACGTGGCGCCGACCGGCGTCACCGCCCTGCTGGGTCGCAACGGCGTGGGGAAGACCTCGACCATCAAGGCCATCATGGGCCTGTACGAGCGGACCGGCACGATCGAGCTCGACGGTCAGGACCTCGTCGCCCTGCCGACCTTCCGGATCGCCCGGCGCGGGGTCGGCTACGTCCCGGAGGACCGTGAGGTCTTCGCCGGTCTGAGCGTCTCGGACAACCTGCGGATCGCCGAGCGCGCGGGGCAGCAGCACCGCTACGACCTCGTCTACGACCTCTTCCCCGAGCTGGAGCAGCGCGGCGCCCAGGTGGCCGGCACCCTGTCCGGCGGTCAGCAGCAGATGGTCTCCCTGGCCCGCGCGCTGCTCAACGACAACCGGGTGCTCCTCGTCGACGAGCCCACCAAGGGTCTGGCGCCACGCCTGGTCCAGGAGGTCAGCCGGGTGCTGGCCCGGGCGGCCGAGGTGGTGCCGGTGCTGCTCGTGGAGCAGAACCTGCAGGTCGTCCGCGACCTCGCCCGGCAGGTCGTGGTGCTCACCGACGGACGCAGCGTCCACCACGGTCCTGCCGCCGACTTCCTCGACGACCCGGACGCCACGCAACGCCTCCTGGGCGTGCACGGCGGGAAGGACGGTGCCGTATGAGCACCAACGTGCTCCTCCTCCTCACCGGGATCGGGCTGGGGGCCATCTACTTCCTGGTCGCCTCCGGGCTGTCCCTCATCTACGGGCTCATGCACGTGCTGAACTTCGCGCACGGTGTCTTCCTGTCCCTCGGCGCCTTCCTGGGCTTCGAGATCGCCAACCGCATCGGTGCCGCCACGTGGACGAGCTTCGCGGTCTCGCTGCTGGTCGGTGGTCTGGCGGGGGCGCTCTTCGCCGCGCTCACCGAGCGCTTCCTCGTGCAGCGGCTCTACGAGCGGCACATCGAGCAGGTGCTGATCACCGTGGGTCTGGCCCTGGCGGTCGTGGCCCTCTTCGAGGGCGTCTGGGGGACCGACCCCCGGTTCATCAGCAGCCCCGCGTGGATGGACCGCACCACCTCGATCCTCGGGGCCCAGGTGCCCAACGACGTCTTCGTCGCGATCGTCGTCGCGGTCCTGGTCCTGGTCGGCATGGTGCTCTTCCTGCACCGGACGCGCTACGGCATGATCATCCGCGCCGGCGTCGAGAACCGGTCCATGGTCACCGCCCTGGGCATCGACGTGCGCACGGCCTTCACCCTGGTCTTCACCATCGGCGGGTTCGCCGCCGGCCTGGGAGGGGTGCTCGCCAGCCACTACTTCGGCTACGTCTCCCCGCTGCTGGGCCAGACGCTGCTCATCTTCGCCTTCATCGTCACCGTCATCGGGGGGCTTGGCTCCCTGACCGGTGCCGCCGTGGCCTCGGTCCTGGTGGCCCTGCTCCAGCAGTTCGCCAACTACCACCTCCGGGGCACCGGCGACGTCGCCGTCGTCATCCTGCTGGCGGTCGTCCTGCTCACCCGGCCCTCGGGCCTCCTGGGAAGGAAGGTCGCATGAGCACGGTCCGTCGTCTCTGGCCGCTGGCTCTGGTCGTCCTCCTGGCCCTCCTGCCGCTGCTGAACCTCTCCCTGCCCGGTGTCCTGCCGGGGGCGACCTACACCCCCGGGACGCTGCACCTGCTCTCGCTGGCCATGGTCATGGCGGGGCTGGCGCTGTCCTACCACCTGCTGCTGGGCGTGGCCGGCCTGCTCTCCTTCGGGCACGCGCTCTACTTCGGGGCCGGGGCCTACCTGCTCGGCATCCTCATGCGGGAGCTGGAGCTGGGGCTGCTGCCCGCGGCGCTGCTCGTCATGGTGGTGGGCGTCCTCATGGCGACCGTCCTGGGAGCCGTCAGCCTGCAGGTCACCGGCATCCCCTTCGCGATGGTCACGCTGGCCTTCGCCCAGGCCGGCTCGGTGCTGGTCCGCCGTGACCAGCTGCGGGTCACCGGCGGGGAGGAGGGGCTGCGCCTGCCGACGGAGTTCGTCCCCGACTTCTTCGTGGGCGTGCTCAACACCCGCAACGTCTACTGGCTGGCGCTCGCCGCCCTTGTCCTCGCCTTCGTGCTCGTCACGTGGGTCCAGAGCAGCCGGGCCGGGCACGTGGCCCAGGCGATCCGCGAGAACGAGCTGCGGGTCCGGGTGCTCGGTATGCGGCCCTTCCTGGTCAAGCTGGCCATCTTCGTCTCCGCGTCGTTCATCGCCGTCCTCATGGGGATGGTCCACCTGATGCTCAACTCCGGCGCCGTGCCGCACATCGTCAGCGCGGAGCTCACGATCTCGCTCGTGCTCATGGTGGTCATCGGGGGCGTGGGCTCGAAGTGGGGCGCCATCGTCGGCGCGGTGCTCTACGTGCTGCTCAGCCAGCGGCTCACGGTGCTGGCGCAGTCGGCCTGGATCGACGACCTCCCGGCCGTGCTGCACATCCCGCTCTCCGAGCCCATGTTCATCCTAGGGACCCTCTTCGTCCTGGTCGTCCTCTTCCTGCCCGGCGGGCTCGCCGGCACGGTGGGACGACTGCGTGGCGGTCGCGGCCGCCAGGACGCCGACGGCCCGCTCGAGGATGCTCGTGACAGGCTGGAGAGCGTGGAGGAGACCAGCACCGAGGGCGCAGGTCTGCGATGACGCCGACCCAGACCACCGGCGAGGGGCTGCACACCCTGGGCCGGTGGCCCGCCGACCGGGCCCGGCTGGCGCCCGCCCGGGTCGCCGTGGTCGACCGGGGGGTGGAGGTGACCTACGCCGAGCTGGCCGAGCGCGTGGAGCGTCTGGCCACCGCCCTGCGCGGCGCCGGGATCGGGCGCGGCGACCGGGTCGCGACGCTGGTGGGTAACAGCACCGGCCACGTCGTGCTGTTCTTCGCGTGCGCCCGGGTGGGGGCGGCGCTGGCGCCCCTGTCGTGGCGGCTGTCCGCGGGGGAGCTGGCCCGGCAGGTCGAGCTCCTCGACCCGGTGCTCCTGGTCGAGGAGGACGAGACGCACGCCGCCGTGCAGGAGCTGCGTCGACGGCTGGTGCAGCCGGTGCCGTCGGCGCACCTGGGCGCCCTGGAGCTTCCGGGCGGCCTGGACGCCGTCGGTCGGGCACCGGCACGGGCCTCGACGCCGGCGACGCCGGCCGGAGCGGTGCAGGACGAGGACCCGCTCCTTGTCGTCTTCACCTCCGGCACCGGCAGCTCGCCCAAGGCCGTGGTCCTGTCCCACCGCACCTGCTACTGGACCAACCTGTCCCTGTCCAGGACCGTGACGCTGTCCGACCAGGACGTGGTCCTCTCCGTCCTCCCGCAGTTCCACGCCGGGGGCTGGAACATCCAGCCGCTGCTGGCCTGGTGGACGGGCGCGACCGTCGTGCTCGAGCGCACCTTCGACGCCGGCCGCGTGCTCAGCCTCATCGGCGAGCGTCGGGTCAGCACGATGATGGGCGTCCCGACCCATTACCTCCTCATGGCCGAGCACCCGGCCTTCTCCCGGGCCGACCTCAGCAGCCTGCGCAACGCCGTGGTCGGCGGTGCCCCCATGCCGGCACCGCTGCTGCGCACCTTCCACTCACGGGGGGTCGCGCTGACCCAGGGGTACGGCCTCACCGAGGCGGGACCCAACGTCCTGTGCCTGCCGCCGTCCGAGGCGGCCGAGCGGGCCGGGTGGGCCGGGGTCCCCTACCCCCACGTCGACGTGGCCCTGGCCGACCCGGCGACGGGGGAGCGGCTGGAGGGCCCGGCGACCGGGGAGCTGCTCGTGAGCGGCCCGGGCCTGTTCTCGGGCTACTTCCGCGACCCGGACGCGACGGACCAGGTCCTGCGGGACGGCTGGCTGTGGACCGGGGACATCGCCACCCGGGACGAGCACGGCTACCTGCGGATCGTCGACCGGATCCGCAACATCTACATCTCCGGCGGTGAGAACGTCGCACCCGCCGAGGTGGAGGCCGCGCTGCGTCGGCACCCGGCCGTCGCCGAGGCCGCGGTGACCGGGGTGCCGCATCCCCGGTGGGGCGAGGCGGGAGTCGCCCTCGTCGTGCCCCGCACGGGGGTCCCCACCGACGAGCCCGACCTGCTGGAGCACTGCCGCCGTGAGCTGGCTCCCTTCAAGGTGCCCGTCCGCATCCACCTGGTCCCCGAGATCCCGAGCGCGGGGATCGGCAAGCTGGACCGTTCCCGCGTGCGCGAGATGGTCCGCGGGCTCGACCCCGCCGGTGAGCAGGTGACCCCGTGACGGCCCGGGCGCTGCCGCGGACGCCACGCGGGGCACGCACCCGCGCCCGGCTGCTCGAGGCCGCCGAGGACGTCTTCGCGACCGTCGGCTACCACGAGGCCTCGATCGTCCGGATCACCGAGCAGGCCGGCGTTGCCCTGGGCACCTTCTACGTGCACTTCCCCGGCAAGAAGGAGATCTTCGACGAGGTCGTGCTCGACCTGTCCAGGCGGGTGCGGCAGGCCATGACCGAGGGGGCCAGCGGCGCCGCCGACCGCATCGAGGCCGAGCGCCTCGGCTTCGAGGCCTTCTTCCGCTTCACCGCGGAACAACCCGCGCTCTACCGGATCATCCGCCAGGCCGAGTTCGTCTCGCCGGAGACGATGAGGGCGCACTACGACGCGATCTGCGCGGGGGTACGTCGCCGGTCTCAGCCGCGCCCAGGAGGCCGGGGAGATCCGTGACGACGTGGACCCGACCGTCGCCGCCTGGGCGCTCATGGGGGCCGGGGAGCTGATCGGTATGCGGTGGGTGCTGTGGGACCGGGCCCGCCAGATCGACCCCGCCGTCTACGCCGGCCTGATGGACATCATCGAGGGCGCGCTCGCCCCGCGCCACGACCGTGGCGCCGACCACCACGACCGAGAGGACAGAGCATGACACGCAAGGCCCTGATGTCACCGGCGGAGGCAGCGGCATCGGTGCCGCCGTCGCGCGGCGTCTGGCTGCCGACGGGATGAGTGTCGTGGTGGCGGACCGGGACGGTGAGGCGGCGGAGCGGGTGGCTGCGGCGGTGGGAGGCAGCACGTGGGTGGTGGACCTGTCGGACACGGCGGCGTTGGAGGAGGTGCGGCTGGAGTGTGACGTGCTGGTGAACAACGCGGGGGTGCAGCGGGTGGCGCCGGTGGAGGAGTTCGACCCAGAGGACTTCCGGTTGATCCACCGGTTGATGCTGGAGGCGCCGTTCCTGCTGGTGCGGGCGGCGTTCCGCACATGTATGCGCAGGGGTGGGTCGGGGGGTGAACGTGAGCTCGGCGCACGGGTTGCGGGCCTCGGCGTTCAAGTCGGCGTACGTGTCGGCCAAGCACGGGTTGGAGGGGTTGTCGAAGGTGGTGGCGCTGGAGGGTGCGGGGCGGGGGGTGACGAGCAACTGTGTGAACCCGGGGTATGTGCGGACGCCGTTGGTGGAGGCGCAGGTGGCGGATCAGGCGCGGTCGCACGGGATCGGGGCTGATGAGGTGCTGGAGAAGATCATGCTGACGAAGGCGGCGGTGCGGCGGTTGATCGAGCCGGAGGAGGTGGCGGCGCTGGTGGCGTTCCTGGTCTCGGAGGAGGCGGGGATGGTCACGGGGGCGTCCTACACCATGGACGGCGGGTGGACCGCCCAGTGAGCACCACCACGACCCTGCCGGAGTCCGTCTCGGCCGTCCTGGGGCCGCGCTACCGCTCGGTGGAGGTGCCCGTCCGCGGGGGAGACCTGCACGTCGGCGTGTGGGAGCCTGCCGCGCCCGCGCCCGGGCCCGTGCCCTCGCTGGTGCTGATCCACGGGATCACGGCCTCCCACGTCAGCTGGGCCGAGCTGGCCGCGGCCCTGCCCCACGTGCGGCTGGTGGCCCCCGACCTTCGCGGTCGGGGCCGGTCCCGGGACCTGCCCGGGCCCTACGGCATGCCGACGCACGCGGACGACGTCGCCGCCGTCGTCGAGGCCCTGGACCTGGGACGGGTCGGCGTCGTCGGTCACTCCATGGGCGCCTTCGTGAGCCTGGTCCTGGCCGACCGCCACCCCGACCTGGTCACCGCCCTGGCCCTGGTCGACGGGGGTATGCCGCTCGTCCCGCCCCCGGGCGTGGAGCCGGAGGCGATGTCGATGGCGGTGCTGGGCCCGGCCGCGGAGCGGCTGCGCATGACCTTCCCCGACCGGGCGGCATACCGGGACTTCTGGGCGCAGCACCCCGCCCTGGGGCCGGAGTGGACCGACCTGACCGGGGCCTACGTGGACTACGACCTGGTCGGGAACGCCGGGGCCATGCACCCCTCCACCCGGGTGCGGGCGCTGGAGGAGGACATCCGCGAGCTCGTCGACGGGAGCTCGGTCGTGCACGCCCTGGACCACCTGCGTCACCCGGCCACCTGGTTCGTCGCCCCACGGGGGCTGATGGACGAGGTTCCTCCCCTCTACCCTGAGTCCGCGGTCGACCGGTGGGCGGCGCAGCTGCCCCAGCTGCGCCTGGTGCACGTCCCGGACGTCAACCACTACACGATCGTGATGCTCCGCCGCGGCGTCGACCAGCTCCTGCCCCACCTGGAAGCAATGCTCCGATGATCGGTCTCGTCGGGATCCTGCTGTCCCTGGCCCTGCTCATCCTCCTCGCCTACCGAGGGTTCAACGTCATCGTCCTGGCCCCGATCATGGCCACCGTGGCCGTCCTCTTCGCCGGGGCGCCGGTGCTGGCGACCTACACCCAGGTCTTCATGCCGGCGCTGGGCAACCACGTCATCCGGTTCCCCCCTCTTCCTGCTGGGCGCGCTCTTCGGCAAGGTCATAGCGGACTCGGGCTCGGCCCTGCGGATCGCCCGCTGGGTCGTCGACAAGGTCGGCGGTGCCCGCGCGATCCTCGCGGTGGTGCTCGCCTGCGGCATCTTCACCTACGGCGGGGTCTCGCTCTTCGTCGTCGCCTTCGCGATGTTCCCCATCGCCGCCGCGCTCTTCCGGGAGGCGGACGTGCCCAAGCGGCTCATCCCCGGGGCGATCGCCCTGGGTGCGTTCACCTTCACCATGACGGCGCTGCCCGGCACGCCGGCCATCCAGAACGCCATCCCCAACCCCTACTTCGGCACCGACGGCTTCGCCGCACCGGGCCTGGGGGTCATCGCCGCGCTCATCATGTTCGGCGGCGGCGTCGCCTGGCTGTCCTTCCGCGCCCGGCAGGCCCGCGCGGCGGGGGAGGGGTATGACGACGGGCCCCTCATGCGTGAGGGGGCCGACCCGGCGGCGCTGACCATCGACCTCGGCGAGGACGACGGGCCGCGGCGGGCCGACGCCGGCTCGACGAGCACCGGCACCCCCGACGGCACCGTCGCGACCCAGCAGGAGGGCGGGGTCGCGGTCGCCGAGGAGGAGCGGGACCTGCCCCCGCTGTGGGTGGCGCTGCTGCCGGTGGCCGTCGTCATCCTCGGCAACCTCGCCCTGCTGCGCCTGGTCTTCCCCAACATCGACACCTCCTACCTCGCCGAGGAGCAGTTCGGCGGCGTGGAGCTGTCCGAGGTCGTCGGCAACTGGGGCCTCATCGTGGCGCTGGCGAGCGCGGTCGTCCTGGTCTTCGTGCTCAACCGACGTCGCCTCGCCAGTCCCAAGAAGACCTTCAACAAGGGGACGACCGCCTCCTTCCTGCCGATCATGAACACGGCCAGCGAGGTCGGCTACGGCGCGGTCATCGCCTCGCTCGCGGCCTTCGTCCTGGTGCGCGACTTCATCATGGGTGCCACGGACAACCCGGTGGCCAACATCGCCGTCGCGGTCAGCGTGCTGGCCGGCATCACCGGCTCGGCGTCGGGCGGGATGAGCATCGCCCTCGAGGCGCTCGGCGACGACTTCGTCGCGCAGGCCGCCACCGCCGGCATCGACCTGGAGCTCATGCACCGGGTCACCGCCCTCGCCTCGGGCGGCATGGACGCCCTCCCGCACAACGGGGCCGTCATCACCCTGCTGGCCATCTGTGGGCTGACGCACCGCCAGTCCTACAAGGACGTCGGCATGGTCGCCGTGGTCATCCCCGTCGCCGCGCTGGTGACGGTCGTCGTCCTCGGCTCCGTCCTCGGCAGCTTCTGAGCCGGGGCGGCCACCGGCCCCCGCCCGGCGGAGGGCCGGCGGCACGGCATACCCGGGCTAGACTCCCCTTCTTGTGGCACTCACCATCGGTATCGTCGGCCTGCCCAACGTCGGCAAGTCGACCCTCTTCAACGCCCTGACCAAGAACTCCGTGCTCGCCGCGAACTACCCCTTCGCGACGATCGAGCCCAACATCGGTGTCGTCCCGCTCAAGGACGACCGGCTGGCACGGCTGGCCGAGATCCACGGCTCCGCCCGGATCCTGCCCGCGACCGTGAGCTTCGTCGACATCGCCGGCATCGTCCGCGGCGCCAGCGAGGGGGAGGGGCTGGGCAACAAGTTCCTGGCCAACATCCGCGAGGCCGACGCCATCTGCCAGGTGGTGCGCGCCTTCCGCGACGACGACGTCGTCCACGTCGACGGCAGGGTCAGCCCGCGCGACGACATCGAGACGATCAACACCGAGCTGGTGCTGGCCGACCTGCAGACGCTGGAGAACGCCGTCCCGCGCCTGGAGAAGGAGGTCAAGGGCAAGCGGGCCGACCAGGAGGTCCTGGACACCGCGCGGGCGGCCCAGAAGGTCCTCGAGACCGGGGACACCCTGTATGCGGCGGGCGAGGCGGCCGGTGTGGACCTCGCCATCGCACGGTCGCTCGGGCTGCTCACCACCAAGCCCTTCCTCTACGTCTTCAACCTGGACGAGGACGGACTCACCGACGAGGCCCTCCACGCCGAGCTGGCGGAGCTCGTGGCGCCCGCCGAGGCGATCTACCTCAACGCCAAGCTGGAGTCCGACCTCGCCGAGCTCGACGACGAGGAGGCCCGGGAGCTCCTGGAGTCGGTGGGCGTGGAGGAGCCCGGCCTGGACCAGCTGGCCCGGGTCGGCTTCGACACCCTGGGCCTGCAGACGTACCTCACGGCCGGCCCCAAGGAGTCGCGGGCCTGGACGATCCGCAAGGGCTGGACCGCCCCGCAGGCCGCGGGCGTCATCCACACCGACTTCGAGCGAGGCTTCATCAAGGCCGAGGTCGTCTCCTTCGCCGACCTGGACGCGGCCGGGTCGATGGCCCGGGCCAAGGAGGCCGGGCGGGTCCGGATCGAGGGCAAGGACTACGTCATGAACGACGGCGACGTCGTGGAGTTCCGCTTCAACGTCTGAGGACGACCAGGAGCTGCGGGCGGTCGGTCACCCGGCGGGCTTGACGGCCAGCACGGGCGGGAGCGCCTCCAGCAGGACGGTCTGGGCCGCGCTGCCGAGCAGCAGCTTGCCGACGGGGGATCGCCGCCGCAGCCCCACGACCACCAGGCTGATGTCACCGGAGTTGGCGGCGTCGATGAGCTCGCCCACGACGTCGCGGGCCCGGGCGTCCGGGCGTGCGTGCCGCACCTGCAGCCCCTGCAGGTCCGGATGGTCCTCGGGCACCCCGTCCTCCAGGTGGAAGACCAGGACGTCATCGCCACGCAGCCTGGCCTCCTGGCCGGCGACGCGGGCGGCTGCGGCCCCCTCCTCGCTCGAGGCTCCTGCCAGCAGGATCGTCATGGGGCCCTCCTCTCCTGTGGCGGAAACCCTATCCCCCCGGCCTGGACGTGACTAGACTCCCCGCTCACGGGGCGCCGTGTGCCGGGCGCGCCGGGAGGAGGGTCATGAGCGCCACCCCAGCACGTCCGACACCGGGCCGCGACCGACGGGGGATCGGGCTGATCGTCTACACCGTTGTCGCCGCCCTCGTCATCGGGACCGCGGTCTGGCAGTCGGTGGCCCGGGGTGACCAGGGCACGGACGTCCGTTCCTCGATGACCCTGACCGCGCCGGCCGGCGCCGGGGGAGGGTGGGACACGTTCATGCGCGAGCAGCAGCAGGCCATGCGCACGAACAGCCTGGTGGGGAACGTCCAGGTCGTCAACATCCCCGGCGCGGCCGGCACCATCGGTCTGGGGAGGCTGTCGACGATGGACGGCCAGGCGAACGTCATGATGGTGAGCGGGGCCGGGCTGGTCGCCGGCGTGGAGCAGACGGGCTCCCCCGTCACCCACGACGACGTGACGATGCTCGGGCGCGTCGTGGAGGAGTACGACGTGGTGGTGGTCCCGGCCGACTCGCCCTACGAGACCCTGGAGGAGCTCGTCGAGGCCTGGCGGGCCGATCCCGGGGGCATCGCGTGGACCGGGGGTGGCACCTTCGACCAGCTGGTCATGACGGCCCTGGCCATCGAGGCGGGCATCGAGCCCTCCGACCTGACCTACATCCCCAAGTCGGGCGGGGGTGAGGCGGTGCAGGCCCTGGTCACCGACACCGCCCAGGCCGCCACCTCCGGCTACATGGACGTCTCCGACCAGATCGAGGCCGGTCGCCTGCGGGCCCTCGGCCTGGCGGCGCCCGCCCCGCTGGACGGCGTCGACATACCGACCCTCACCGAGCAGGGGTATGAGGTGACGCTCGCCAACTTCCGGGTGGTGGCCGCACCCGCGGGCATCACCGGGGAGGAGAAGACGGACCTGGTCGAGCTGCTCACGGAGGCCACGCAGACCCCCGAGTGGCAGGACGCGATCCAGCGCAACAGGTGGTCCGACGTCTTCCTCACCGGACCCGACTTCGACGCGTGGTTCGCCGAGCAGCAGGTCCAGATCGCCGAGCTCGTGGAGCTCCTGGGATGAGCACCCACACCGACCTCTCCCCGCCCCGCGGTGACGCCCTCGCCGGGCGCAGTGGGTTGCTCTTCCCCCTGCTCCTCGCCGCGGCCTCGACCTGGATCCTCGTGGGCAACCTGCGGATGGAGGTGCCCGAGGGCGCGGACTTCCCGGGCCCCCGCTTCTACCCTGGGCTGCTCGCCGTGGCCGGCTACGTGCTGTCCCTCCTCCTGGTCCGGCACTACCTGCGCCACCCGGAGCACCCTGAGCAGCACTCGGAGCGGTCCTACGCCTGGTTCACCGACTGGGTAAGCATCGCCTGGTGCGTGGGGGGCTTCCTGGCCTTCGCCCTGCTCCTGCAGCCGCTGGGTTGGATCCTCGCCGGGGCTCTCCTGTTCTGGGGCGTCGCCCGGGGGATGGGCAGCCGAAGGCCGTTGCTGGATGTCAGCGCCGCGCTGCTGGTGTCCAGCGCGGTCTACCTCATCTTCGCCGTGGGGCTCAGCCTGCCGCTGCCCTCCGGTGTGCTGGGCGGGTGGTGAGCAGATGGACTCCCTCGGTCTGCTCGGGCAGGGCTTCGCCCAGGCGCTGACCCTCACCAACCTCATCTTCGTGGTCGCGGGGTGCCTGCTCGGCACCGCCGTCGGGGTGCTCCCGGGCCTCGGCTCGTCCATGGCGGTGGCCCTCCTGCTGCCGATGACCTTCGCCCTCGACCCCACGGCCGCCTTCATCATGTTCGCCGGGGTCTACTTCGGTGGCCTCTTCGGGGACTCGACCATGGCCATCCTCATGAACACCCCCGGCCAGGCCTCGGCCATCGCCTCCACCTTCGAGGGCCATGCGATGGCCCGGGACGGACGGGCCCCGCAGGCGCTGGCGACCGCAGCCATCGGTGCCTTCATCGGCGGTCTCACCGCCTCGGTGGTCGTGGTCTTCCTGGCGCCCCAGCTGGCGAGCTGGTCGGCGAACTTCGGACCGGCCGAGTTCATGGCGCTCTCCCTGTTCGCCTTCGTCGCGACGTCCTCGATCGTGGCCGACTCGGTGCTGAAGGGCCTGGGGTCCCTCGTGCTCGGGCTGATGATCGCGGTGATCGGCATCGATGCCTTCACCGGCACCGAGCGGTACACCGCGGGGGTCCCGGCCCTGTTCGACGGCATCTCCATCGTCACCGTGACGGTCGCGGTGCTGGCCCTCGGTGAGGTCTTCCACGTCGCCTCGCGGATCCGTCGTGACCCCGAGGCCAAGCAGTTCCGGGTCTCCGGCCGGCCGTTCCTGTCGGCGGCCGAGGTGCGTGAGGCGGCTCCGGCGTGGCTGCGCGGCACAGGGATCGGGCTGCCCTTCGGCGTCATCCCGGTCGGTGGGTCGGAGGTCCCGACCTTCATGGCCTACGACCTCGAGAGACGTCTGGACCGCCGACGCGCCCGGCCGCAGTTCGGTCAGGGCGCCATCCGGGGGCTGGCAGCCCCGGAGGCAGCCGGCAACGCCACGACCGGGACGGCCATGGGCGCCCTGCTCGCCCTCGGGCTGCCCGTCTCGGCGACCGCGGCCATCATGCTCGGGGCGTTCCGGCAGTACGGCCTCCAGCCGGGACCGCTCCTGTTCGACCGGGCCCCGGACCTGGTCTGGAGCCTCATCGCCAGCTTCTTCGTGGCGCTGGTGGTGCTGCTCGTGATCAACCTGCCGTTCGCCCAGCTGTGGGCCAAGCTCATCCTCATCCCGGCGCCCTACCTCTACGCCGGCATCACCGTCTTCTGCGGGCTGGGCGTCTACGCCACCTCGGGCGCGCGCTTCGACCTGCTGCTCCTCCTGGCCATCGGGGTGGCGGGCTTCCTCATGCGCCGCCACGGTGTGCCGCTGGCCCCCTTGATGATCGGTATGGTGCTGGGTCCCCTGGCGGAGACCTCGATGCGCGACGCGCTGCTCGGCTCCGGTGGCGACTGGTCGGTCTTCGTGCAGAGCCCCATCGCGGTGGTCATCTACGCCCTGCTGCTGGTCGTCATCGCCCTGGTCGTCCGGTCCCGGGTCACGACCCGCACCCGCCGGGACGTCTGAGTCCGCTGACGCTCAGGCGGCCAGCTCGTCGTCGACGTAGACCGGGCGGGCCACCCGCAGGCCGGCCAGACCCAGCGCGACCCCGCTGGCCATGAGGAGGAGCAGGACCAGGGTCCAGTCGCCCGTGGCGCCGTGGATCATGCCCACCGCCATGGGCCCGACGGCGGCCAGGACGTAACCGACCGGCTGGACGAACCCGGACAGGCGGGCCGTGACCTGCGGGTCCCGGGTGCGCGCCGTGATCAGCGCGATGGTGGTCGGGAAGGCGAAGCCCGCCAGTCCGAGCAGGACGGCCCAGAGCCAGGGGACCGTGGCCGGGGCCAGGAGGAGGCCGGCGTACCCGGCCACGCACAGGGCACCCATGGCGAGCATCCACGGCGTGAGGGTGCGAGACCGCGCGATCACGGTGGGCATGAGGAGGCCACCGAGGATCCCGAGGGTGGTGAGCAGGGCGATGAGGGCCCCCGCGTGCACGGCCGACAGCCCCGCGTCCCGGTAGATCTGGGGCAGCCAGCCGAACTGCACGTAGGCGTTCATGGCCTGGATCCCGAAGAGCAGCGTCAGGGCCAGCGCGGTGGGTGAGGTGGAGATGTGCGCCTGCCGCGCCCGGGGGAGGGGCAGCCGGCCACGCCGTGCCCGGCGCTCTCCCACCAGGGCCGGGAGCCAGGGCAGGAGGGCGAGGACGGCGACGGCACCCCATACCCCGAGGGCGGCACGCCAGCCCCACGTGGCGGCGTAGGCGGAGGCGATCGGCGCGGCGAGCAGAGACCCCAGGGCCCCGCCCAGGGTGAGGCCGGCGCCGTAGATGGTCATCAGGACCACGCCGCCGTCCGAGCTGTGCCGCTTGATCCAGGCGGGGGTGAGCACGTTGCAGACGGCCATGCCCCCGAGGGCGAGCGCGGTCATGGCCAGGAAGACGGGGACCGAGCCGGTGAGCACCCGCCCCAGCAGCCCTCCGGCGACCGCCACGATGCCGAGGAAGATGCCGGTGGTGACGCCGATGCGGCGGGCCAGCCCGACCGCCAGCAGCCCGATCGCGCCGAAGCAGAGCCCCGGGAGGGCGGTCATCAGCCCGGCGACGGTCCCGCCCATGCCCAGGGAGGAGCGCAGCTCCTCCAGCACCGGGCCCACCGAGGAGGCGCCCGGCCGCAGGTTGACCGAGAGGAGCACGATCGCCGCGGCGGCGAGGAGCGGGGGCGCCACGTAGCGCGGGGACCCCTCCGGCGAGTCGGACGCGGCGGGGCGGACCCGGTCGGGCCCGCCCCGCCGCTCCTGCTCGGGGAGCTGGTCAGCCACGCAACGCGTCGATGACCGCGTTGAAGGTGGCCGAGGGGCGCATGGCGGCGGCGGCCCTGGCGTCGTCCGGGTGGTAGTAGCCGCCGAGGTCGACCGGGCTGCCCTGGACGCCGAGCAGCTCGGAGGCGATCTGCTCCTCCTGCTCGCCCAGCTGGGCCGCGACCGGCGCGAACCGCTCGGCGAGCTCGGCGTCCTCGCTCTGCCCGGCGAGCTCCTGGGCCCAGTAGAGGGCGAGGTAGAAGTGGCTGCCGCGGTTGTCGATCTGACCCAGCCGGCGGGCGGGGGACCGACCCTCGGTGAGCACCCTCTCGGTCGCCCGGTCCAGGGCGTCCCCCAGGACCCCGGCCCGCGGGTTGTCGTCGCGGGCGGCCAGGTGACGCAGGGACTCGGCGAGTGCCAGGAACTCGCCCAGGGAGTCCCAGCGCAGGTAGTTCTCGGCCTGGAGCTGCTGGACGTGCTTGGGGGCCGACCCCCCGGCGCCGGTCTCGAACAGGCCGCCGCCGTTCATGAGCGGGACGACCGAGAGCATCTTGGCGCTCGTGCCCAGCTCGAGGATCGGGAAGAGGTCGGTGTTGTAGTCGCGCAGCACGTTGCCGGTGACCGAGATGGTGTTCTCGCCCCGGCGCAGCCGGTCGACCGAGACGCGCGTGGCCTCGACGGGGGAGAGGATCTGCAGGTCCAGCCCCTCGGTGTCGTGGTCCTGCAGGTAGGTCCGCACCTTGGCGATGAGGTTGGCGTCGTGGGCCCGTGCCTCGTCGAGCCAGAAGATCGCGGGGTCACCGGTGGCCCGGGCCCGGGTCACGGCCAGCTTGACCCAGTCGCGGATCGGCTCGTCCTTGGTCTGGCAGGCCCGCCAGATGTCCCCGGCCGCGACCTGGTGGTCCAGGAGGACCTCGCCGGAGGAGCTCAGGACCTGGACCGCGCCGTCGGCGGCGATCTCGAACGTCTTGTCGTGGGAGCCGTACTCCTCGGCCTTCTGGGCCATCAGGCCCACGTTGGGCACCGACCCCATCGTCGTCGGGTCGTAGGCCCCGTGGGCCTTGCAGTCGTCGATGACGACCTGGTAGATCCCGGCGTACGACGAGTCCGGGATGACGGCGAGGGTGTCGTCCTCCTCCCCGCTCGGGCCCCAGAGCTTGCCGCCGTTGCGGATCATGGCCGGCATGGACGCGTCCACGATGACGTCGCTGGGCACGTGCAGGTTGGTGATGCCCTTGTCGGAGTTCACCATCGACAGCCGCGGCAGCTCGGCCAGCCGGGCCTCGAAGGCGCCCCGCACGTCCTCGGCCCGCTCACCCAGGGCGTCCAGGCCGGCCAGGATCCCTCCCAGCCCGTCGCGGGAGGAGAGCCCGGCGGAGGCCAGCAGCTCGCCGTGCTCGGCGAAGACGTCGGCGAAGAAGGTCTCCACCGCGTGCCCGAAGATGATGGGGTCGGAGACCTTCATCATCGTGGCCTTGAGGTGCAGCGAGTAGAGGACGTCCTCCGCGGCGGCGGCACCCACCTGCTCGGTGAGGAAGGACCGCAGCGCCCGGACGTCCATGAAGGTCGCGTCGACGACCTCGCCGGCCGTGACCGCCAGCCCCTCCTTGAGCACCGTGACCTCACCGTCGGGGCCCACGTGCTGGATGGTGAGGGTGTCGGGGGCGTCGAGGACCACGGACTGCTCGTTGTGGGCGAAGTCGCCCTCGTCCATGGTTGCCACCCGCGTGCGCGAGTCGGCGCTCCAGGCACCCATCGAGTGCGGCCGCGAGCGGGCGTAGTTCTTCACCGCGTCGGGGGCGCGGCGGTCGGAGTTGCCCTCCCGCAGGACCGGGTTGACCGCCGACCCCTTCACCTTGTCGTAGGCCGCCCGGATGGCGTGCTCCTCCTCGGTGCGGGGGTCCTCCGGGTAGTCGGGCACGTCGTAACCCTGCCCCTGGAGCTCGGTGATCGCCGCGCGCAGCTGAGGGGTCGAGGCCGAGATGTTGGGCAGCTTGATGATGTTGGCCTCGGGGGTGGTCGCCAGCTCACCCAGCTCGGCGAGGGCGTCGCCCTGCCGCTGCTCGGCGGTGAGCCGGTCGGGGAACTGCGCCAGGATCCGCCCGGCCAGAGAGATGTCGCGGGTCTCCACCTCGATGCCGGCCGCGCCCGCGAAGGCCTCGATGATCGGCTTGAGCGAGTAGGTCGCCAGCAGCGGCGCCTCGTCGGTGCGGGTGTAGATGATGGTGGACATCTGGTGAGGTCTCCCGGTCTGGTCTCGGTCAGGGCGCCCCCCAGTCTACGGAGCGGGGTCGATAGACTGGACCCACGGTTCCGCGCACATGGAGGTGATGGCGGTGTCGCACAGGCTGGAGCGTCCGATCGTCGTGGGAGTGGCCGGGCCCGGCGCGGGGGATCTGCCGCTGACCTGGGCCGCGCGGATGGCCGCCCGCACCGGGGCCGAGCTGGTCGTTGTCCACGCCAGCGACCCGGAGTCGGTCGCGGCCAGGATGGCCGGGGCCGAGATCGTCGCGGTCAGCGCGGTGCTCGAGGCCGAGGAGGAGACCGTCGCCGGGCTCCGGCAGCACGTCGGGCAGCTGGCGGCCGAGCTCGGCATCGCGGCCCGCGTGGAGACCCGGCGCGGGTCTCCGGTCAACGCCCTCCTGGACCACCAGGAGGAGGCCGCGCTGCTGGTCGTGGGCACCGGTCGCAAGGGGGCGCTCGAGGAGTTCATCCTCGGGAGCACCTCCCTCGGGGTGGCGGCCCACTCGCGGACGCCGGTCGCGGTGATCAACCCGGGCGTCGACCTGTCGTCGCTGACGCACGGCCGGGTCGGGGTCGCCGTGGACGGCAGCGCCGACAGCGCGCGGGCGGCGCGGGCGGCGTTCGCCTACGCCGCGCTGACCGACTCCTCGGTGACGGCCCTGACCACGTGGTACCTCGAGATGGTCGGCGGGTATGTCGTGACTGAGCCGGACAGCCCCGAGTGGGCCCGGCTCGAGGCGGAGCGGACGGCCATGGTGGAGGCCACCCTGGCGCAGGCCCGCGAGCATCACCCCGAGGTGGAGGTGAGCGTCGAGGTGCGGCGCGGCCCGATCGTGCCCACCGTCAAGCAGGCGGCGGCCGACTGGGACGCGATCGTCGTCGGGAGCCGTGGGCTCGGCGGCGTGCAGGGCCGGCTGCTCGGGTCGGTGAGCCAGCGGCTCATGCGCTCGGCTCCCTGCCCGGTGATCGTGGCGCGCGTGGGCTGAGGTCCGGAGGCGTCGCTCAGCCGGCGAGCACGACCTGCGCGAAGCGGCCGAGGAGCTGCTCCCAGGCGCGGTGCAGCTCCGCCTGTCGCTCCTGCACCGCCGTGAGGGCCGCCTGCTCGCGCTCGGGCTCCCGGTCGTCGCGCCATTGCTCCACGACGGCGGGGGTGACCTCGGGGTGGAACTGCACGCCCCAGGCCCGCGGCCCGAACCGGGCCGCCTGCACGTCGCCGTCCCGGGACCGGCCGAGCGGGACGGCACCGGGAGGCAGCCGGGTCACGACGTCGTCGTTCCAGTGCAGGACCGGGGTGCCGGCCGCCAGGGCGCCGGTCAGCGGGTCCGACCTCCCCTCGTGGGTCGGGGCCCAGGGCTGCAGGCCCACCGTCCGGCCCCGCGGGTTGCGCCTCACCTCCCCGCCGAGCGCCACCGCGGTGAGCTGGTGGCCGAGGCAGACGCCCAGGACGGGCCGACCCTGACCCACCGTGCTCACGAGGAGCTGCTTGGTCGAGATGAGGTGGGGGTGGGCGTGGTCGTCACCGGCGCCCATGCGGCCTCCCAGGACGAGGAGACCCGCGTGCTCGCCGAGCTCCGACGGCACCGCCGCGCCCTCGTCGGCGGCCCGCACCTCGCACCTGAGGCCGGCCGCGGCGAGCCAGGGGACGATCATCGCCGGAGGGCAGTCCCGCTCGTGCTGCAGGACGAGGACGGTCGTGCTCACGCCCCGTCGCCGACGCCGGGGTAGGCGACGTCCTTCGCCCCCAGGGAGGCGTCCTCGTCGTGCGCGGTCGCGGAGGGGTCCGTGACGTCGGTCACCGAGACGCTGTGCGGCCGGAGCTCACCGCTGGCGATCTGCTCGGCCCAGTGGCAGGCCACCCGGTGGCTGGCGGGGACCCCCTCGACGGCCACGGTGCGCAGCTGCGGCCGCTCGGTGTCGCAGCGGGTCTCCTGCCGCCAGGGGCAGCGGGTGTGGAACCGGCACCCCGACGGCGGGTTCGCGGGCGAGGGCAGGTCGCCGACGAGCAGGATCTGCTCACGCGTGTCCTCGATCTCGGGGTCCGGCACCGGCACCGCGGACAGCAGCGCGCGGGTGTAGGGGTGCAGCGGCGACTCGTAGAGGTCGTCCGCGTCCGACTCCTCGACCAGCGACCCGAGGTACATGACGCCCACCCGGTCGCTGATGTGGCGCACCACGGCCAGGTCGTGCGCGATGATGAGATAGGTGAGGCCGAGCTCCTTCTGCAGGTCGGCCAGCAGGTTGATCACCTGCGCCTGGACCGAGACGTCGAGGGCGCTGACGGGCTCGTCCGCGACGATGAGCTGCGGGTCGACCGACAGGGCCCGGGCGATGCCCACGCGCTGGCGCTGCCCTCCCGAGAACTCGTGGGGGTACTTGCTCAGCGCCGAGGGGGGCAGGCCCACCTCGTGCAGCAGGTCGGTGAGGCGCTCGCGGGCCTCCCCGCCCTTGGTGAGGCCGTGCGCGCGCATCCCCTCCAGCAGCAGCTGCTCCACAGTCTGCCGCGGGTCGAGGCTGCCGAGGGGGTCCTGGAAGACCATCTGCATGTGCCGGCGCTGGGTCCGCAGCTTCTCGCCCTTGAGCGAGGCCAGGTCCGTGCCCTCGAAGACCACCTGGCCCTCGGTCAGCTCCTCCAGGCGCAGGATCGCCCGGCCGAAGGTGGACTTGCCGCAGCCGGACTCGCCGACCAGGCCGTACGTCTCGCCCCTGCGGATCTGCAGGTCCATCCCGTCCACGGCGTAGACGTGCCCGACGGTGCGGTCGAAGACCAGCCCCTTCTTGATCGGGAAGTGCACCTTCAGGCCGCGCACGTCCAGCAGCACCTCCGGGTCGGTGACCGCCCCGGCGTCGCCGGTGCCCCCGGCTGCCGTGGCGGCGGTCCCGGCCGGTGACGGCGTTTGGTCCGGTGTGCTCATGGGGTCTCCTCCTCGACGCGACCGGGGTCGGCCGACCCGGTCGGGAGCGGGTTGTGGCAGCGCAGCAGGCGGCCCTCGTCGGCGGTGCCGGCGTCCGGCACCAGCTCGGGCGTCCGCTCGCGGCAGACGGCGATCTCCGAGGCGCACCGGGGGGCGAAGGCGCAGCCGCCGCTCCACGGGATGTTGTCCGACACCGACCCGGGCACGGGGGTGAGCCGTCGTCCCCGCTCCTCGTGCAGCCGGGGGATGGAGGCCAGCAGGCCCCCGGTGTACGGGTGGCGGGGACGGGCGAAGAGGTCGTGCCGCTGCGCCCGCTCCACGATGCGCCCGGCGTAGAGGACGTTGACCTCGTCGCACAGACCGGCGACCACGCCCAGGTCGTGCGTGATCATGATCAGGGCCGTGCCCGACTCCTGGACCAGCTCGCGCAGCAGGGCCAGGATCTGGGCCTGGATGGTGACGTCGAGCGCGGTGGTGGGCTCGTCGGCGATGAGCAGCCGGGGCTCGCAGGCCAGGGCCATGGCGATGAGCGCGCGCTGGCGCATCCCGCCGGACAGCTGGTGGGGGTACTCCTTGAGACGGCGGGTGGGGTCGGGGATCCCCACCTTCCTCAGCATGATGCCCGCCTCGCGCTGGGCGTCCGCGCGGTTGCGTCCCTTGTGCCGCTGGATGACCTCCGCGACCTGCACCCCCAGGGGCACCACGGGGTTGAGGGAGGACAGCGGGTCCTGGAAGATCATGGCCAGGTCGCGGCCCCGACGGTCGCGCAGCTGGTCGGCGGACATCGCGAGCAGGTCCTCGCCGGCGAAGGTGGCGCTGCCGCCGACGGTGTTTCCCCGTGCCGGCAGGAGCCCCATGATGGCCAGCGACGTCACGGACTTCCCGCAGCCGGACTCGCCGACCAGGCCGACCGTCTGCCCGGGGTAGACGTCGAAGTCGACCCCGTCGACCGCACGGAAGGACGTGCGCCCCCGACCGAAGGTCACGCTGAGGTCGCGCACGGACAGCAGGGGCTCCCCCTCGCGCGACCCGGGGGTGCGGGGTGGTGGTGGTGGGCTGGGCGGTCACTGGTGCCTCCTCAGCGGCGGGACTTGGGATCGAGGGCCTCGCGCAGCGACTCGCCCATGAGCGTGAAGCCGAGGGCGACCACGATGATGCACAGGGCGGGGTAGACGGCGACCTCGGGGTGGGTGTTGAAGTACTGCTGCGCGCGGCCCAGCATCTGACCCCACTCGGGGTCGGTGTCGTCCGCCTTGCCCAGGCCCAGGAAGGACAGCGCGGCCGCGTCGATGATCGCCACGGCCAGGACCAGCGTGCCCTGGACGATGACGGGGCCGATGGAGTTGGGCAGCATGTGGCGGAAGACGATGGCCGGGGCCCGCACCCCGAGCGAGCGTGCCGCGAGGACGTGGTCGCTGTGCCGCTGGGCCATCATCGACCCGCGCAGCAGGCGGGCGAAGACCGGGACCTGGATGGTCGCGATCGCGATGATCACCGTCCACTGGTTGGGCCGGGCGAAGAGCGCCGCCAGGGAGAAGGCGAGAAGCAGCGAGGGGATCGAGAGCATGACGTCGACGATGCGCATCACGACGGCGTCCATCCACCCGCCGATGCCGCCCGCGAGGGTGCCGAGCACGACGCCTCCGGTGAGCCCCAGCATCGTGGCCACGACCCCGACGATGAGGGTCTGACGCGACCCCACGATGAGCCGGGAGAGCATGTCCCGACCGGCGTCGTCGGCCCCCAGCGGATGACCGGGCTGCGGTCCCGGTATGGGGTTGGACGTCGTGCGCTGGTCGATGAGCAGGCGGGCGGCCGGGTCGTGCGGCGCGATCCACGGGGCGAGGATCGCCAGGAGCACGAAGGCGGCGATGATGACCGCGCCGAGAACGAAGACGGGGTCACGCCGCAGGCGGCGCCACGCGCTCTTCCACAGGCTCACCCCCTCCTCGTCCGTGAGGGTGCCGGCCTCCGCGAGGCGGTCGATGCGCTCCTTGCGCCGGGCTCCCAGCCGGGACCGCTGGTCGCCCGGACGCTCCGTCGGCGGGCGGTCGGAGGCGGGACGGTCGGTGGTCGGGTGGTCACCGGGTGACAGGTCGGTCATGCCGCGCTCCTCAACGGGTCCGGACGCGCGGGTCGATGATCGCGTAGGCGATGTCGACCAGCAGGTTGACGACGATGTAGATCAGGGCGGCCATGAGGATGACGACCTGGAGGACGGGGTAGTCGCGCCGCTCGAAGCCGATCGCCAGCGCCTGCCCGATCCCCTGGAAGGCGAAGACCTTCTCGGTGAGGATCGCTCCCGCCAGGAGGGCGCCGATCTGCAGGCCGACGACGGTCACCACGGGGATGAGCGCGTTGCGCATGATGTGCCGCACCCGGATGGTGCCGGGCGTCAGGCCCTTGGCCCGGGCGGTGCGCACGTAGTCCTCGTCCATGACGTCGATCACGGCGGCCCGGGTGATCCGGAAGATGATCGCGAACGGGATCGAGGACAGGGCCAGCGCCGGGAGCAGGACGTGCTTGAAGGCGTCCCAGGCGGCGTCCCACTCCCGCGTGAGCAGGCCGTCCAGGATGTACATGTTGGTGATGTGGGTGGCGTTGATGCCCACGCTCTGCCGGCCCGAGGGGGGCAGCCAGCCCAGCTGCACGGCGAAGATGTACTTCAGCACGTAGGCGAGGAAGAACACCGGGACGGCGACACCGACCAGGGAGAAGATGACGCTGCCGGTGTCGAGCGGACCGCCACGGCGGCGGGCGGCGATGTACCCCAGCGGGATGGCCACGACCAGGGCGAAGAGCATGGCGACCAGGCTGAGCTCCACCGTGGCGGGAAGCGCTGGAGGAAGACGTCGAGGGCGGGCTCGCCACGGTAGACGCCGTTGGACACCCCGAAGTCCCCCTGCAGCACCCGCTGCAGGAAGCGCCAGTACTGCACCGGCAACGGGTCGTCGAGCCCGAGCTGCTGGCGCAGCCGGGCGGCGTTCTCGGGGGTGGCGCGCTCACCGAGGAGGGCGCTGACCGTGCCGCCGGGCAGCGAGCGCAGCCAGGCGAAGAGCAGCACGCTCAGCACGAAGAGCGCCAGCAGCGCCTGCAGCGAGCGGCGGATGATGAACCTCAGCACGTCGCGGTCCTCTCCAGGTCAGGGCAGAGGGCCCCGCCCTCCCCGGACGTGCCGGGGAGGGCGAGGCCCCTGGGGGTCACTCCGAGATGGTGACGGTGGAGAAGTCCTCCGCCGTCAGCGGGCTCTGCACCAGACCCTGCACGTTCGGACCGACGACGATCGCCGGCGGGCTGTGCGAGATGGGCAGGCCGGGCAGCCACTCCGGGCTCATGATGTTGGCGTTGAGCTCCTTGTACAGCTCCTCACGGGCGTCCTCGTCGGCCTCGGCGTCGGCCGCCGCGATGGCGTCCTGCAGCTCGCCGTGCCAGTCGTAGGCCGAGGTGCCGAACTGGTTGTCGTCACCGCAGAAGAAGGCGCAGAGGAAGTTGTCCGCGGAGTTCAGGTCACCGGTCCAGCCCAGGAAGAAGGCCGGGGCGCGGCTGGCCTGCGTGTTGTCGATGTAGCCACCGGCCCACGGCTGGGTGATGGTCTCGACGGTGATGCCGGCGGCCTCCCAGTCGGCCTTGACCGCGTCGTAGACGCGCTGCGGGTCCGGCATGTAGGGCCGGGTGACCTCCGAGGGGTACCACAGCTCGATGGTGAGGTCGGACTTGCCGGCCTCCTCCAGCAGCTGCTTCGCCTTGTCCACGTCGTACTCGTAGGCCTCGATCGACTCGTCGTAACCGCTCACGGTGCTCGGCATGAACTGGGTGGCGACCTCAGCACCCTCGGGCAGCTGGGTGGAGACGAACTGGTCGCGGTTCAGCGCGTGGTAGAGCGCCTGGCGCACCAGCGGATCCTCGAGCTGCGGGTCGGCGACCGGGTTGAGCGCCAGGTAGAGGATGTTGAACGGGTCCCGGATGAGGACCTGGTTGCCGTTGTCCTCCAGCGCCTGCCAGTCGACGGGGTTCGGGAGGTCGTAGCCCTGGATGGTGCCGGCCTCGAGCTCCTGACGACGGGCGTTCTCGTCCGGGATGATCTTGAAGACCAGCTCGGACACGCCCGCGGCGTCACCCCAGAAGTCGTCGTTGCGCGTCAGCGTCACGGTGCCGCCGGCGTTGTCGTAGGCCTCGAACTTGAACGGGCCCGTGCCGGTGGGGTGCTCCTGGGCATACTCCGGGAAGACGAAGGCCTCACCCTCCAGCGCGATGCCGTTGGCGTCGTACTCCTCCATCGCCGTGGGGGACTGGATCGCGTAGGAGGACTGCGACAGGACCATGGGGAACTTGCCGGTCACGCGGCTGACGACGATCTCGGCGGT